>JAFWIM010000012.1 GCA_017514845.1 Lachnospiraceae bacterium
CAGAACGGATAGTTGGCCGATTCCGCACCGGCGCGTGTCAGAGAATTGAACAGTGTGCTCTTGCCTACGTTCGGGAGGCCGACGATACCTAATTTCATTTATATCTATCTCCTTAAGTTTCTATTATTGAGCGGCTTCAGACCGCGATTTGAGGTTCTTCCCCATATCAGGACTCATTTTACACGCCGCGAGGCACATAAAAAATAGAGCCCATCGCAAAAATTTATTATAGCAAACGGGCTCTGGTTTCTCAATAAGCAGTACAAAAACTTTCTTCGACAAAAGGCGGGTGACAAATGGTTTCCAGGAGCGCATAATAGCCTATGCTAACTGAATACTTCCGGTAAAACTTCCTGAACCGCCATGGAACAGGAAGCATAGGAAAATCCCGAGAATCCCTGTTTCGAACAGGGTGCCGAAGGTGCAAGGCCGGCTCTCTTATGAGCCGCTGAATCTCTCAGGCAAAAGGACGGATCACAGAACGGTGCAGGGCACTTACCCGGCACTGTACACTTTGAGCCGTCGGGCGGATTCTCCCCGGCGGTATTTTTGTTGCCAAAATCAGATAAGGAAGGCGCAGAAGGGAGAAGCCGCCTGGAAGTCACAAAAATCCAAAAAGAACTAGAAGATCTGCAAGTCGGTTCAATTGCCTGTTTATGGCAATTGAACCTCGACTGCCGCCGCATTATTCACCGAAATCTCCTGCCCCCATACACGCAGCTTACCAGAAACGGACAAGGCCTTCACACGAAGTGTCCTGCCATCCCAGGACAGGACGATCTGACCATTCTCTCCCACCGGAAGCGTGCATTCAAGCACTCCAAAGAGCTCAAGGTGCGGTGTGAGCACGAACCGGTCATCCCCATCTTCACAGATTTCAAGACCGATCAGGTATCTTGAAATGAGGTAAATCGGGCTCGCTGCCCACGCATGGCACAGACTCTTGCCAAAAGGATCGCCGTACATACCATACTGGGCATCACCGGTAACTGAAGGATCAAATTCCTCCCAGAACGTCACAGCCCCCAGATCCAGCATGCCTCCCCAGTAGGACCTGACCACATCAAGTACTGTCTCGATTTCGCCCAGCTGACCCATGACATCAAGCGCGAAAAACTGGAAGTAGGGAGTGCTGATGGGCGGGACTTTATCCGAGTGCAATACATTTGCGGATACCAGACGCGTCTGCTCCTCATCGGCAATGCCGCACCGGATCGCAAGCAGATTTGTCTGCCGGCTCACATGGCAGCGTCCCGATGTGAAGGAATCTATAAAGGCGCCAAGCTCCTGAGACCAGAAATGCTCTCTGATGCATTCGCGGATCCGGTCTGCCTCTGCCCTGTAAAGATTTTCGAATTCCTGATCATCCGCCATGGACGCAAGATCCGCCGCTGCGCTGAGGGCTGCATAGTACAGCATCTCTATAGCGCCGACCGGCCCATCCTTATCTATGTCCGCCCAGTCGATAAATGTCCAGTCGCGTTCCATCCCCACAAGAAAACCGGACTCATCTGTTCGCCTCATGCAGAATCCGATAAGACTTCTCACCTTCGGATAAATCTCCCCAAGGAATTCCCGGTCATGGAACGTCTCCAAATGCTCCTTAACACCCAGCACCCAGAGAAGCGAGTAATCTACGATCGTGTTGATATGAGCGGTCATTGGGTCATTGCCCCGAAGCGCAACGAGCGTGCGCTGTTCCACGCCCGTTTCCGCGAGGAGATAGCGGCTGATGAGAAGACTCTGATAGGCATCGCCGCTCCAGATCCAGCCGTCGCGCTTGATTCCGTCGAGGAAGAAAATACCGCTGCACAGGCGGAATGTGTGCTCAGCTACATTCCATATCTGATTTAGTTTTGGATCATCGCATGCAAATGCAGTTCGGACCGGAAAATCCACATACTGATAAACAGCCGTAAGTTCGACAGGTTCCCCCTCTATGAACACATATCGCAGCGCGCACCGCGGGCAGTGTCCGACAGCTGACGCACCGGAGCCTGTAATCTCAGGTTCCCAGAAGAGATAGCAATCCTTGCCGGCCAAAGCTTCCGCGCGGGATTCACCGCAGTATACGGTCATATGGCGAAGCCTTGTCTCGGGCGCCCGAATCTCAAGGCTGGCTGTAAGCTCCGTCTCGAACTTATAGAGAGTACCTCCGCATACCCTCTCAATACGCACAGGACGATACTCTGTTTCTGTATAATCCCATTCCGCCGGGTCCTGCGCCGGATCCGTATAGAGTTTATTGCAGCCCGCCGGGAGTTTCTCCGCATAGTCATCCGAGAACCAGCCCGGGCCGGATGAAATGACGTCACCCTCAACAAGGGCGCTCGGCAGCGCATCGAGACGACCGAGGTGTACTGTCACCTTGACCTTGCCGGGACCGCATTTTATCACAGATTCGAAGGAATGCTTTTCCTCATTGACGAGAACAAAACCTGAGCCGCGCGCATGGACTGTGAAACTCGTCTCCTCATCCAATACATATTCTCTTGAAAGGGCAATTCTGTTCCGAATGCCTTCACTCTTCCAGAAAGCCGGCCAGAAAAGCCCACGCTCCACGCGGCTGAAGTTCTGCTTCATGGCATGCCATCTCTCAAAATCTCCCTGATACCATATCCAATAACTCATATTTTCTCCTTATCCGGACTTTGATTCCGTCCGCTCACACAAACTGCCATAGTACGCAGGTAACAGTTCTTACAGGCTGTTGTCGGAGCTTAAGATCCGAGTTTCTCATCGAGATAATGCTTAAGGTCTGCAAGCATCTCATCGGAATAGAGGCTGTCCGCAGCGTGTCCCATGCCCGGGACCAGATGAAGGACTGTACTGTCATCTCCCAGCTTTCCCCGAAGCGCCTCATATAGTCTCTCCGAGTGCAGATACGGGACTGTCTTCATCATGGAATAGTTTCTGCGCTGGGAAATTACCCTTTTTATGATTTGTAATATAGCAAAAAAAAGCTGCCTAAACGGCAGCTGACGTGAAATGACTCAGTTTTGACCCGAAATGCAGCAGGGTATGACAAGGTCCGGGCAAGCTCTACGTCTAAGGCAGACTGAAGCTGATCTTTACGAGAAAGGTTCCGTTCTCCGCAGAAAAGTTCACCGTACCGTCATATCTGGCAACTGTATTTTTTATGCTCTTTGTACCATAGCCGTGGAATCGCTCATGCATGTTCCTGTTCATCTTCCACAACGGCTATTCTGATTGTTGCCATCTATGCCCCTTTCACGCTGCCATGGTCAACGTAAGTCATAACTCCAAGTCAATAATCCGCTTTTGTTCCACCGGAAAAAGCTTTCAGTCCCTTGACAGGACAAGAATCAGTATCCCCTCCCGAAAATCAATACGGGCGGTCTCGCCGGTCACCTCATTGCTGACTCCGAGAGAACTTCCTCGGACAAGTGGGGCGTCCAGGAGCGGATATTTCATGCCGGTCAGGGTAACTCCGCTGACGAGATCAGTGAACGGCAGGAGCGATATATATCGTCCGGCCGCTTCATCCGCACAGAGAGTAATTCCTCTGTCAAGGAGCCTTAATTCGTTGTGCTCATCGACAAGTGTACATTTTACTCCCCGCCGAAGGGGTATGAGACACAGATCCAGATTGGCAAGAAAGTGATCGAGCCGTCCTCCGGTCGCCCCGAGTATGACGATCTCTTCCGCTCCTTTACGGAGGGCACACATGACTGCGGCCTCCGTGTCCGTAAAGTCTTTCTCCGCGGGATAAACCTCGACATAAGCGCCGGACTGCCTCATCTCATCGATACGTCCGCGCATGCCGGTGCTGTCATAATCACCCAGCACAATATCGGGCACGATTCCCGCGCGGACACAGGTATCGAGCCCTTTATCGGCGGCAATGACAATGTCACTGCCGAACTTTTTAATATAGCGGGCGACGAAATCGGGATATGCCGGTCCGCCGCTCACAATGCTTATTCTGCCAGGCACCCCGGGAACACCTCTTTAAATCTCAGAAGATTGGCTGCGATATCTCCCTTGTAGACAGCGCTGCCTGCCACAAGAATATTTGCGCCCGCTCCTGTAATTTCGGGGATATTTGCAAATGTCACCCCTCCGTCGACCTCAATCATGCACTCAGGATTCTTCTCCATTGTCATGGCCTTCACTTCCGCGATTCTCTCCGTGGATTCCGGAATATAGGACTGGCCGCCGAAGCCCGGCTCGACTGACATGAGCATAATATCATCGACTTTTTCAACGTAAGGAAGGAGAGCCTTCGTCGGGGTCTTCGGCTTGATGACGATGCCGACCTTCTTGCCTGCCGCGCGGATCTTATCTATCACAGCATCCGCGTCCTCTGTTGCCTCGAGGTGGAATGAAATGAGATCAGCGCCGGCCTTCGCGAACTCATCAATGTAACGAATCGGATCGACGATCATAAGATGAACGTCAAAGAACAGATCCGTTGCCTTCCTGATCGAACTAACGACAGTCAATCCCAGAGAAATATTCGGGACAAAAAGTCCGTCCATGACATCGACATGGAGCCATTTGACTCCGCCGTTCTCAAGGATCCTGAACTCGGACGACATATCCGCAAAATTCGCTGCTAGAATTGATGGGGCAAGTATGTTTTCCATAATATCTCCTTTATACCTCTAATACTTTTGCTTTTCCTGCCGATACAGATCTTCGTAAATCAGGCAATAGTTCTCGTATCTTTTGTGACTGATGAGTCCGTCCTTCAGAGCTTCTTTTACCCTGCAGTCCGGCTCATGAATGTGAACGCACCCGTCAAACCTGCACTTTCCCTCATATGGTGCGAATTCCGCGTAATAATGCCGCAGCTCTTCCTTCTCTATGCCCTCAAGAAGAAGACTCGTGAATCCCGGCGTATCCATTATATAAGTAGAATTACCGCACGGGATGAGCTCCGCGTGCCTTGTCGTATTCTTGCCGCGGGCAAGTTTTTTCGATATCTCGCCCGTCTCCATGTGGACGTTCGACTGGCATGCGTTGGTCAACGTGGATTTGCCTACGCCGGACGGACCCGCAAGGAGGGTCGTCTTTCCGGCCATGAACTCTTTGATTTCTTCGATTCCGTCTCCCTCGGCAAAGCTGGCAAAAAATACCCGGTATCCGCATGCCGAATAGGTTTCACGCAGTTCTTCCTTGTCCTTACAGCTTGCCAGATCCTGCTTGTTAAAACATATGGCTGAAGGGATTCCCTTCATGTCCATGGATATAAGAAATCTGTCGAGCAGCACAAGATTCGGGTCAGGGCTCTTCAGAGCGAACAGAATGAGAGCCTGCTCCACATTGGCCGAAGCAGGGCGAATCAGTTCATTGACGCGGGGAGCGATAGCGACGAGACTTCCCTCGCGATCCTTCTCGTGGGTGATCTCAATCTCCACATCATCGCCGACGAGAGGCTTCTTCCCGAGCTTCCGGAAGATGCCTTTCGCCTTACAAGCATAAATGCCGGATTCTACAGTATCGACATAGTAGAATCCGGCAATTCCTTTTATTATCTTTCCCTTAAGCATCAGCCGGCGGATGAGAATACTACCGGCCAGGAGGCACGGGAGATATAATCGCCGTCATAGAGCTCATACATGACGACTTTTCCTTCGGATACGCCTGCCGCACCCTTGCAGAGCAGCTGGTATGGGAAGTCAATATAGTCACCTTCATCAACAGTCGTCTCGACAGTCTGGCCATTAACGGTCTGCTGAAGTACCAGTCTGAATGGGCCGCCCTGATAATTGGAAGGAGCGTCCAGCGTGGAGTTCGTTGTCCAGCTTGCCGTCTGAATGGTCGCGCCGCCGCCTGTCGTTCCCGTCTGACCGATCATGTCAGGATTATTAACTGTCAGAGTGATCTCCGTGCCGACGGAAACTTCGGTACCGCTGGAAATGCTCTGCTTGATGACATCGCCGACATTTACACGGTCGGAGGAGCCGTACTCGATCCTGACAATAAGGCCCATACCCTGAAGCGCGGCTACGGCCTGATCCTCAGGCAGTCCGCCGTAGGAGCTGACAGTTACCTTTGCGGCATTCTCGGATCCGGTGCTGACGGTCAGTGTGATGAGGTCAGTCGGTCCGACGTTCTCTCCTACGCCCGGTGATACAGAAATGACGTTACCGATCGGTACTTCCTCGGACGGTGCGTTCGCCACCTGCAGGTTAGAGAATCCTGCGGATGTCAGAGCGTTCTGCGCGTCAGTCAGGGATGCGCCAATGACATCCGGCATCGTGATCGTAGTGCGTCCGCTGCTTCTATAGTAGTAGATCGTCGTGTTCTTGTCGACCTTGGAGCCGGCTGCGGGATCCTGTTCCATGATGATCCCCGCTTCATACTCCTCTGACTCCTTCTCGCCCATATACTTGATGCCGAGATTGGCTTCCTGTGCTTTGGCAGCTGCCTCGCTCTCAGACATGCCCACGATGACCGGAACTTCCACCTGACTTGTGGATTCCGTTGTCCCGTTGTCACCCACTGCCGCCACAGTGCTCTCGACTGCGACCTGATTGCTCTCCTCGGAGCCTCTGCCCATGCTGAAGAGGCCGGCCGCCCGCGCGATGAAATAGATGAGGACGCAGATGATCAGCGCGCCGATCACAAAGACTCCGATCGTCATGGCCTTCTCAAGTCTTCCGGAGAGACCGTCATCCGAATCATCATATGGGTCATCATATGGCTCATCCTCCGGCAGCTCACGGCCAGACTTTGCGGCAGCTGTCGATGTATATGTTTTCTGGCTGATATCTGTGCGCGTATAGCCGTCGCTGCGGATGCGGTCCTGCTCTTCCGGTGTAATCACGACTGTTCTCGCGTGATCCGAGAGCGGTGTCAGCGTGACAAAACGACCGTCCGGTTCCACAAGCGAATGCTTCAGGTCATTAATGACGTCGTTCATCGACTGATATCTTCTGTCAACGCTCTTCTGTGTACACTTATAAATGATCTGCTCCAGAGAGTACGGGAGATCCGGCGCGTATTTCGACGGCGGATCCATCTCATCCTGCAAATGCTTGATCGCGATGGCGACTGTCGTCTCTCCGTCAAACGGCACACGTCCTGTGACCATCTCGTACAGAGTGATACCGAGAGAATAGATATCGGATCTGGAGTCGGAATAACCGCCCCTCACCTGCTCGGGAGAGCTGTAATGGACAGAACCCATCGCGTTGGCGCTGATGGTATTGGACGAAGCTGCCCGCGCAATACCGAAGTCAGTCACCTTGACTTTTCCGTCAGTGGAAATAATGATGTTCTGAGGTTTTACATCCCGGTGTACAATACCGGCCTGATGGGCTGCCGCGAGACCCATACAGACCTGAATGGCAATACTGGTCGCCTCGCGGACAGAAAGCTTGCCCTTTTTCGATATATACTCTTTAAGCGTAATGCCCTCGACGAGTTCCATGACAATGTAATAATTGCCCATGTCCTCGCCGACATCGAATACATTCACGATATTCGGATTGGCAAGACGAGCCGCTGACTGCGCCTCTCTCCTGAACTTGGAAATAAAGGTGCCGTCCTCACGGAACTCACTCTTCATGACTTTAACGGCTACGAACCTGTTCAGCTTATGGTCCTTAGCCTTATAAACATCGGCCATACCGCCCGATCCGACACGGCCAACAATTTCGTATCGTTCCCCTAAAACTGTCCCCGCTTTTAACATTATGCCTCCTCGTCCGAATCCGGTTCTACCAGAATGACTGCAATGTTATCTTTTCCGCCGTTTTCGTTCGCTGTTTCAACCAGCACTCTGGCTTTTTCTTCGATAGAAACTGTTCGTCTGAGAATTCTTCTTATATCCTCATCCTCCACCATATTGGAGAGTCCGTCAGAGCACATGAGAATCATTCCCCCAGGTTCGACCTTATAGTCAAAGAAATCAATGTCCACAGCGGGAGTAGCGCCGACTGCTCTCGTGATGATATTCTTATCCGGATGGTTCCGGGCTTCCGCCTCTGTGATCTCTCCGAGTCTGACCATCTCCTCTACAAGACTGTGGTCTTTTGTGATCTGCTTCAGTGTATCGCCGAGAAGGTACAGGCGGCTGTCTCCGACATTTGCAGTATATGCGTAATGGTCGATGATGGTCGTCACGACAATTGTCGTGCCCATACCGCGCATTTCTTCGTGCTCATCCGATTCCTTCAGTATACCCCTGTTGGCAAGCTCGATCGCGTCACGTATCAGCTTGATCGGATTGGTCTCACGGCTTGCACCGATCGATTCTCTGACGGCGTTGACCGCGAAACGCGACGCGAAGTCGCCGGCTTTATGTCCTCCCATACCGTCTGCCACAATGAACAGATTGGGAAGATTTCCGACAGGGCCGGTCGATGCATACACGCAGTCCTGATTAATTTTTCTTCTCTGTCCCACATCAGTGAGTGCGAAAGCTTTCATAGTTTATCCGTTTCTGTGTACCTTTTTCTTAATTGTCCACAGGCCCCGTCAATATCACGGCCCATTTCCCTTCTAATAGTAACATTTATTGTATAATTTTCAAGTTTTTTCTGAAAGGCCGTCACCGCGCGGCGGTCCGGCGCCTTCATACCGGTCTCCCTGACCGGATTGACCGGAATCAGGTTGACCAGACAATTCATGCCCGAAAGCAGCTGCGCGAGCTCTCCGGCACAGGTATCCGAATCATTAACTCCGGCTATCAGGCTGTATTCAAATGTAAGCCTTCTGTGCGTCGCCTCGTAATAGACTTTCAGTGCATCCATGATCTCGCGAAGCGTGAAGCTCTTCGCGACAGGCATGATTTTCCGCCTCATCTCGTCATTCGGAGCGTGCAGGGACAGTGCCAGATTAATGCTCAGTTTTTCTTCCGCCAGTCTCAGGATACCCGGAACGATCCCGCATGTGGACACAGTGACATTTCTCTCACTGATATTGTGACCGTCCGCGTCCGTGAGCATCCGTATAAAGCGCACGACATTTTCATAGTTGTCGAGGGGTTCCCCCGTTCCCATGACTACGACATTGGAGATTCTCTGTCCGAAATCTCTCTCGATCGCGTAGATCTGGCCGAGCATCTCGCCCGCCGTCAGATTTCTCGTGAGTCCTCCGATCGTGGAAGCGCAGAATGTACAGCCCATCCGACAGCCCACCTGGGAAGATATGCAGACCGTGTTCCCGTGATGATACATCATGAGAACGCTCTCTACGTAGTTTCCGTCATGCATACGGAACAGATACTTCCTGGTCCCGTCCACTTTGGATATCTGCACGGTCTCCCTGACCGGCAGAAGGAGCGGATACTGAGCCTCGAGGCGGGCACGAAGATCTTTCGACAGATTCGTCATCTCATCGTAGGATGCCGCGTTCTTCACGTGGATCCACTCATAAATCTGACGCGCTCTGAATTTCTTCTGCCCGATTTCCTCCATTAAAGAGGACACTTCAGGCATCGTCATATCTATTATATTGACATATTCCTGTGAATGTTCTGTGTTTGACTGCATATACTCCTCACTTGTGATAGTGGCCAATGGACGTTCGCTTTTACCCGCAGGGCACGCATGCGCCGACCGCAGCAAAGCGGTGACCGCGCCAAGTCTCACTCATTTTTGCGGAATCTTGCAATAAAGAAGCCGTCGCACTCATGAATGCCGGGGACAAGCTGAAGATAGCCCTCCGCCGTCGTGTGCCTATGCAGCTCATGCGGGAGATACGGATCCAGACTGTCCGGTGTCAGCGGATAATTCTCCGTGAGCCACCTGACATTCTCCTCGTTCTCCATGCGGCTGACCGTGCAGGTGCTGTAAATCAGAGTCCCGCCCGGTCTCACATAGCTCACCGCATTGTGCAGGATCCTCCTCTGGAGCTCCTGAAGCTCCTGGATCTTGGCGGGAGTGATTCTGTACTTGATGTCGGCCTTCCTGCCGATCACACCAAGCCCCGAACAGGGCAGGTCACATATCACAATATCCGCTTTCTCCTCAGATTCCTGATCATGCATGAGAGCATCCATGACGACCGGTCTGATATTGATGAGGTCCGCGCGGGTCACGTTCTGAACGATGAGGGCGACCTTTTCCTCGGAGAGATCCCTCGCTTCGACCATGCCGTAGGATGCCATCTTGTCCGCTATGTGAAGGCTCTTCCCTCCCGGGGCTGCGCACACGTCGATGACGTAGTCGCCCTGTCTCGGGGCGGCCGCCTCGGCCACAAGCATGGAACTTACGTCCTGAGGGAAAATGAGTCCCTTCATGAACGCGTCCAGAGCGGGCAGATAATTGTAATCAGAAATATTGTAGGCATAGGGAAGATACGGAGCTTTCTTTACCGTAACGCCCTGATTCCTTAAGCTGTTCAGTATATCCGCCCGGTTCACCCGGCTCGTCTTCAGTCTGATCGTCGTGGGCTTCACCTCGAGGAAACTTGCGAACATCTTCTCGGCAACTATCATGCCGTACTCTTTGAGCCAGGCTTCCGCCAGCCATTCCGGTACGCTGTAGGTGACAGACAGATAGCTGACGGGCTCCTTTTCAGCGCTCGGATACTCGATCGACCCGGCGTTCCGAACTATGTTCCGGAGAACACCGTTCACGAACCCTTTCAGATTGTAGAACCCTCTGGTCTGCGCGAGGCGAACAGCTTCATTGACCGCCGATGCGTTCGGAACACTGTCCATATAGAGGATCTGGTAGGTGCTCATACGCAGAATATTCTGGATGACAGGTTTCATGCGAGGCACGGGCAGCGTCGAATATCTGCTTATGCAGTAATCGAGCTCGATCAGTCTCTCAACAGTCCCCTCACAGACTTTAGTGATGAACGCGCGGTCTCTCTTCGAAAAATACTGTACTTTTTCCAGTGCGTTGTGAATCGCTATATTACTGTAGACACCATCTTTAAATATTGTTAATAGTATATCCAGTATAATTTCCCTAAGGTTGCTTGCCGGCACTGTATATCCTCCCTGCCATCACTTAAGAACGTTGTTTTTTATTGTATATCCTCTGAGGAAGTCGGACGTCTTCATGCGCTTCTTTCCCTCGATCTGAACTTCATCCGGGCACACATATCCCTTCCCGGTCTGAATCAGCATGCGTCCGCCCTCAACTGTTTGAACCGTTCCGGCCGCGCCGCGCGCCTCCGGCTCCTCCACATGGGCTTTGAAAATGCGGAAATTCTTTCCGTCGAGCGCAGTGAAAGCGCTTGGCCACGGATCGTATCCCCTGACTTTTCTGCATATGGTCTCCGCGCTCTCCGTCCAGTCGATCCTCCCGTCCTCCTTCTTGAACATCTTCACATAGGAGACGTTCTCCATAGGCTGCGGTGTCCTGACCGCCGTCCCGCTCTCTATAGCAGGCAGCGTGTCGACGAGAAGCTCTGCGCCGATGACAGACAGCTTGTCGAAGAGGCTCCCTCCGGTCTCCTCCGGAGATATGGGGCACTCTCTCACTGAAATAATATCCCCGGTGTCAAGTCCGACATCCATCTGCATGATCGTGACGCCTGTCTTCTCACAGCCATCGATGATAGCCTGCTGGATCGGCGCCGCGCCGCGGTAAGCAGGCAGAAGCGACGCGTGTACATTGACGCATCCGAGGGGCGGCAGCTCAAGGAGTTCCTTCGGGAGGATCTGGCCGAAAGCGGCGACGACGATGATATCCGGCTTCATATCAGCGATCTCGGTGAGAGCCTCCTCGTTCCTGACTCTCCTCGGCTGGAAAACGCGGATTCCGCGTGACACAGCCAGCTCCTTGACCGGGCATGGGCACAGTTCTTTTTTGCGTCCTTTAGGGCGGTCCGGCTGAGTGACGACACCGGTCACCGTATATCCATTGTCAAGAATTGCCTTAAGTATACCGGCGGCAAAATCCGGTGTTCCCATAAAGACTATATTCACTGCGCTCCACCTCCATTCAGGACTCGCTCTCTTCCTCTTCATCCTCCATGTCATTCACGTCGTAGATTTCGCCCTCGACGAGTTCCATGTACATATGGCCGTCGAGATGATCGATCTCATGGCAGAAATCTCTCGCCAGGAGACCTTCCCCCTCCATTCGGACGGGCTGCATGTCCCTGTCCAGGCCCTCAACGATGACGTGGTTCGGTCTTGTGACCTTGCCGAACTTTCCGGGGTTCGAGAGGCATCCCTCGTCGCCCGTCTGCGTGCCGTCAGACTCCACAATGACCGGGTTGATCAGCACTCTCGGGTCATCTCCCGTGTCGACAACTATAATTCGCTTTAATACTCCGACCTGCGGGGCGGCAAGGCCGACTCCGTTGTTCTCATACATTGTGTCGAACATGTCGTCAATAAGTTCCGCGATCTTCGGTGTCATTTCCTTAACGTCTCTGCATTTTTTCTCAAGAACTCTGTCTCCGACTGTGCGTACGGTACGTATTGCCATCTCTTACTCCTTCTCGTTATACATTGATATCATATTCTATGCGTATTTCTTCAAATCCGCTGTTAATGCGGACATATTCCTCGATCATATGTCTGGCACGGATCAGGTTCTCCGTCTCCTTGTTGCGCAGATAAATGACCTGACGAAAGCGGTCCCTGACTTTGCCGACAGTCTGCGGCGCGGGGCCGATCGCGGCCAGGGCTCCCCTCTTATCGATCATATCGATATATTTTCTTATATATCCCATGCCCACTGTCAGAAGTTCCGAACTGGCGGCACTCCCGAGAATTGCCAGTAGACCGCCGATCGGCGGATATCGCATGATCTTTCGGTAGGCTATCTCCTCCCGGTAAAACGGTCCGTATGTCTGGGCGGCGGCGTACTTCAGAGTCGTATTCTCAGGCTGGTAGGTCTGGATCACGGCTGTGCCGGGCTTGTCCCCGCGGCCTGCCCTGCCCACCGCCTGTGTGATCAGCTGATAGGTCCGCTCCTGGGATCTGTAATCCGACTCGTTGAGCGAAAGATCCGCCATCAGCACCCCGACCAGTGTGACGTTCGGGAAATCGTGGCCCTTTACGATCATCTGCGTTCCGACAAGGACATCCGCGTCTCCTCTGCCGAACTCCCGGAGGATCCTGCCGTGGCCTTCCTTGCCGCGCGTGCTGTCAAAATCCATGCGGAGCGTCCGGATCCCGGCAAATTCTTTCTGCAGGGCTTCCTCGACCTGCTGGGTCCCGACGGAGATTCCGCCGATGTGCCCTGACTTACATTCCGGGCACTCCATGTATTCCGGAATCTCATATCCGCAGTAATGGCAGATGAGCTTTCCGTTCAGATGTCTCGTGAGCGAGACATCGCAGTGAGGGCATTTCGCGACGAAACCGCAGGCTCTGCATGTCACGAACCCCGCGTATCCTCGCCTGTTAAGGAACAGCATGGCCTGCTCTCCCCGCTGAAGGCAGGTCCGAAGACGACCTGAAAGCTCCTCCGAGAACATCGACCGGTTGCCTTTGGCCGCTTCCTCCCTCATATCGACGATCAGTGTCTTCGGCAGCGACGCGCTGCCGTATCTCTGCGTGAGAGATTCTCCGGCATAGCGGCCCTCCCACACCCGGTAGGCCGATGTTATGGACGGCGTTGCCGATCCGAGCAGAAGGTGCGCACCTTCGATCTCCGCCCTCTTTTCCGCAGTCTCCCTGGCGTGGTAGCGCGGCGTCATCTCGGATCTGTATGTCTCCTCATGCTCCTCATCGATGATGATGAGGCCGAGTCTTGTGAACGGGGTGAAGAGAGCCGATCTTGGGCCGACCATGATTGAAACATCGCCGCGCTTTGCGGCCTTCATCTGATCGTACCGCTCTCCGTCGGACAGTCGCGAATGGAGAAAGGACACTTTCTCACCGAACCGTTTCACGAAGCGGGCGACCGTCTGTCTTGTCAGCGCGATCTCGGGGATAAGCATGATCACCTGTTTTCCCTCAGCGAGCACATCCGCGATGAGTTCCATATAGACCAGCGTCTTTCCGCTGCCGGTGACCCCCTTAAGGAGGACCGGCCGGCCCTTTGTCGACCACTCCGTGCGTATCTTTCTGACCGCCATGGCCTGTTCGCCGGTCAGGACGTCCGGAGGCAGGGCTTCCGCCTCCTCAATGACCTTGCGATAGTTCTCCTGGGTCATAACACAGATGATGCCGTCTTTTTCGAGGCCGCGGATGATCTCAATGCTCACATTCTGCTCTCTCATCAGATCCGCGACGAGCTGATTATCATGCATGAGCAGTGAGTCGATGACTCTTGCCCTGCCCTGCTGCCGTTTTCCAAGGCGGCCCTTGTAGTAGATCGCCATATTTCTGTCGGTTATGGAGGCCCTTCGGATCGTGAGTGGGTTCACTTTTTTCCCGAGGGGCAGGACAGTTCGAAGCGACTGAGCCATGACTCCGCCGTAGGTCCGGCACATCCAACCCGCAAGGGCGATCAGTCTGGCTTCCACAGTCTCCTCGTCAGTGAGGACCGCGGCAATGTCCTTCACCTTGTCCGGGTCATAGTCACAGCTGTCCTTCAGCCTGATCACGTATCCGCGGACCATTCGCGCGCCGAACGGAATGGTGACAAGACTGCCGACGCTGACAGAATCCTTAAGGACTTCCGGGATCCGGTAGCTGAAAGGTCTGTCCAGGGCCTGCACGGAAATATCGACGATAATATCAGCGTAAAGCTCGTTCATCAAGGATTTCCTTTATCAGTACTCTCTCATCCATCGGATATTTGACGCCCCTTATCTCCTGATAATCTTCATGGCCTTTACCCGCGAGGACGATGATATCCCCCGGTTTCCCATGATCGATCGCGTAGGCGATTGCTTCTTTCCGATCGATGATCGTTATGTATTTTCCGTCTGTTTTCTTAATTCCGGTCACGATATCCGCGATGATGGCCTCCGGCTCCTCATATCTCGGATTGTCCGAAGTGATGATAGTGAAATCGGCCATCCTGCCGGATATCTCGCCCATCTCGAATCTGCGGTCTCTCGATCTGTTCCCGCCGCAGCCGAACAGACAGACGATGCGGTTCGGGTGATAATCCCGGAGCGTGGAGAGAAGGCTCTCGAGAGCCATCGCGTTGTGGGCGTAGTCGATCATGAGCGTGAACTTGTCCGAAACTTTGACCATCTCTATCCTGCCCTTGACAAATGCCGCCTTGAGCGCTTTCCTGATCGCTGCGACGGGTATGTCAAAATGTCTGCATATGGAGATGGCTGTCAGCGCATTATAGACCGAGAAGAGACCCGGGATATCGAGCTCTACAGGGAAAGATGCCTTTCCGACGAGATCGAAAGTCACGCCCAGGTAGCCCGGTCTGTGAATATGCTCTATGTTCACGGCCCGAAGATCCGCATCCGGGGAGGTAATTCCGTAAGTCTCCACAGGGCAGACGCAGCCGGCGAGGACTTCCTGCGTGTGGGCATCGTCGGCATTGGCAACCGCTATCCGGCACTGCTTAAAGAGACGGCTCTTCATCTCAAGATACTCGGCAAAATCTTTGTGCTCCCCTGTCCCTATGTGGTCCGGAGACAGGTTCGTGAAGACACCGATCTCGAACATGATCCCGGCAGTCCGGTGCATCATGAGGGCCTGTGAGGATACTTCCATGACAGCGCAGGTACAGCCGGCATCGACCATCTCGCGAAGATATTTCTGTACGAGTGTCGACTCCGGGGTCGTATTCTTCGACGGGATACGCGTATCGCCGATGATCGTCTCGATCGTCCCGATGAGGCCGACTCTGTGGCCTGCGTTCTCGAGGATCGAGCGGACCATGTAGGTCGTCGTCGTCTTTCCCTTGGTACCGGTGATACCGATGACCGGGATCTTCTCCGCGGGATACTCATACCAGGCAGCCGCGATGAGCGACATCGCGTATCTCGTGTCAGCGACACTCACGACAGTGCAGGTCTCCGGAATCTCCGAGATCTCCCCGTCGGACAATCTTCCGTCCTCCACCACGACCGCCGAGGCTCCGTCGCGTGCCGCCGAGACCGCGCAGGTATGCCCGTCGAACTTTGCTCCGACGATGCAGATGAACATACATCCCGGTGTCACCTCATTTGAATTATTAACAATCTTCTCTATTTCTCTGTCCGCGCTCCCTTTCAGAATGCGGTACTCTGACCTTTCAAGCAGATAAGCAAGTTTCATGCGCTTATACTCCCCCTTCTGTCCTCAAGACATAAATATCCATGTTGAAATATCATACCTTATTTGTGCCATAAAAGCAAATAAAGCGTGAAAAAGTACCGCATGGGACCGCTCTGCCCGATAAGAACGTCTGACACCTGTTCCTGTCAGACCGCTTATCGGCCGGGGCGGCGCCATGCGGCACCCTGAACTTTTCTTATGCAAATACCGTTGTCACGGCGAAATACAGGAGAACTATGATTCCGAGAACGATCCGGTAAACACCGAAGACCTTGAAGTCATGTGTTCTGATGTACTTGAGAAGGAACTTGATCGCGAAGATTGATACAAAGAAAGCCACGATCATACCCGCTGCCAGCAGCACGATCTCATATCCCGTAAAGAGAAGCCCGAATTTCAGGAGCTTCAGAAGACTTGCTCCGAGCATGACCGGAACAGCCAGGAAGAATGTGTACTCCGATGCGGTCTTTCTGGACATTCCGAGTATAATACCGCCGAGGATGGTCGCACCGGATCTCGATGTTCCGGGGATCAGGGCGAGCACCTGGAAAAGACCGATCATGAGGGCTGTCGTCCAGTCAATCTGAGCGATCGAGCGGATGAGCGGCTTCGTCTTTTTATTTCTGTTCTCAATAACGATAAATAATACACCGTAAACGATGAGCATGATCGCGACGGTAGGATAATTGTAGAAGTGCTCATCGAGCCAGTCATCAAACGGGAAGCCGATCACGATAGCCGGGACACAGGAGACCAGTATCTTAAGCCACATAATGAATTTTTCCCGGTCCAGTATCTTGTAGACCCCTTTCTCCTTATCGTCCGGTCTGTGGAAAGGCCAGAGCCTGCCCCAGTACAGGAAGACAACAGCCAGAATGGCTCCGAGCTGAATGACGACCAGGAACATATCCCAGTAATCTTCGGATACCGAGAGTTTTAAGAACTGCTCGACCAATATCATATGTCCCGTTGAGCTGATCGGAAGCCATTCGGTAATACCTTCTACGATTCCAAGAATGACTACTTTAATAAAATCCAGCATATACTCCTCTTTTGGGCTTGCGGCCGGAACTCACCGTTCCGCCATCTAAGGAGCTGTTTTCGCCCAATGCAACGTCTGCCGCACAACTCCTGAATAACAGTTACTGCCTAACCGGTTCCACTGAGATAGGCAAAAGAAAAACCCAAGGATAATACCTCGGGTTTCGTGCAGGAAAAGGGACTTGAACCCTCACTCTAACTGAATAGAACAGGCACCTGAAGCCTGCGCGTCTGCCAATTCCGCCATTCCTGCGAGTGCTGCGCTTACCGCGTCAACAATAGTGATTCTACTATATGATGTCTGTTTCGTCAACATCTTTTTTTATTTTTTAATGTGACAGTGTTCTCAGGTAACAGTTGCTTCAGCCTGCTCCTTGAACCCGCTCCCGACAGATAATAACTAAAAGCAGGAATTTTCAATAAAATTCCTGCTTTTTTGATGTTTTTATTCGATACTTTTTAGTTTGTAAGACAAAACGAAACCGCGTGTCACAGTTTCATTACAGGAGACCTCCAACGCCTCCGTAGGCCTCAAGCGTGTCCGATATCAGCGTATCAAGTGCCTGCATACCGAGAATTTCTACCGGTGCCCTGTCATCTGTGAGTATGTGATCTCCGCCTTCCTCGATGCGCAGACCGCTAAGCACCGTCACAAGCTGATCCCTGAGTTCTGTATTATTTTTCAGGACATCGACGCGTTCTCTGAAGGTATCAAAAATTCCCTCATCCATACCGGCGAAAAGCTCCCTGTTCGTATTGTTGCCGACTGTAACTGTCGCAACACCCGGGAAAACACTACAGATCGTATCAATCAGGCAGTCATTGATGCCGCCCTCTTCTTCCGAGCGCATGTTCATATTAACGACCATGACTCCTCCGGGGTTCAGGTGGTCTCTCACCATAGTAAAAAACTCCACCGTAGACATCTGAAACGGGATCGTAATATCCTGGTACGCGTCTACCATGATAATGTCGTATGTGCCGGCATTCCTAAGATAGGCTCTCCCGTCCTCACATATGACAGGTATCTCATCCGGAAGTTCAAAATACTTTCTGGAAAGATCGACGATCTTCTGATCTATCTCCACTCCCTCCGAAGTGACACCGGGATAGTAGATCTCGCACTGCTTGGCATATGTGCCCGTCCCCATCCCGAGAACAAGCAGTTTCATCTCATCGTTCTGTTCACCTGCCATGAGCGGTGCTGCCAGCGCATAATCATAATACATTCCTGTAAGGCCGCCGCTCTTTTTATAGATCGACTGAACACCTTCGAGGACATTTGTAGATAGAATAATGTCTTCTGCCGTCTCTTCTACCCTGAGATAGTTGTAGATCGATTCGTCTTCATAGAGGATATCATTCTCCCAGAAGGCGAAGCTGTAGTCAAAAGGGAGAAAGATAAGAGCGACGATCACGCCCGCTGCGATTCCTCCTCTCACCACATGCTTTTTAGCACTAATAAAATAAATCAGTGATATGATTGCCAGAATAGCAGAAAAAATATAGAACGTAGCCGCTGTCCCAAAACTCGGGATCGTAACAAATGTAGGCAGAAATGTTCCCAGTATACTGCCGATCGTACCGCACGCCTCAATCGTGCCCACTGTTCTCCCGTTATCGACAAGGTTTACCGTCGAATACTTAATGAGGGAAGGCGTTACCGTTCCCAGAAGACAGAGTGGGAACACAAAGAGTACAAGGCAGGTCGCAAATGAAGCCCACACAAGATAGCTTCCCTGCACGACCGTGACAACCAGCAGAGTGACTCCGAGGATCACATATCGACCGGCGATCGGCAGCGCGGCTGTCCAGACAGCCGCGACCATAAGTCTTTTATACAGTCTCGCCGGATCCGGATCTTTGTCTGCCGAGCGGCCTCCCCAGACGTTGCCGATTGCCATGGCAATCATGATGATGCCGATAATAATGGTCCATATGACCTGTGATGACGAAAAGTAAGGAGTCAGCAGTCTGCTGGCTCCCATCTCGATCGCCATAATGGACATTCCGGAAAAGAATGCCGTCGCATAGAGATAAAACCTGTTCTTAATCATATTGCTCCCTGTAATACACCTTTTCCCGGCTGCTACCGACACTTATTTCTTTCTTCTGAACAAATTCAGAAGGATAAGCGTCACACCTCCGATCAGTATGAAGACATCTCCGAGATTGAACACAATGCGCTGCACGCTCTTCACCCGACGGCTGACAAGGCTGATATAGTCCGTGACACTGCCTCTCACCCATCTGTCGTGGAGATTGCTCAGGGCACCCGCGAGAAAGAATGCGTAGGCACCTTTTTTGAGTGCACGCTTCTTCATGGGGAGCAGGAAGAGGAACCTGACGGCTGCAAGAGCTGCAGCCACGGTCGACGCTATCTTCACATAAGTGGACCTGCCGCTCAGTATGCCGCCGGCAGCCCCTTTATTCTCGGTCCTTCTGATAAGGACCTTTCCGCCCGCGGCGATTCTTGTGTCCCGGCCGGGCTTCATCTCGCTTTCAACTTTTCGCTTATAGTAATAATCTGCATAAAACAGAACCGCAATCAGTAACAGGTACTTCATTCTATCCCCCTACAAAAGAGCGCACAGAATCTAAGGCTCACATTTCCGGGAAATCCGGCTCCTCAGAAATCTCCGCTTCCTGGATTTCAACGCTTTCTTCAACACTGACTTCCTGTGACTCCAGCTTAGGCGCGCGGGCGATCGGCATCGCGGATCCGCACCTCGGACAGAAAGCCGCGTCCACAGCGACAATTTCATGGCACTTCGGGCACAGTGTCTTTTTCTGTACTTCTGCCAGAGCTTTTCTCGCGTTCCTTATCACAACTCTGTGGGAATCAATCGCGCTGATGATATCGGCAAGGTCATCGGACACCTCGATATCTCCGCTCTTAACACCCCTGTAGACAAGCTCCCCGATTTTCTGGTAAAGCTTCTCAACTTCTTTCTGCTCGCTGGATATCTGTGCATTGTATTTCGTCATCTCTACTACTTCGCCGGTCTTTCCGACCGCCTGCTGAGTAAATCTCGATAAAGATTTTCCGATCTCACTGAAAAAATCATCCGCCATCTGTGCTCCTCCTTCTCTGCTCTGACTCTATATGGTTTTCGTTATTATACGATTCTGATGCGCAATTTGCCAGGATACGTACCACCGGCAAAGAGCGTTCCACCGACAAAGAGCGCACTGCCGGCAAAGAGCGGTCCGCCCCGCACCTTACTAACCTCTTAGTAAGATTCTCGGTCCTCCGGTATGATTTACATACTCCTTCGTGATCACGACCTCACCGATCGAATTGTCTTTTGGTATCTCGTACATGATGTCGAGCATGAACTCCTCGATAATGGACCTGAGTGCTCTCGCACCCGTATCCTTCTGCATCGCTTTTTCCGCGATCGCCTCGAGCGCGTCTTCCTCGAACGTCAGCTTCACCTCATCCATAGCCAGCAGAGCTTCATACTGTCTTAGGATCGCGTTCTGCGGCTCATTCAGGATGCGCACCAGCATATCCTTTGTCACCGCATCGAGAGAGAATACGATCGGGAGACGTCCCAAAAATTCCGGAATCATGCCGAACTTTCGAAGGTCCTCCGTCGTCACCTTCTGCATGATGTTCTTGTCCGCATCGTAGGTGTCCTTAAGCTGCGCGGTGAATCCGATCGAGCTGTGCTTCATGAGCCGCTCTTTGATGATTTCCTCCAGATCCGGGAACGCGCCGCCGCAGATAAAGAGTATGTTCTTTGTATTGACCGTCTTCATGGGCACCATTGCGTTCTTGCTGCTGGCACCTACCGGGACCTCCACGTCCGCACCCTCGAGCAGCTTGAGCATGCCCTGCTGGACAGCCTCCCCGCTGACATCCCTCGAGTGCGTGTTCTTCTTTTTGGCGATCTTGTCGATCTCATCTACGAAAATGATTCCGTGCTCCGCCCGGCTCACATCATTGCCTGCGGCGGCAAGCAGCTTGGAGACAACACTCTCAATATCATCGCCTATGTAGCCGGCTTCCGTCAGGGACGTCGCATCGGTCAGGGCGAGCGGAACATCGAGCAGTTTTGCAAGGGTCTGCACGATGTACGTCTTGCCGCTTCCCGTCGGTCCGATCATGAGAATGTTGGATTTTTGGATCTCAACGGGCTCAGGCACGTTCGGATCCGGTATCAACTCCTTTTCATCCCTCTCAGCTCTTCGCTGCTCGTCGATGATCCGCTTGTAATGATTGTAGACAGCCACGGACATGGCCTTCTTGGCATGCTCCTGACCCACGACATAGCGGTCAAGCTGCGCCTTGATCCTGTGCGGGGGCATTATGTCCTGCATCGAGAATTTTTTCTCGGGTTCCCTCTTCTCCCGGGGGGCTTCCGCTGCGGACAGGCCGCCAAAGCCATCCAGATTCATGAACGAGATGTTCGGGAAATTTTTCAGTCCCTCAAAGATCGACCCGAGATTAAAAGAAGGGCTCTTAATATAATCTGTCGTCTTCTTCAGGCAGTCATCGCAGACACACATACCGTTCGGCAGCTCTGTCAGCCTGCCGGTCACGCTCTCCGGCCTGTTGCACATCGAACAGAACCTGGTCGAGTTTTTGAGGTCGTCCCCTCTGCCCTTCTTCTCTTCTTTCTTATCCGAATCAGACACATCGCTTATCTCCGCGAAATCCGCGTCGTAAACTTCATTGTCGTCATCATACTGATTGCTCATCGGTTTCTCCTGTTATCGTTTTTCATCCGGGATCACGTCGAAGCCTCCGTTCTCCGTGTTATCCGAAGGGACGGATTCGTTTTTCTCCTCCTTGGAATCATCGATGCCCGAATCCTTGCGGCTTCCGAGTGTGATCGTTATCTTTTCTTTTTCAAATGCAGTCTCGTCCTCGTTCAGTCTGCTGATCGAGAAATCGATCTCTTCGCCCGCCGCATAATACTTAAGGTATGTTATGAGCTGCGTTGTCGACGAGATGGAGATCCCGTCCATGGCGGTTATGATGTCGCCTTCCCTGACTCCGGCCTTCTCCGCAGGTCCGCCCTTGGTAACTTCGCTGACATAGACGCCCGCCGGATACCCGGACTGAACATAATAGCCCGGCACATCGATGCACATGATTCCTATATATGAGGCTTGGTCATCATCGACAACAGATCTTGCGGACTTGCTTCCGAGACTTTCAAGAATAGGTTCGGCGGTAGCCATGGGAATAGCGTAGCCTACTCCCTCGACGTCGGTATTCACGTACTTGATCTCATTGATGCCGATCAATTCGCCGCGCATATTGAGAAGAGCCCCTCCCGAATTGCCCGGATTGATGGATGCATCTGTCTGGATCAGCTGATGGGTCATTCCGTCCACCGTGACTTCCCTGCCCAGAGCGCTGATCACGCCGCGGGAAACCGACTGGCCGTAGCCGAGAGCGTTGCCGATCGCGACAACCGATTCTCCGACGGCGAGCGCGTTGGAGTCGCCGATCGTGACCACGCGGATGGCATTCTTTGTATCCTCGCTGATATCGTCAAGTTTTACAGCCACGATCGCAAGGTCATTATCGGCATCCGTACCCTTTACCGTGCCGGCGATGGCCTCATCATCAATGAATGTGACCGTGATTTCTGATGAGTTTGTTATGACATGGTTGTTCGTCGCAATGAGAAGCTCCGTTTCCGTCTCGCCGACAATAATACCGGAGCCCGCGCTCACGTTCTCACGGGAATTCTGCCCGCCAAAGAAATCGTAGTACTGACTGATCGACGTGTTCGTGATCGATACCATGGACGGCATGCACATCTCGACGACCTGAGGAACAGTGAGCTCCGCCTCAGCCGCTGACGCAGTATCTGCCTTTCCGGCAGTCACAGCATTTTCCGAATTGCCGAGCACCGGGATCTGAGTCGGAACATTCTGTGTCACTTCCTGCTCCTCCTGCTTCTGCGGCATCGCAAATCCGGTAATTTTAAGGGCACCGAGGAACACTCCCGCGGCAATTACGCCGAAGACCACCGCGAGCACAGCTGCCGACAGCAGTCTGCCGGGAAATCCCTTTTTCTTCTCTCCACCGTCAGAATTGCTTCCCTGAGTACGCTGCGAGACAGACTTTTTCGGACTTTCGGCTGTGCCTTCCGGCGCCGTAAAGCGGTAGGCATCATATCTGCTCGTATACGGTCCCTTTCTTTCCGGCTCGCTCTCAGACGGAGCCTGTGCGTCCCCGGCCTTTTTTACGTCTTCCTCTGCCCGTGTCCCATAGTAGCTTCCGTACACTGGCTTGTCATCTTCTGTTCCGTTCGGATCATATAAATGATTAGCCGGTCCCTGATATGCCTCGCTGTTCTCATATCCGCCGGCGGCCGGGTCCGCCCCGCCGTCCGCGATTGCGGCGCTGTCCTGATTCACTGCGCCCACTGTCTGATCCCCTTCGGCATAAATGCCCTCCGGATACTCATCCGGGTACGAGTCGTCATAGTAGTCATCCTCGTACTCATAATCCTCATCGGCGTAATCCGCGTCGTCATAGTACTCGTCGCTGTAATCCTCGCCGTCATAGTACGGTTCATCGTAGCGCTCATCCGCGTACTCACCGGGATCCGAATTCTCCCCTGTGTCCGGGAAGGAATAATCAACTGACGAGAAAGCTTCACCCTGATCCTCCGGATCGGCCTGAGGGATGGGATCCGCGGATTCGGACAGGACAGTAGTGTCTGCGCCTGGCTGCTCCTTCGTAACTATGTTTTCATCTGCCGGTACTTCCCCGGCAGGATCACGGCTTAATAAATCATCCATAATGTACCCTTCTTTCGAATACTAATCAGCAATATTTATAGAACATGATAAGCAGTAATTGTGAATAAAATGTGATAAAAAGACACGGCACCCCGCAGACCGATAAAGCGCATCAATCAATCTGGATGCCGGTCCTGGGATGCCTGTTTTCCAATCAAAGGCGCTCCGTTTAGCGCCGCCAAGTTCAGTTTTCTCCCGCAAGCATGCGACGGAGGACCGGATCAGTCATCGCCGGCCTTATAAGCCCAGAACCCCGGGTTCATCGTGCACATGTGAATAAGCCAGCGCGGCAGCACCTTGTAAGCTCTGCCCATCCTGAAGCCCGCATACTTCGCGGCGCTGTGGAACAGAAGCCGCGGAACCATATATCCGTAACCGACACTTCGCAGATACTTTATCGTATTTTTGACCAGTCTCCCGCCTTCTCCCTCTGTGTCGATCCCTCGGAAGATCTCGGGATGCATGGCCTGAGACACGCCGTTGTCAAAGTTTCGGCGGAATTGCTGCACGGCGCTGTAATTATGAGAGTGGATCACGCGCGCCTCGGCCACATACGCGACCGAATAGCCGAGCTTTATGGCGCGGCCGGCAAAAATCATGTCCTCATTGAATATGCACGGTGCCGAAAATCCTCCCATTTCTCTGAGGAATACTCTGTCATAGCAGGCACACACGTTTGAGCAGAAAAAGGTCTTGATGCCGAGTTCCTCCAGGTCGTCGAACGATTTCACCCGCGATTTGGAGGGGTAATTAAAGCTTCGGGTATAGCCCTCGATGACCCTGCATTCCCTGCTCGGAAGCTGTCTGGCATATGAGATCTTGACCCGCGGGTCCCTGAATGCCGAAAGCAGCCGCTCGACCAGAGTCTTGTCGGCAGGCAGCGCATCCTGCGTCATATACAGAAGATAATCCGCGTCGGAAAAGCCGGCTCCCATGTTCCTGGTCCCGGCGTGATCGAACTCGGCTTTCGATATGTGAAATACTTCTGCCCGCGGGATACCCCTGACGACCGAACTGTCGAACTTTCGCTCATCCGTATTAATGATCAGTATGTTCCTCACGGGGTATGTCTGGTCAGAAAGACGCGAAAGCAGCGTTCTGAAAGACGCGCCCGGCTTATAGGACGGAATGACTACGTCTACCGTTGGATATTTCATATAGTATTTCTCCCCTGCATGCGGCCGGAGATATTCTCTCTGCCGCACAAATTGTTCGCGGAGATTTCAGAAATGAGTACGCAAATGCGACTCCCCTTCGTATTTCTTAAATCTCCTTTATAATCTAAGAAAAGTACCCCCTCCGCATACGCGTATGGTGTACTTTTCAAATTACTCTTATCGCGTGATATCGGCCTCCCCGCCGTTATCCTTTACAGTTCCGTACTCGATGGCGGACTCCCTGTACTCCGCACCGAAGCCGGAGGTCTCCTCGATCTCCCTGCTGTAATTATCAACTTCGTAAGAAACTTCGTAGTTCTCCTCATCAAAAAGGTAGTAGTGAAGTTCCACAACGTTGTCCTTAAGCGTTACCGGAACGATTGCGTCCAGGGACCCGATCTGGCACGGAAGCGTCTCGAACGGGAAACCGCTCGTCTTCTCGATATTATAGTTGAACATCTGAGCCGCCATTTTTGTCAACTGAGCGCTTGAGAAGGACGTCTTAATGAGCGGGAACACGTCATTGATGATCTTAGTAATAGACGTGATGCCCTTGACCTTGGCCTTGTCAACGATCTTCTCGATGACAAGTCTCTGGCGCTGTGTTCTCTTTAAATCATCACCGACCGTATAGCGGATACGGGCGTACGCAACCGCCTGAACTCCGTTCAGGTGATACTCTGTGACTTCCTGACCGCGCTCATACTGAAGCGGCTCATATTCCATGCCGGTGACCTCAGCCGTCTCGACGCAGTAATTATTCAGGTGGATAATTTCTTCCTCTGTCAGAAGGATGTCAATGCCGTCAAGGTCATCTACAAGAGTCGCGACCGCGCTGAAGTCGACGATCACGTACTCGGTAATGTTGAGATCGAGATTTCCGTTCAGCATGGAGAGGAACTGCTCCACTCCGCCGTACGCGTATGCGGAATTGCACTTGTTGAACTTCCATGTGTCGCTCTCCGGATCGATGTTGAGATACGTATCGCGATACAGAGAAATCATCCGCACAGCGCCGGTATCGTTATTGATACTGGCGACAAGCATTGTGTCACTGTTTCCCTCGTTGATATTGTTGTATCTCGTGTCAATACCGACAAGAGCAACATTCGTATAGCCCGACAGAGTCTCATTGGTAGCTACATTCTCATTGATCAGAATGTTATCCAGATTGCCTGTCTCGCCGGCCATCGTGCGGAATCCGTTGTTGATCTGCGCATACACGTAGATAAGGCCAACAAGAATGACCAGTATGAGGATTTCGACGATAAATAATATTATGTTGCCGCGCTTTTTCTTCTTTTTCCTGTTTTTACCGGTATTATCAGCCATATATTCTCCCTGCTACATCAATACGCGTTATTATTTATAAATCCTTTAAAAACGGTCAGGAAGAGGATCTTAATATCCAGTCCGATCGACCAGTTTTCAATATAATACAGGTCGCAGTCAATGCGCCTGCGGATCGAAGTGTCGCCTCTGTAACCGTTCACCTGCGCCCATCCGGTCATTCCGGGTCTCACCTGGTGCTTGACCATATACCTGGGAATCTCTTCCTGGAATTTCTCCACGAAAAACGGGCGCTCCGGCCTCGGACCGACGAGGGACATCTCACCTTTCAGAACATTGAACAGCTGAGGCAGCTCATCAATGCTTGTCTTTCGCATAAATCTTCCGATCGGTGTGACTCTCGGATCATCCCTGACTGTCCACGCTTTCTTCTCCGTCTTTGCTTCCTGGACCACCATGGAGCGGAATTTATACATCATGAACGGACGGTTGTGAAGGCCTACCCGCTCCTGACAGAATATGACGGGACCGGGTGAAGTGGTTTTTATGATCGCGCAGCAGACCAGCATGAGGGGCGCCGCAAGTATAATACAGATGATGCTTCCGACAATATCCATGAGGCGCTTGACCGCCGCCGGGAACGTGTTGGACAGCGGAACATACCTGATGTTGATGACCGGCATGCCCAGTATGTCCTCTGTATACGGTTTCGTCGGAATGATGTTGTTGTAGTCCGGAATGAACTTTGTATGTACGCCGGATTTCTCACAGAGCGCTACGATTTCCTCCAGACGATAGTACTCGGAAAGACCGAGGGTAATCGCGATCTCATCCAAATGATTCTCCGGAAGGATCACCATCAGGTTATCGATCCTGCCGATGACCTTGACACCCATATAAAGGGTACCCGATTCGACCTTGTCGTCTAAAATACCCCTGATATTATATCCCCACTGCGGATTCTGCACTACCCTGTCGATATACTCCTCCGCTGCCCGGCTGTAGCCGACCAGGAGCACGTTCTTCAGGTTCCTGCCTCTCTTACGCATCCTGCACACGCTTCCCCAGATGAAGAAACGGGCCCATACATCCAGCACGACATTGAACACAAAGAATATAAATATCATCGACCTGGACCAGTATTCCTGATGCAGGAGCTGCAGAGCAGTCATGAAAATAAGGCCGCCGGTGACATTTGCCTGAGTGATGGACGCGATTTCAACGCGCCGCCCCTTCAGACGATGTGTACTGTACAGGTTGCATGCCGAGTACAGAATCAGCATCGCCGGTATCATGACGAACAGCGCGCGCATATAAACTGCATAAGGTACGGCTTCTACAGAGCTGGAAAAAATCCCGCTCCGAAATCTCACATACCATGCAAGCCAGTAAGAAATTGTAAGAATGACAGCATCTACGACAGCAAGAAACCGATTATAGTATTTCTCATTTTCTTCTATCAATGCGATTCACCTGCGTAAATTCTATTGTTTCACAGCTGACATTATCTGCTCTGCCCCGACACATGTCCTTAAGGGCGTTCAGTACGGGAGCAATAATCTGCACATTTCCAATCAACTATACTATAGGAAATAAGTTTATGCAAGGTGGAATTTTGATTAAATGTGGCATAATTGTGCAACCAAACGCTCAATTTTCTGTCAATTTTATAATATAAATAAGTTAGTCACTATTTTATCTGAATCTTCCACGTATCTCACCGCGGAGTTTACAATCCCGGCGCAATATTCTCACTCAGTCTATGAGCCTTCGGATACAGCCGATCCACAGCTCCATCTGGATCCGCATATAATTTCGGAAGTACTTTTTATCGTATCGGACTCTTCTGTCCCGGTTCCTGCCGCACAGGGCGAATCCCCTTCCGATTCCCAGTATGTACTCCCTGCCGAAGCCTTTCTTAATGAAGTAGGCAGCCTTGACAGTGAAGCCTGCCAGAAGCAGCGGCAGGTTCAGCAGGATCTGCCATGCCGGCATATTCTTGTAGACAAGATAAATACTGTTCCTTGAAGTATTTTTCACCTTAAAATCGTTGTACTGCGAGCCGGTGGTGGCGCTGCCCACGTGAAGCACTTTTGCCCTCGGAGCGAAAATATTCCTGTAACCGTGAATCCTTGCCCGCCAGCCTATGTCCGTGTCCTCCAGGTAGGCGAAATGATTCTCGTCGAACATACCGATCTCCTCCATGACGGAAAGTCTGTAGATGGAGGCGCCGGCACAGCAGGAAAACAGCGCTTTCGGTTTTGTGTACAGTTCCGCGTTCTTTCCCTTTCCCCTCGCGAAGGCCCATCCGAACGCGCAGTAAAAGTCGCCCGCATCATCCATCTTCCACGGGTCATCCATCTTGAGCATCTTGGCCTGGCAGGAGAAAATATCCTTATTTACCTGAATCGCCCGGAGAAGCTCCTCCACAAAATGGATATCCGCCTCCGTGTCATTGTTCAGCAGGATCACAAAATCAAAGCCTTTCGATGCCCTGATACCCGCGTTGACCGCACCGGTGAACCCGGTATTCTCCGGGAAACATATGAGTTCGACCTCAGGATATTTTTCCCTGATCTCCTCGAGGCTTCCATCCGTCGATCCGTTATCGACGACAATAATCTTGTCAGCGGGCCTCGTCTGTCTTCTCATAGCGTCGAGACAGGTCCGGTTGAATTCTATACCGTTATAATTTGGTATTACAACTGAAACTTTGGGTTCCATGCAGAATCTCCTTGCTATATCAATGAAACCAGTGTACGTACCGTTTTCGGAAAATCGGCGGCAGCTTATTCTCCTCACAGGCAAGCTGCTCTCACAGTTGGCTAGCGGCGGCAGCTTATCCTTAAACGCGAAGCGAATAATTCCACTTCTTGAGAGAAAGATTCGGATTATAGTTCGGGTCCCCGTTCTTTATAATGTTCAGCCAGTGGACTCGCATGTATTCAATCTCGCTCTGGAATCTTCTGACCTTCTCGGGAGTGTCCTCCGCGCCGCGCGTTCTCGACTCGTCATGATAGAGTTCCGCGAACGGGTCGTATACAATTCTGTATCCGCACTCTCCGATCTTAAGGCACAGATCGACATCATTGAACGCGACTGCGAGCTCCTCCGTGAAGCCTCCCGCCTTCTCGAAAGCCTCCCGCTTTACAAGCATGCAGGCCGCCGTGACCGCGGACAGGTCCTGCATAATGGCAGCCTTGTGCATGTAGCCGCCTCTGCCCCTTGGGAGATCCGTGAACATGGCTCCGGCCACACCGCCGATGCCGATGACGATACCGGCGTGCTGGATCCTGTTGTTCGGATAATAAAGGCGCGCTCCGACCGCCCCGACATCCTTTCGCTGGCAGACACCGAGCATTTCAGTCAGCCAGTCAGTCGAAATATCTCCTCTGACATCATTGTTGAGGAAAAGCAGATACTCTCCTTTTGCGCGTCGGACTCCATAGTTATTGATAGCCGAATAGTTAAATCCGTGCTTCCATCTGATGAGGCGCACCCTCGGGTCCTTTAACAGCTCCCGATAATACGCGAATGTCTCACGCTCGGTCGAATTATTCTCGACGATGATGATCTCCACGTTCCGATAGTCATTGGCAAATACACTCTCGACGCACTTCCTCAGCATATCCGCATGATCCTTATTCGGGATGATGACAGATACAAGCGGTGACCCTGACACAGGATACCTGACCCGGTAGAAACCGAAATCCGGAAGAGCTTCGACCGTGCCCTCCGTCCCTGCTCTCTCGAGATTTTCGCGGATAGCGCGCGCTCCCGCCTCGTAGGCATACTGCTTGCTCATCGGGTTGTCGGCCGTGGACGTCTCGGATGTGCGCCAGTGATACAGGATCTCCGGGATCCTGACGATTGTTTCGGCTTTTTCGGCGCAGCGGAAAATGAAATCATAGTCCTGCGCGCCGTTCATCTCGTCCCGCAGCAGACCGGCTTCCTCCGCCAGTGTCTTCTTCACGACGAGGAAATGCGTAATGTAATTGTTGCTTCGAAGCAGGTCCAGATTAAATTCGGGCTTGAAGTGAGGCTGAAAATGCTTCTTTAGGTCCTCTGTGACCTTGTCCTCATCGGAATACAGCATGTCTGCACCGCGCCGCGCGACGGCCTCCGCCATGCGAAAGAGAGCCTGCGGAGCCAGAAGGTCATCGTGATCGAGGAGTCCTATGTATTCTCCCTCCGCCATCGCAAAAGCCGCGTTTGTATTGGCGGAAATGCTGATGTTCTCCTCGAGTTTTTTGTAACGGATCCTGGGGTCGGATAATGCGTACTCCCGAACGATCTCCTCCACTGTCCCGGTTCCCTCAGGGTATTCCTTATCCGACGCGTCCGCGATGCAGAGTTCCCACCGGGCGTAGGTCTGGGCCTTCACGGATTCAATCATCTGCCTGAGGAAGACCTCCCGGGTCATATACGTCGGCACAAGTATGGAGAACATGGGGCCACCCTCGATTTCTGTTTTTCTCTGGCGGTCAAGCTCCGCTCCATCGGGCTTATGGGATTCATACCACGGGCCGTACGGGACCTCCTCTGGCTCGAGTCTCTCAAAGAGATGATTCATGAATTCCTTCGGACCGAAATGTTTGAAATAAAGGAAAGCTTTTTTAATTTTATACGGTGTAATCAGCATGTCTTCTCCTTATGCCGATGATGAGGCAGAGCAGGAAAATGAGAGCGGACGCTCCGGATACAATAATTCCCTGCATGATACCCGGGCAGCTGTATTTAAGCTCAAAATCATGTTTTCCGCCGGGGACATTAATAGCAATAAATCCTTCATTTGCAAGCATCATCTCAGCCTGCTCCCCGTCGACCCAGGCGGACCAGCCGTACTCGAACGGAGCGGCGATGAACACGACCGAGTCCTTCTCACATGTGACGGAACCCTTGAAATAGTCATCGTTCACACTGTCGATGAGGCTCACCTCGGCATCGGTATTCCTGTTGTCGTATTCGACGTCGACGCAGACAGTGTTGCCGTCCGCCGCAGTGCTGTAGGCCGATTTCAGCTCATCCGCGTCGTAGACGGAGCAGATGTTCACGACATCGTCCGCCGCGAGGATTTTTATATCTCCGAACTCCTTCAGCACTTCCATGCCGGGGAACTGGGATGCATCTTTGTCCGACAGGACATATTTTAGCCCCAGAAGGTCGGCCTGCGCTTCATTTGCAGTATCGTGGAGATACATGTAGTGATTGCGGTCGGGGTATATCACATCCGGCCAGTAGCGCGCCGCGTAATTCTGCACATTGGCGTTCATGGTCGAATTGTAGACGCTTATGGAGTGGTACTCCTGGACCATGGAATCCATACAGAGCGTCGCGACCGTCTCCTTCTCAAGGCGGTAATACTCCGGATCCGTGCTCTTCAGATACTCAAGAGCCGCCTCGGCGTCCGGGTCGTACATGACTTCATAGTAAGTACCGCCTTTCCACACTGACTCCCGATCGAGGAAGTTTGTGTAGCAGTCCAGCGTCTCATTAAATATGAGCAGCAGGCAGAGGGCTGCCGGCACGATATACCGGGCAGCTTTCAGAGATCGCAGCACCATAATGAGGAAGAGGACAAGGACCATAACAAGGCTCGTGAACATATGGATCCTGGATACCATTTTTATATTGGGAATCTCCGGGTGCTGCTGATAGACCCGATAGAAGCGTATGCATACGGCCGCACCGATAACAAGTCCGATGACGCTCACTCTCCTCGCCCGCATGATCTCATTAAGCGTGACTGCAATGACGATCGCGAAATACGGGAACGCGAGGAAGAGGTATCGGGCGAAAGGCGCCGTGAATCCGTTGAAGATCGTAGCTATGCCGGCGTGAGTGACAGACACGACACAGACCGGAATGAGCAGATACTGCACTATATCGCGCTTTAAGCGAAATCCCCTTGTGCGGATGGGGCTCTCAGGATCACTCTTCATCCTCGCTCCGGAAATGAACGGGATCAGGAATATGTACTGGGCTGCCAGGAGAACTGCAAGCGTGGAGAACCACAGACACGGATCTTCATAATAATTCAGATAGCCGTTGTACATCGAGATCCCGCGGCTCGTAGTCGAAAAAATCCGACCCATGAGCACCCAGTTGTAGATGCCCGGATAGTGAGTATCAAAGATCCGCGTGAAAAGGTCCTTCTCGGCCTGCATGCGTGACGACACGTGCATCAGCGCTTCCACGAAAGGCATCAGCGCAATGCCGCCGAGCCCTACCCCGAGAAGCATGGTGACTGCGAGGCGGAACACATTTTTTACGTAGTCGAAGAAAGATCTAAGGGGCAGTATGAAGAGTCTCACCACCACATAGCACCCGCAGAAAATGAAGATCATGTAGGCTATATAGCAGCTGCTCAGCATGATCACAAATGACTGCAGGGTGAGCAGCTTCCACTTCTTCGGGTATCGGATACAGCGCTCTATGAGGAGCAGCTCCACCATGAGCAGGGTGGGTATGATCGCGAACTGATAGTGCTGGCCCCAGACGATGATAAATCCGTTGAAGGCATACATGTACGATGCCATCGCCTTGGGAAACTCCCTGAGGCGGAATGCGGAAAGGAACAGATAGCAGGAAATACCGGCGAGCAGAATCTCTCCGATATACACGTAGACCAGAAAATAGGTCATCTGCTCCGTCCCGAAGAAATAGCCGAGCGCGTAGAGGACCACCAGGGCGGGGTTCGTCATATTGAGCAGGAACATATTGATTCCGAAGCCTTCACTGGAATTCCAGAGCGCGAACGTGCCGTTCCTCAGCATATTGACAATTGAAGAGTACTGGGGCACGTACTGCTGGATCGTGTCCGAACCCACGTCGAAAAACGCCATGACCCGACCGCCGAAAACATACTCGTGAAGCACAACGAGACACGTTGCGATCACCGCGGCAGCCAGGATGAGGATCGTCCAAATATTCACCTGCAGAAACTTCTCTTTGCGCTGTTCCATGTATTACCTCTTAGGTCCTCCCGGCTTTTTCCGCGCCCGGCGGATCATGCAGCGCGGGAGGACAGCTGAAAACTGTTATTCCATTTCCTTAAGAATCTTGACGTATCTGGACAATGCGTCTCTCCAGTCCGGAAGCGGCTCAAAGCCCATCTCGCGGATCTTAGAACGGTCGAGGCGGCTGTTGTACGGTCTCTTTGCCGCGGCGCCGTACTCCACGGAAGTGACCGGATTGACGGTCACGTGCGTGACGCCGGCAGTCTCGAAGATTGCCAGTGTAAAGTCATACCAGGAGATGTAGTCTCCTTCATTTGTCACATGATAAATTCCGTACTTGTCTGTCTGGATCATATCCACGACGAGGCGGGCAAGGTCATAGGTGTAGGTCGGTGTGCCAATCTGGTCGTTAATGACCCTGAGCGTGTCGTGCGTCTTGGCCAGATTCAGCATAGTCTTGATGAAGTTCTTTCCGTTCGTTCCGAAGACCCATGCGATCCGCAGGATGAAGAATTTTTTAACATGCTCGCGGACAGCGACCTCGCCCTCCGCCTTTGTCTGACCATAGACATCGAGCGGCTCGTACTCGTCATCCGGCTGCCAAGGTCTCGTTCCGTTGCCGTTAAATACATAATCCGTGGAGAAGTACATCATCGGGATATCCAGCTCCTCACAGACCTTAGCGATATTCTCCGTTCCGTAGGCGTTGACCCTGCGGCATGCTTCCGGCATCTCCTCCGCCTTGTCGACGGCCGTCCATGCCGCGCAGTGGATCACAGCGTCACATCCGGAGGCAAGGATCGTGCTCCGGACGTTCTCCGGATTCGTGATATCCATCGGAAGGTACGGCATGCTGCACACCGGCGTCCCGTCCTGCATACCGCTGTAGTTTTCGGCAAGATCGCTTCCCACGCCTTCCATTCCGCGTTTTGCCAGCTCATTCATCACATCGTGGCCCAGCTGACCGGCCACACCCGTTACAAAATATTTCATGTGTCACCTCTCGTATAATTCACTTAAGCTTCCCACGCCAAGCTCAAGGAACAGTCTCATCGCAAAATGTACTTTCTCAGGAACGCCCTGCGAAAGTATCATTTTCGATTTCGACTGGCCGAGTATTGGTAAGTGGAAAATATTTGGTAATCAGTTTCTCTTTAATGAAAAGTCCTGCGTGACCATCGACAGATTCGGGTTGTAGTAGGGATCGCCGTCCCGGAGGATCTCCGGCCATCTCTTCTGGAAAATCGCCATCTCGTTCTGGAACCTGGCGACCTTCTCGGGATTCCCCTGATCAAGGCCTCTCGACTTTGATTCATAGTGATAGAGCTCGGCGAACGGGTCGTACACGATGAGATAGCCCGCGCGCCTTATCTTCATGCAGAAGTCGATGTCGTTGAACGCGACCGCAAGCTCCTCAGTGAGCCCGCCGACCTCGTCGAAGACGCTCTTCTTCACCATAAGGCACGCGGCTGTGACCGCCGAGAGATCCTGCTGGCAGATGATCCTGTGCTGGTAGCCGGTCTCACCCCTGTTCTGGTTGACGAACGCGTGGCCGGCGATGCCGCCCCAGCCGACAATGACGCCGGCGTGCTGGATCGTATTGTCCTCATAATAGAGTCTCGCGCCGACAGCACCCACATCATCTCTGCGGCAGAAGCTCAGCATCTCTCCGATGACATCGTCGCTGATGAACTCCGTGTCATTGTTGAGCAGGAAGAGGTACTCGCCTTTGGCCTCTTTCGCTCCGAAATTGTTGATGGCCGAGAAATTGAACCCGCCCTCATAGTAGACGACTTTCACGCGGTCATCCCTGGCGATGAGGTCCCTGTAATAGAGGAATGTCTCCTCCTCTGTCGAATTATTCTCAATGATGATGATTTCAAGGTTCGGATAGCGCACGCCGCGGTCGATACTCTTTAAGCACTTGTCAAGATCATCAATATGGTCCTTGTTCGGGATCAGAATCGAGACACAGGGCGTTCCCTCCCAGTGATAGACTGTCCTGTAAATGCCCGGATACTCTCCCATCTCCACTGTGGCCGGGAGTCCGAGCCGGCTGTAGTGGGCTTCGATCGCGCGCCTTCCTGCTTCAAAGGCATAGGTCTTGCTCTCCGGGTTGGCCGCCGTCGAGCCCTCGAAGAATCTCCAGTGGTAGAGGATCTTCGGAATGTGGACGATGTTCTCCGTAGCCTCTGTGCATCTCAGAACAAAATCATAATCCTGTGCTCCGTCATAGTCCGGATCCAGCATTCCCACCTTATCGATAAGGCTTTTCTTAACGACGAGCAGATGGCAGATATAGTTGACCGACCTCAGGAAATCCGGGTCAAAATCAGGCTTCATGTTCGGCTGCATATACTTCTCGCCGATGCCGATCTTATCCTCATCGCTGTAGAGGAGCTCTGCCGCCGGATTCTCGCGAATGGCTGCGGCATTCTCGTAGAGCGCATTGGGGGCAAGCAGATCATCGTGGTCTGCAAATGCAATATAATCGCCCTGCGCTGCCGCAATCGCCGCATTGGTATTCTCCGCGATCCGGAGCTGCCTGTTGTTCCGAACTACCCGTATCCTTGTATCGGAAGCTTCGAGTCTGTCCAGCACATCGTTAAGCGGTGTATCCTCACCGCTGCCGTCCGACAGGATGAGTTCCCAGTTCGCGTAGCTCTGCGCTTTCACCGAATCGACCAGCTGCACAAGGAAGTCTTCCGGCGTCTTATAGAGCGGTACGACGATCGAAATGAGCGGTGCCGGATCGAACACATCCTTCCTCTGCTTTGCGAGGACGCGCTCGCTGGGCAGATGCTTCTTTATCCAGTCCGCGTAGATCACCGGTTTCATTGCCGGGTTAAAGAGCTTGTCGTAGGTCTTCTCCGCAAGCGGACGAAGGCCGTGGTACTTGAAGTACTCAATGCCCTTTCTGCCAAGCCGCATATATTTATCGGCTTTGGCGGAAACCGGGTCCGTGCGGTAGGAAAGCATGAGCTTCGCCTCCCCGGAGCGAAGGGCGACATAAATCTTCTTTTTCGGGATCGGCCGAAGTTCGATATGGAAGCCGCACTCGGGATCGATCTCGTACTCGTCGAAGAGGTCAGCAACGTCGAGTCTCTTGTAGCGCTCGATATTGCACTTGATTTTCTTTTTCCGCGCGTCCAGGACGGCCATCTCGACAGGCTCCGTGGAAACTGCCCATCCCTGAAGGCGAAGGTATCCGTCCTTTGTATTGACCGTAAAGTCATCGACAAAGAGCTTGATGCCGTTCATCTTTACTGCAAGGTCCGCGGCGGAGATTTCAAAGCACAGTCTCCTGCCCTGATCCCGCACTGCGTAGACCTTCAGTTTTCTGTGAGTGTCTATGTCTTCCGGAATTCTGAAATTCACGACGCACTCGCTGCCGCCGTATCTCTCGTCCACATTCTGAGTGAGCTTTTTCACTTCGAGCGGGAACGGCTCACCGTCAAGAAAAGCCATGAGGTCTGTCCCCGGAGCCAGATGACCACGCAGGACATAGAGGTCCTTTTCTGTGAGCGAAAATCTGTCGTTCTTTATTAAAAAACCGTCATTCCTTATCATCGCTTGTCACCTCGTTCCTCGCTTTCTGCAAGGCGGAATAGTTCGGAGGCATCGTTCCCCTCAGCACATAATCGGAAGTGTCATAGTCAAGATTCGGGTTGAAGTAAGGATCGCCGTTCTCAAAGATATCCTTCCATCTTTCGCGAAGCTTTCTGGCCTCCCGCATCTGACGCTCGTGCTTCTCCGGGTTCTTCTTTATGTCATCGGAGCCGCGGGACAGCGATTCATGATGATAGAGCTCCGCCCAGGCGTCGTAGACGATCAGATATCCGGCAGCCCTCACCTTGAGGCAAAGATCGACGTCGTTGTAGGCTACAACGAAATCCTCGTCGAAACCGCCGACCTCCTCGAACACGTGCCTCGGCATCATCATGCAGGCCGCCGTGACGGCGCTGACATCCTGGCTCTTTACTATGCGGCCGAAATATCCGCCGGAATCACGCTTTTCCATATGGCAGATGTGGCCGGCAATGCCGCCGATGCCGACGACGATGCCGCAGTGCTGCAGCTTGTCGTTCGGGTAGTAGAGTCTCGCTCCGACCGCGCCGACGTCGCCTCTCTGACAGTAACCGAGCATCTCCTCGATCCAGCGGTCGGTAATGACCTCGACGTCATTGTTCAGGAAGAGCAGGTACTCCCCGCGGGCTTGCTTCACCGCGAAATTATTGATCGCGGAGTAGTTGAAGATATCCTTCCAGTAGACGACCTTCACGTTGCCGTGCTCAGCCTGGATCTTCTCGTAGTAGGCAAATGTCTCCGGCTCCGTCGAATTATTCTCGGCGATGATTATTTCAAAATTCCTGTACGTTGATTTTTCAAATATTGATACGAGCGCCCGATCCAGAACATCCCTGAAATCCTTGTTGGGAATGATGATCGAGACCAGCGGCTCTCCCTGTATCTCATACTTCGTCCGGTAGGACCCGATGTCCTCAGCCAGCTCGCACGTCGCATGGATGCCGCAGCGGTCGTAATGAGCCTGGATGGCTTTCCTGCCGTTGTCGTACGCGTACATCTTGCTCTCCGGATTTCCGGCGGTCGATGTCTGGTGCGCTCTCCAGTGATAGAGGAACTTCGGGATATGATGTACTTTTCTCGATTTCTCGACGCAGCGGAGAATAAAGTCGTAGTCCTGGGCTCCGTCGAATTCGCTCCTCTCGTATACCCGGTCCTCGCCTCCGATCTCATCGACGATAGACTTTCTCACGCAGAAAATGTGCGTAATATAGTTGTTCGAGCGAAGCAGATCCGGACTGAAATCCGGCTTGAAGTTCGGGCTGTAGTACACGCCCGACGTGTACATGATCTTATCCTCGTCGGTGTAGAGGGCGTCGATCTCCGGATCCTCATTAAGAGCCTTCACGATCTCGTAGCAGGCATTCTTCTCGACTGTGTCATCGTGGTCGCACAGCATGATGAAATCGCCGGTGGCCATCTTGATGGCCTCGTTGGTGTTGCCGGAAATGCCCGCATTCACCGCAAGTCTCTGGTAGACGACGCGGCTGTCGGACAGATACTGCTCCCTGACGTGCTCCTCGACCTCATCTTTGGTGCTGCCGTCAGCGAGACATACCTCGATGTTCCTGTATGACTGGCCGAGCAGGCCGTCCATGAGCTCATCGAGGAACTTCTCCGGCGTGTTGAAGAGAGGAATGACGATGGAGATCTTCGGCTCGTACGCAAACTTTACCTGCGCCTCGCGCGAAAGCTCCTCATCCGTCACCATCTGATCGTGGATCCAGTCGTCGTAGCCCGCGCTGTCGATTGCGTAGGTCGGAATAGCGTGTCTCTTTATATAGGCAGCCCGCTTCTTATCGTCAAGTATGATTTTGAGCTCCCTCGCAACATAGCCGAGCTCATTTTCAAGCTCGAACGTGATGATCGGATGCTTGATCTGGGCAAGCGGCAGTCTGACGGAGAAGCCTGTCAGGAATTCGCCGTCTATGCCGAGAAGATCATTTACGTCCGCTCTCGGATATCGCTGCACATCAAATGTGAGGATACGGCTCCTGTCGCGTATCACGATCTCCGGAATGAGTCCGCCGTGCTCATAGCTCCAGCCGCGGATCACCAGATGGTCACCCTTGTAATATCTGTTGTCGATATTGTAGAGGATTCCGGCCTCAGCCTGGGAGAGCACCGGGCGGAGCTTACTGAACGGGTCCTCGCGTCCGGCTTTCACAGAGAGCTTCCGGTAGGCCATCATGGCTTTATTGCCGGACAGGAGGGCGGCGTAGCTGCCCCTCTTGATCCCCTCGTTTCTGGCCTTGTAATAGCGCTCCTTGAGAGTCTCCATCTCCTCTTTCAGCTTTTCATATTCCTCTTTATAATTGATCGTGTCCTGGCTCATCAGATTACCCTTTCTTTCTGCCTATGCCCTTGACGGTCTGAAGTGCTTTGTATGATTTGGATCCGGTCACGTCCTCGAACATGTGCTTCCATGTATCCCGGTCTGTCTCCATCGCCTTGTAAGAGTATTCCATGTGGGCTTTCTCCGCGGCGTAAGCCTCCCTGTTCGTGACCAGCTCATTTCTCACTTCGTCATAACGGCGGAACCACTCGTCATCCAGATGCGCGTATCTGCTTCTCGCTTCGGCAAGCTCCGCCTCGAGCCTTCCGATCCTGCCCTGCAGGACCGCGACGGCCCTGTCGCACTCGCGCCACATGTCGTAGGCGGTACCGCCCGCATTTCCGGATGGCATCACAGGCTTTTTGAGGTCCCTGAGGTCTGTGTGCTCTTTGAGGGACGAGTGCTTGGCAACCGCGAAGCTCGTCCCGTCAGGCTCCGTGATCACGTACTCAAAGAAATGCTCGTAGCTCCGCTGCATCACATGCATGTCCGTCCTGATGCCCAGAAGCTTCAGAGCGCTCCTGAGGGGCAGGAGCTCCTCAAGGCCGGCTATATGATAGTACGCATCCCTTATGCAGTGATAGAGGACGAGATCCTTCGGCATGATAAAGGTCATCACCCACTCATAATCGATGAAATAGATGTCATCCCCCTCGAAGATGATGTTGCCCGCGATGCCGTCGAAATTCGAGATCTTGAAGCCGGGAAGCCCGATGTAGGGTTCCGCGTCGCCGAAGACTCTGGTGAACTCATCGGACGGGACAAACTCCGTTTCGTTGTCGGGACTTACCGTGAGGATGGATTTCTGCCTGACAAAGAGGTCCTTCACAAGACCCTCGTCGCCGTCCTTCACCGCCTCCCTGAGCTTTTTCTCGAGAGAGTCGCCTGTGAGGTATGCAAATATCAGCTTCTCCCCGTCATATTCCACAGGGCAGGCCTTTGCCGGAGCGTAGACCTTCTCAAGGATGTCCGCGTAGGAAGCCACGCGGGAAAGATGCTCGCGGCCCTCCTCGTAGCAGGCCTCCTTGAAGACGCGCATTCCCTCATCCGTCCGGGCAATCGTTGTTATGATTGAAAATCTTCTGCTCCTCTCGTCGGAGCATTTTATGAACAGCTTTCTCATTCAGGCCTCCTCCCCGCACACAGCTTCGATGAGGAATGAGTTGGCAAACGCTGCTCTCTCCTCTGTGCCCTTAAGACCCGCAAATGCCCTATTCTGCGAGAACAATGTCATCACATCGAGATCGTAGTTGGCATTCTCCGGGAAATCTATGTCGGCATCCTTAATATTGTCGTCGCTGTAGATGACCGTCGGAAGCTTGTAATCCGGGAAGGGATAATAAAAATATATGTCCCTGAATCCCGCGGCGGACAGCATCTCCGTAAGCTCCGATCTCGTGAATGTCCTCACGTGATCCCCCTGCCTGTAGCCCTCGATACCGACGAACGGGACAGAGAGGTGGTCCTCGTGACTTCCGTTGAAATACTTCATGCCGAGCTTATTCTCGATCGCTATATAGAGACGGCCGCCATCTTTCATGACAGAGCGCACCTTCTCAAGGAAATCTTCGTAGGGTCTTTCGCTGTCGATATAGTAGCAGCCGTACTCCAGGACCCCGATCAGCGTGACGACATCGTACTTCTTTTCTATCTCAATGTCCTGAAAATTGCCGACGATGATCTCGATATTATCCATATCTTTATGCCGGGTCGCGTTGATAAGGGACCTTCTGCGGGACAGTTCGATGCAGTCGACCTTCTTCACATAGGGGGCGACACCTCCGGTGACCGCACCCATGCCGGCTCCGATCTCGAGGACCTCGTCATCTCTCCGAAGGTCCATTGGAAGGCAGATGTTCTCCCTCTGGCGGGTCAGGTGATAGAGCACCGGCCAGCTGTTCATATCCGGATGATAGTAGCCAAAGCCGGATTCACCGGAGACAATATCAAGGATATGGTTCTCGACCTCATCGCCGTCGCTGTAGAGGTCCGTCCCCTTATACCACTTGTAATTCAGTTTTACTTTGCCGATCAGTTCTTGAGATTCCATCAGGGTGCCTTTCCTCGTATTTTATCAAGTTCGGTCCAGTAGAAATCCGGTCCGAAGCGTTTAAAGACAACTTTATTATTCTCCCGCAGAGCAAGATCGAGATTTGTCGCGTGGGTAGACGCATAGCCGCTGCCGCAGGCGACACCTGTCATGAAAAGCTGTTTCTGCATAAGATACGGAAGAAGAAGCCTTGTCATGTCGCGGGATACACATTCTCCTTCGTCGGTTAAAGTGTTGATCTCGCTGACTGCATTTGCAAATGCATCGGCGCGCGCGACAAAACTTCCGCCGTACGGATAGACCGGCAGATCATCTCCCCTGATGATCGGGAAGGTCATGCCCAGCCTTGCCGCAAATGCCTTGAGCTCATCGTAGTGTCCGGCATAGCCGTCCATGAGCGTCTCAAAATACGCCCCGTACATCGGAAGCGGCGGGATCAGAAGACCGATGTGGGCTTCCTCATCCAGCGTGTCCAGAATATTTCCGATGACTTCCCTGCTGCCGAAGAGGGCTTCCATATCCCCGTAAAGAAGGCTCGCCTCTCCGCTCTTCATCACGTCCCCTACCGGCTGCGGCAGATCGAACGGGTCAAGGACGAGCACGTACTTCGCGCCGATCGCCATCATGGCGGCCTGTCTCAGCTTCTCCGAATAGGATTCATTCCCGTCGAGATAAATGATCTTGATCTCTTCCGGAATGCTGCGGAGATAGCGCCCGCAGACGGCTCTGAATCTCCCCTCGTCCCCCAGAATAAAGGCACAGGCCTCTCCGGGGACAAACGCGTGCTCACTGACCTCGCTGTCCGGGTAAAAATTCACATGCATGGTCTGGTGGATCTGGGCGAGATCCTGCAGACGAAGAATATTCTCCCACATGAGAGTGGGATCGTAGCCCGTGTGGGCAAGGACTGCCTCATAGGCGCGGACCTGGCTCTCGCCCGCGTTATTCTGCAGATTGATCATGTAGTCGGAGAAGAAGTTCCTGCGCTTCAGGATCGGACACTTTTTGTCCCTTATGAGTTCGGCCGCGTGGTAGGCAAACGGCGCGGGCGAGTACTCTTCATACTCGTCCGAGTCCACATAGGCCTCCCACTTGTAGCCGAGATCCGCAAAGTATTTTGTGAAAACAGCCTCGTAGCCCGCAATAGAGTCCACATAGGAGTCAGGGTTCTTCATGTTCATGATGAAATCCCGGTAGGAAAAACTCATGAAGAAATCCCTGCGCATCGCTATGAAATGCGAATTCAGATGCTCCGGCATGTAGCCGTAGGGAATGGCACCGTAGGGATCGACCGTCAGGCGGTAATGCTCCGTGATCCCCCAGAAATCAAGATCCCGGACGTTCATCTCCCGGAACATGTCCGAAAATGAATCCAGCGGTCCGAAGAACGTATAATTCATGAGAACAAGCTCGTCGTACTTTGACAGTTCGTGAAAGCCCAGATCAAATATGCCTTCCCTGTATCCAGCCACGTCGAACCCCGTGTTCGGGCGGTAGAGCACCCGGTCGCAGCAGGCGGAAAGCTCCGTGCCCGCCTCCTCGGTGAGAAAGCCGTTGACCACCGTAAGGACATAGGCGGCATCCTCGCGGATCGACCGCAGCATATTTTTCATATAACGGTCGACAAGCCCGTCTTTGTCGAAATACAGGACGATGAAGCACCGGTTCCTGTTATTCTTTTCCAATTTCATCTCTGAGAATTCTCCTCATTAGGGTTCGCAGTATTCAGTAAGACCGCAGTCAACTGTGCGGTCTCAGTCAGACCGCGCCGGGAAATTATCAGCTGTTTTCAATGCGGGACAGGAATTCCCTGAACGGTTTCCAGCCCCCGGTGCGCTCCGCCTCCGCCTTGACAAGTCCGTTATTCATATATGCCCAGTTGTCCATATGAATGCGGGCGTAGGAATCGGACATGATCCATGCTGAATAGAACCCTTCGCTCTGGGCAGCGAACGGATACAGCCTCTCAATCGCGTGCAGCACCGTTCCGTCGATATCCACAGGCTCCGCCGGGAATTCCTCATACTGCCAGTCGTGGTCAAAAAGGCTCTTCAGTGCTTTTGTCCTGACCCAGAATTCAGAGCCGAGCGGGGCCACCGGCTCGCGTTTATCATCCATCGGCGCGCGGATTCCAAGCTTCTCCGCGGTCTCTTTGGTGACCGCAAAGTTCTCTCCCCACTCTCCGAGGCCAGTGGTCGGAAAATACGGACCGTGGACGGGGACCGGCGGACTGAGCAGTCCGAGATCCGGGTGATCCTCAAATAATTTTATTATATTCTTTACGTACGTCTCCGTCGGGAGAAGACATTCAAAGCAAAGAATCTCCCATGCCCTGCCGATCGACCGGAGCGGGATCTGCTTTACCTTCTTGTCATGGATCTTGAGGACGAGATCATACTTCATGAAAATGTCCTTGCAGGTCACGAGGAAGGGAGCTACGTCCCTGCCCCTGTTGCCGGATACGCGGAATTCGACCCTGTGGCTCTTTTTGATCTCATCAAAATACGGCTCTACGATTACACGCTTTCTCTCATCCGGGACCGTGACATACATGTCGATGCCCTCCGGCATGTTGGAGGCGTAGGCAGCGCACTCCTCCGCGAGATCATCGTAGTAGATGTGGAGGATCAGGGCTGTCCTCAGGGAACCCGCAAAGCTTCCGACATGCGTCAGATCTTCTGTCGATTCTCCTCTCCTGCCGTCTGCCGGACCCTGGCTCGCATGGGGCATGCCTTTCTTCCCCGCTGTCCGATCGAGCTTTGTCGGGACAACGTAGGTGAGGCCGAGACGCTTTCTGAGATCCGCCATGTTGCAGGTGCGGATCAGGTTCTTTGTGATAAGCCTCTCGTCGTAGTCCGTCTCATCCTTTATATAGGCAAAGGCTTCCTTCGCGGCCTCGCCGCCGCTTCGCTCAAAGGCCTCCACATAGTCATGATAAAAAGTCCGCTTCTTCATGACCGGACATCTGAGAGTCTCCATGCAGTATCTCGGGAAGTCCCTCAGCGGATCCCATGTGTACTCGGATATGGCGTCTCCGTCGCAGTAGACGTCCCATGTGTAGCCCAGGTCCTCCATGGCCTTTGTGAAGACGGCTTCGTGGGTGCCGATCGCGTCCTCGTACTTCGTGATGGCGGGCATCTCCTCCCACCATTTTCTGAAATCCTCTGTCCTCATAAAGTCTTTTCTGAAGACCTGGAAAAAGCTCTGGATATGTTTCGGCAGGTACCCGTAAGAGATGGTGCCGAAGGGATCGAAGGGCGCGCCGAAAAAGGCGGTGATCCCCCAGAAATCGAGGTCCCTGCCCGCCATCGCTCCGAACATTTCGGAGAACGGGTGGATGGGACCGTAAAGTGTGTCGTTGCAGATCACGGCCTCGTCATACGAGCAGAGATCATCATAGCCGTGCGCAAGAAGCCCTTCTTTATACGCTGTGATGTCATAGCCCACATTCGGCCTTACGATCACCTCGTCGGCGATCTCCCTGATCCGGGCTTCTCCCTCCGCCTCCACGTTCCCGTTTATGACAACGCGAAGGCATGCGGTCTCACTTCGAAGGCCCGCAAGGAACACGTCAATATATTTATCCACAATGCCGTCATCGTCATGCATGACATAGACGGCAAGTCTTTTTACGCCGCTGTCTTTAAGGATCAAAGCTCCACCCTCTCAGTATGTATGTCCGTCGATCGTCGTCACGGACTCCATGTCATAAAATCCGACAGTGTTCTTGTCTGAGATCACATTGATATCACAGACATCATACAGTCTGTTATATACAGTGAATCTGTTGTTCGCGAATCCGACCACGCCCAGAGAGAGCAGATAACTCCTGCCCTGAAGCGTCATGCGCTGTCTGAAATCGACCACGTGCTCGGTCCCTGCCTTGTAGACGCCGGTATCGATCCGCTCAAGCATAGTGTTGGTCCCTGTCACCTCGGTCCCCTGCGGATCCTTGATCGTGAAGCAGAAGAGCGGATCCTGTATGTCCTCATTGAAATGAACTTTCATGCGGATTATAAATTCCGAGCCCTTCACGATACCCGAGTTGATTTTTCCGTCCTCATCGATCAGGGCGAAATCTACGATCTCCGCCTGCTTCTCACCGTAGTCCAGCAGCTGCGGATTTACCTCCAGCTTGCCGTACCATCTGCCCTCGGCGTTCTCCGGTTTCAGATAGCGGGATATCTCCTCCTCGAGGTTCTTCCTCTGCTCAGCTGCCGGGACCGTGACAAGGATCTGCTTGTAGATATCGATGACTTCCTTGGGCTCACCCTCGCAGTTCTTGACGCCCTTATTGAGAAGTACGACTCTGTCACAGTACTTAGCCACCGATCCCAGATCGTGGCTGACGAAAAGTATCGTCTTGCCCTGCTTCTTGAACTCCTCGAACTTGTGATAGCACTTTGCCTGGAAGAACACGTCGCCGACACTGAGAGCCTCATCGACGATCAGAATCTCAGGGTCGATGTTGATGGCCACCGCGAACGCGAGTCTTACGAACATTCCGCTCGAGTAGGTCTTGACCGGCTGGTTGATAAAGTCGCCGATGTCAGCGAAGGAAATGATTTCCTCCAGCCTGGCATCGATCTCCTCGCGGGAGAAGCCCATGACCGTACCATTGACATAAATATTCTCCAAACCGGTGTATTCCGGGTTGAAGCCCGCGCCGAGCTCTAAAAGAGCTGAGATCCTGCCATATACCTGAATACTGCCCATCGTCGGCGACAGCACGCCTGTGATGATCTTCAGGATCGTGGACTTGCCGGATCCGTTGGTGCCGATAATTCCCACGCACTCGCCCTTCTTGACATCAAAGCTGACGTCATTCAGCGCGAGGATCTCTTTATATCTTTTCTGCTTTGACAGGCCGAGGGACTCGCGAAGGCGGTCCGTCGGCTTATCATATAGCTTATATGCTTTTGTAATATTGTTGACAGCGATTGCTATTTCCTGCATAAATCCTCCATGCAGGACCTATAGATCCCGCATTCTGTAAAGGTGGGGTATGCCCGCCTTTTATCAGTGGGAAATACCCGCCTTGTGTGGGTGGAATATTCCCACCTTTTATCGAGTATTCGCATAGTAGCGCCGGATCAAAGCGTGTCCGCGAAGTGTATCTTGAGACGTTTGAAGATGAACGCTCCGACCACGAAGAAGACCGCCGTCACCGCCCAGAAATAGAAGGTGAGGTCGAATCTCTCCCAGAACCAGACCTTGTTCATCATGGAGTCACGGTAGCCGTTCACGATATAGAAAATCGGATTCAGCTTGAATACCGTGATCAGCCAGCCCGGCATTCTCGCGCTCATATTGTCGATATTCCACATGATCGGCGTCATCCACACCTGGATCTGGATAATGATCGAAATGATCTGCGAGAGGTCGCGGAAAAAGACGACGATCGAGCAGGTCGCGTAGCACACACCCAGACTGTACATGAACAGGCAGAACGAATAATAGAACACCTGCAGCGCATAGAGGTCCGGGAAGTGACCGCTCAGGGTAAAGAGCGCGAGCATCAGGAAAATGAAGAAAAGATGCACGAACAGCGCGGAGATCTCCTTTACGATCGGCAGGATGGAAATCTTGAAAACGACCTTTTTTACCAGATACGTGTACTCCAGAAGAGCGTTCGTTCCGCCCACGAGAGTATCCTGGAAGAAGAACCAGGGGACAAGACCGCATATGAGCCAGAGCACGAACGGGTAAGTGATCCCCGTCGGGGCTGTGACGTCAGCCGCGCCGAGTCCTACCTGAAATACGAACCAATAGACGACGATCGTGATTGCCGGCTGAATAAAAGCCCATACGATGCCGAACACGGATCCTGCGTATTTTGTCTTAAAATCATTGCGCGCGAGCTGCATGATGAGCACGCGGTTCTGAATGAGCTCCATAGGAAGCGTAGAAAACTTCTTTCTAAAGACAAAAGCTGCCGCGCACATAAGGTCGAGAAGCACCGCGATGATGACGTTCTTTACGGTATTTTTCGTGCGAAGTCCCGGCAGCACCTGAGCGTAGATTTGATCCGGTCCCTGCTCGAAGACGACAAACGGATCACCGCTTTTCGTCGTCACAGTGAAGCTTCCCCCGGCGCTCTCGAACGAATCGATGTCGTTGTCACGAAGGACCGCCGACGCGTCAAAAGACTGTTCCTTATCTCCGAGGACGAACCTGGCATCGGAGACGCTGTACTTCGCCTCCGCGGCGCCGAAGTCGATCCTCACATACCTTGTCGTGAGCGGAAGGGCAAATTCCATTGTGACGTCCTTCCCGATGTCCCCGCTCTCGTACCCGACAGTTTTCTGGGCAGACGGGGCAAAATCCGTCGTGTCACTGTAATATACCTGAATATTGTCCGAGACAGTGCCGTTCAGGGAGAAAATGAGATTTGCCGTCCCGTTCGCTCCCCCGTCATGTGTCAGAATAAAATAGTTCAGCAAAAGCACCAGCACGGCGAGGCATGCCAGCACGATCTTCTTTTTCAAAGACATAAATGTTCCCCGTATTATTTTCGATTCTCAGTGTAATCCCTGAAGCTGCCCCACTTCTTATCCTTGTCGGACAGGTTCAGCTCCATTCCCTCCGGAATCGGCCACTCGACAGCGATATCCGGGTCATCATAGGCAAGTCCGCCCTCATCGTTCGGATGATAAAAATCAGTGCACTTATAGCAGAACTCGGCATGGTCGGAGAGGACGAGAAAACCGTGAGCAAAGTTCTTCGGGATAAAGAACTGTTTCTTATTCTCTGCGGAGAGAAGTACGCCGTGCCACTTTCCGTATGTCGCGGAACCCGGTCTCAGGTCAACGGCGACGTCGAAAACTTCACCGGCCACCACGCGGACCAGCTTGTCCTGTGGAAAATTGATCTGGAAATGAAGTCCTCTCAGAACACCCTTTGAACTCGAAGACTGGTTATCCTGAACGAAGATTTCAGGAATGCCGGCAGCTTTGAAGTCATTGTAATTATACGTTTCCATGAAGTAGCCGCGAGTGTCTCCGTAGACAGCCGGTGTAATGATCTTCAGCCCTTCGATATCGCATGTTTCCACATTGATCTTACCCATGATTTTCCTCCTTAGTTCAGGCAGCCGCATGGCCTGTCGTTTCTCATGATTTTGTTTATTTTTTCCGGATCGCCCCATACTTCCGGCGAGGCATCTGCCCTGTCAGGGAATTTGCCGTAGTCGAGCCGGATCTTCATGTTGTTCTCCCGGATATACCGCTCCGCCTCCTCCGCGAGGGGGATTGCCAGACCACTGCAGCAGTTGATGATACCGGTCACCTCCCGCTGGCTTGCGACCGCCGCGATCTGTCTTGCCAGATCTTCGACTCTGATGAAGTCGAATTTGTTTTTTCCGGTCGTAAACGGGAAGAGCTCGTCGCCCCTCTCCTCGGCCTCTGTCATCTTTGAGAAGATGGAATGATTCTTCGCGTCATCGCCCAGAATATAGTAGCCCCTGAGCCACTGCAGAGTGACGCCCTTCTTCTTCGCGTAGACCGTAACGAGTTCCCTGAGGGCGTTCTTGGCGATCCCGTAGGGTGTTACCGGGTTCGTGGGGACAGTCTCATCGATGGCTCCTACATGGTAGCCGACCTCGTGCATTGTTCCCATGACGAGAAGCTGCGGAAGTCCTCCGTCCATCATGTTCACAAGGAATTCATAGTGGGACGGCAGCTCTGCCACATGGGACATGTTATAGTGATCAAAGCCGTTCCTCCACGCGAGATGTATGAGCGCGTCCGGGCGTCCGAGCTCGTCGTAGATTTCCCTGCTGCCGGAAAAAATGTCCGCGAGGGTCCGCTCTGCTCTCCCGTCAACGCCGTCGAACATAACGTCACAGGCAAGGACACTGTGTCCGTGTTCTATGAGGGCTGTGACTAGGTGCCTGCCGATATAGCCGTTGGCACCGGTTACAAGAATCTTCAAAATCTGTGCTCCTTTTATCTCAGCGGGTCTGGAATAATGTCAGCTTATGCTGACCCGAATCCCGCGCTTTCGTCTCGCAGGCGAGACTTGAATGACATATTAAAACCACAATAAGGAGACAGCCATAAGGACCATCTCCTTTCGTTACTTATTTGTTTGCGTACATATCCTCGTAATACTTCTGATAATCGCCGCTTGTCACGTGCTCCATCCACTCCTGGTGATCGAAGTACCAGCGGATCGTCTTTTTAATGCCGACTTCGAATGTCGTCTCCGGATACCAGCCCACCTCAGCCTTGATCTTATCCGGCGCGATCGCGTACCTTCTGTCGTGACCCTTGCGGTCCTCTACGTACTTGATCAGGTCCTCGGTAATGTGCTCTTTTCTCGGATCGCTGTCCGACAGTTCCTCGCGGAGAGTCGAGATGATCGTCTTTACGATCTGGATATTCTCGCGCTCATTGTGGCCGCCGATGTTGTATGTCTCAAAGAGTCTGCCCTTCTCCTGCACAAGGTCGATGCCCTTGCAGTGATCCTCGACGTACAGCCAGTCACGGATGTTCTTTCCGTCGCCGTATACCGGGAGAGCCTTGCCGTGAAGAGCGTTGTTGATCATCAGCGGGATCAGCTTCTCCGGGAACTGATAGGGGCCGTAGTTGTTGCTGCAGTTGGTGATATTTGCAGGGAACCTGTAGGTATCCATGAAAGCCTTGACCATGAAATCGGAAGAGGCCTTGCTCGCTGAGTACGGGCTGTGCGGATCGTACGGCGTCGTCTCATAGAAATAATCGTCCGGGTTCGACAGGGATCCGTAGACCTCGTCCGTCGAGACGTGAAGGAATTTCTTTTCCTCCTTAAATGTGCCGTCCGGGAGTTCCCATGCCGCCTTGGCTGCCGCCAGCATCGTGAGTGTTCCGAGCACGTTCGTTCTTGCAAATACGCCCGGGTCCTTGATACTGCGGTCGACATGGCTCTCTGCCGCGAAATGTACGACGCGGTCGACATCATTTTCTTCAAATATCTTATTGATTGCTTCAGTATCGCAGATATCAGCTTTTACAAATGTATAATTGGAGCGGTCCTCGACGTCCTTAAGGTTCTCGAGATTACCTGCATATGTAAGTTTGTCGACATTGATGATACGGATCTCATCGCCGTATTTTTTGAACATATAATGAATGTAATTTGAGCCGATAAATCCGGCACCGCCTGTGACGACATATGTTCTCATAGTTTCACCTCATTAAACGTTGTTATGTATAGACAGTTAAAGACAGTATACCATTCAAAGCACCATCGCGCAAGAAGGCTTGCCACGTCCGAATGTTGATAGTATACTATTAAAAGTTGCTTTTCAAGACAAAAGGTGCAAATTTATGGTTATTTTAGAAAACACTCCGATCACAAAACTGAACGTCCCCGGCAACAATTTCTACATTAAGAGAGACGATCTGCTCCCCTTCTCATGCGGCGGTAACAAAGTGCGCATTGCCCGTGAATTCCTTGCGGACATGAAGGCAAAGGGCGGGAACTGCCTCATCATGTACGGAAACAGCCGGTCAAATCTCTGCCGGGTCCTTGCAAATGCATGCTTCATGGAAAATATTCCATGCATGATGATCTGCTCCGACGACCCGGACGGCGTACATAGAAGGACCGGAAACAGTGTCCTTGTCGATCTTCTCGGGTCAGAGATCATCTACTGCGCAAAAAACGCGATTGCCCCCGCGGTGGACGAAGCCATGAGGAGAGCATCCTCCCGCGGTCTCACGCCATACTACATCTACGGAAACCGACTCGGCACCGGAAATGAGGGCTGTGCCGCCAGAGCCTACGCCAAGGCCTATGGGGAGATCTGTGCGCAGGAGGAGGCCATGGGTATCCGCTTTGACTACATTTTCCACGCCTCGGGCACCGGCGCGACCCAGAGCGGTCTCGTCTGCGGACACCTTGTCCGGGAAGATGAACGAAAGATCGTCGGCATCTCCGTCTCAAGGGACAAAGAGCGCGGGACCCGGATCATAGAAAACGGAATCACCGAGTGGTTCCGCGATGAGGGAAGGACTCTTCCGCCGCGCTATGCGGATGAGATCATCCTTGCGGATGACTATCTCGCCGGCGGATACGGGGAATACAGTGAGGAGATCCTTGAGACCATCCGCACGGAGTGGCGGCGCGACGGGATCTGCCTCGACCCGACCTACACCGGAAAAGCTTTCACCGGCATGCTCTCCTATGTAAAGGAGCATGCTATTCATGGCAAGAATATCCTCTTTATCCACACGGGCGGCACTCCGCTCTTCTACGACGCGCTGGAGCTGCTGTAAGCGGGGGCTCTCGCCCTGCGGTTGCTTCGGCTGTCTTTATAAAGAGCAGACATTCTTCCACATAGATATGACAGGAGAGGAACAAATGCTGGTTTCAATTATCATTCCATGCTACAACTCGGAAGCCACAATAGAAAAAGTCGTCACGATGGTCATGGACGAGTTCCGTCAGCACGATGAGTATGACTGTGACTTCTTTCTCGTGAACGATTATTCACGCGACGACACATTCGGGGCCATCACACGCCTTGCCGAAAAATACCCGACCGTGCACGGCATCAATCTGATGCGCAACTTCGGTCAGCACAACGCCCTCATGGCAGCCCTCAACTATGCCGACGGCGACTACGTCCTCGGTATGGACGATGACATGCAGACGCACCCGTCACAAGTCTTCAAGCTGCTGGGCAAGATGTCGGAAGGCTATGACCTCGTGTACGGCCAGTACGCTCAAAAGAAAAACGGATTCCTGAAGAACCTGACAAGCAAGTTCAACGAGGTCTCATCCCGCATTCTGCTCGGACGGCCGAAGGAGATCGTTTCCAGCAATTTCTGGGTCATCACCAGAGCTGTCCGCGATGAGGTCATCCTCTACAAGAACTTCAACCCTTACGTCGACGGCCTCTTCTACCGCACGACGTCCAACATAGGAAATGTCATGGTCGAACACCACAAGCGCGAGGTCGGCACATCCAACTACACGCTGCGAAAGCTCATGCGGCTCTGGCTCGCCTATTTCAATTATACGGTCCTGCCGCTCCGCATATCGTTCTTCCTCGGCGTGATATTTTCCATGATCGGCCTTGTGTCCGCGCTCGTGACCATTATACGAAAGCTGGTCACCCCGGATATGACCGTCGGCTGGGCATCCCTAATGGCCTGCCTGCTGATCTTCAGCGGTGTGATCATGCTGATTCTGGGTATTCTCGGAGAATATATCGGAAAACTGATTCTCTCCATCAACGGAACCCCCCAGTATATCATCCGCGAGACAGTGAACCTCGACATGCCTGTCCATCGCAGGCACGATAAGGCATCGGAGACAGAAACTGTCCGCTATCACGGGCTGGCCGAGAACTATATAGACAGGGAACAGACCGGCCGGTGATTTGCAAAAGCTGTCTGTATATTTATGAATCCGGCTTCGGCCGGATTCCTTGCTGAAAGGAAATAATTATGACGAACAACCTCATGATCCTCGGAGCGGGCATCTATCAGGTCCCCCTTATCAAGAAAGCAAAAGAGCTCGGCTATCACACCATCGTTGTGAGCTACCCCGGACCGTATCCCGGATTCGACATCGCTGACGAGGCGCTCTACCTCGACACGACAGACGCATCTTCGATCCTCGGCGCTGCCGAAAAACTGAACATTGCCGGGATCTGTACGACCGGGACCGATGTCGCTATGGGCTCCATCGGTCTGGTCAATGACACGCTCGGTCTTTCCGGCATCTCCGGGCAGGCCGCCCTTGTGCTCACGGATAAATCCGTCATGAAAAAAAGATTTGCGGAAGCCGGGGTCCGGACCGCCGCTTTCGAGAAAATATACTCAATGGATGAGGCCATCGCCGCATTCAGGAAAATCGGTCCGCCCTGCGTCATCAAAGTGACGGACAAATCCGGCAGCCGGGGCATCATCAGAGTCGACTCGGAAGACGAGATTCCCGGTGCCTATGCGGATGCCATGAAAGTCACAAATAAGGAATACCTCCTTGTTGAAAAGTGTATCATCGGCCACGAGATCGGCATTGACGCCTTTGTGTCAGGGGGACGCCCCGTTCTGCTTCTGCCCCACGATAAGCTCGTGTACAGAGGCCGTTCGACGACAGTCCCCGTAGGCCATATCTTTCCCTACGAGGCCTCCCCTGCCCTCTATGACGACATAAAGGAGCAGGTGGAAAAAATCATCCTGGCCTCCGGCATGGACAACTGCGCGATGAACATCGACGCCTTCGTGTGCGGTGACGAGCTCTACGTGATCGAGGCGGGCGGCCGATGCGGCGCGACCTGTATCCCGGAGCTCATTTCCATGTACGGCGGGATCGACTACTACGGCCTCATGATAAAAGCCGCCTGCGGCCTGCCGACAGACTTTTCTCTTCGGACAGCCGTTCCCTGCATGGCCAGTCTCCTCTATGTGACGAAAGAATGCCGGGTCGTCTCTTACGACAGCGATAAGATCAGTGCGCTCAGGGACCGGGGCATCTTCGTATCCTTTGATTATGCCGAGGGTGCTTTACTTCCCGCCATGCACAACGGAACCGACCGGATCGGCCAGGTCTACGCGCCGTGTTCCTCCGCCTCGGAATTTGAAAAAATCCGTGCAGAAGCTCTTTCCGCCTGCCATATGGAATAAATCTTACCCGCCTTGCTTCATGACTTGCGCTATGCCTATAATTAGTAGTAGAATATTACTACTTATGACTATAAGGAGCATTACTATGATTGATTTTAACATTCCCCCATTCACGGGCAGGGAAATCGAATATATGGAACAGGCAGCCCGCGGCGGCAAGATCTGCGGTGACGGTCCGTTCACGAAAAAATGCCAGGCATGGATCAACGAGCATTTCAATTTCCCGGCTTCGTACCTCACCACCTCCGGCACCGCTGCCCTCGAGATGGCAGCCCTTCTCACAAAGATCGGTCCCGGCGATGAGGTCATACTCCCGTCCTACACGTTCTGCTCCACGGCAGACGCATTCGTACAGCGGGGAGCCACTCTGGTTTTTGTCGATATCCGTCCGGACACTATGAACCTCGATGAAAAGAAAATCGAGGCAGCGATCACCGAGCGGACAAAAGTCATTGCGACCGTCGACTACGCAGGCGTCGCGTGCGAAATGGACACGATCAACAGCATCGCCGCCAAACACGGGCTTCTCGTCGTCGAGGACGCCGCGCAGGGATTCGGCTCGACATACAAGGGACGTCCTCTCGGAAATCTCGGCGACTTCGGCTGCTTCTCCTTCCATGAGACAAAGAACTTCTCTATGGGTGAGGGCGGCGCTCTTGTCCTGCCGAACCTCGATTACCGCGACGAGGCCGAGATCTACCGCGAGAAAGGTACGGATCGAAGCAAGTATTTCCGCGGCCAGATCGACAAGTACACCTGGGTCGACTACGGTTCATCCTACCTCCCGAGCGATCTGAACGCAGCTTATCTCTGGGCTCAGCTGGAGAGCTATGATCTGGTCTACAATGACCGCATGAAGACCTGGAACACCTACCACGCCGCATTCGAGGATCTGGAAAAAGAGCATCTCATCGAGCGGCCCACGATTCCGGAAGAATGCGAGCATAACGCCCACATGTACTATATCAAGCTCCGCGACATTGAAGAGCGCTCTGCCATGATCCGTCACCTGAAGGAGCACGGAATTCTTGCGGTATTCCACTATATCCCGCTCCACTCCGCTCCTGCCGGTCTCAAATTCGGCAGATTCGACGGTGTCGATGAATACACGACAAAGGAGAGCGAGCGCCTCCTGCGCCTCCCGCTCTACTACGGAATCGGAGACGAGAACAGACAGACTGTTATACGGGAAGTCCGCGCCTTCTTCCACCGCTGAAACGCTCCCAAGCCTTCCCCTCTGATATGAGAATGATATCCCCCCGCCGCCAGAAAGCGGGGGGCTTCCACTAATAAGATAAAGAAACGGATCCCCAAGCCTTCATTCCGCAGGATCCAAAGGAAAGAGGATGGATATGACCTTCTTTAAAAAGCACAGAATTCTCCTTCTGCTTATACTGTCTTCCGCGATTTTCCTCGCGCTCTACCGGCGTTTTATCTTCGGCGACGCGATCTTCATGTATACCGATCTCGGCTCGGACGGTATGTCGTCCAGCTATCCGATCATAACCATGCTGTCCCGCCTTCTGATGAACCGCGACTTTTCCGCTTTCACACTGGAATCCGGTCTGGGCAGCGACACCACCGCGACATTTCTTCAGTATATAAATCCGCTGAAATTATTCCTTCTGGTCTTCGGAAGGGATCGGTTCCACATCGGTATTCTCATTTTTCTGTATATACAGCATACTCTGACCGCCCTCCTCGGATACGGTTATTTCAGCATACTCCTTAAAAATAAAGATGCAGCCGTGATCCCCGCCCTCATATGGGCCTATGCAAGCTATATTGTCCTCTGGGGACAGAACTACAGCTTCGGCACCTGCATTTTGATGTTCACTCTGGTCATGTATCTTCTGCAGGGAGCCTATGACACAGGGCTGAAGAGATTTTATTTTCTCCTGATTCCCGCCCTTGCCCTCTCCCTGATATCCAATTACTATTTCTACTATATGATCGCTGCGTTCACAGCCGTGTACACATTCCTTTATACGCTGATTGCAGGCGACAGGCGGGATCTGCCCGAAGGCGCAAAAAGAGAAAATCGTATCCTCACAGTAGTCCTCCGTCTCATGAGGCTTCTGCTCATAGGCATTTTCTCTGTCGTGATCGGTGCCGTATCGGTGCTCCCGATTATTTCATCTTTCCTGACCAGCAATCGCACGGAGACTACGCAGCAGTACAGCTTTCGCATTATAACGCACCCGTATGATCTTCGGACATACCTGACATTCATCGGCAGATTTTTTTCGACCGATCTCTTCGGTACAGGAAATGCCTTCACAGGTCAGCTGAATTACTACGAAATAGCGATCCTGTTTGTCAGCACGCTGTTCTTTTTCTCCGTCATCTACCTGCTTTTCAGCAAAAAAGGTGTGCTCCCGGTAGTACTGCTCACTGCCTTGTGTGCCGTCATGCTCTATTTCCGCGGGGCTGCCTGGCTGCTTACATTCAACATTTCAGCTCAGCGCTACTCTTTCATGATCTGCTTTGTGGAAGTCATCGCTATTGCTTTCTTTGTCCGCGCTCTCACAGAAGGTCCCGATAAAGTCCGTCTGGCTCTGTCGGTAATCATCGCTCCGGCAGGATGCGCGGCCGTACTCTACGGTCTGCATCACTATGCACCGCTGTTCAATTTTGACCTCTCAAGGCGCGCTGTTATCATTGCTGCCGGTTCAGTCGCTCTCTACGCCCTTCTGCTCTTCCTTCAGATATTCGATAAAATCAGAGGCGGAGTCAGAGTACTTCTCGTGCTGGCAGTGTGCGCTGAACTTGTAATCGCCAATTCAGCTTCTCTGTACGAGCGGGATTACGTCACCCGCGAAGAATACGCGTCGTCACTCTATAATGACGGAACACAAAAAGCGGCGGAATATCTATCCACACTGGACAACAGCCTCTATCGAATCAATGCCTCGACAGAATATAATTATGCAAATGAAGGCATGGTCGACGGTTTCAATTCCACGACCAGCTATTCAAGCGTCAACCCCGCCAGCCTTCACACGCTGAGCAGAGCACACAGGGTCAATCAGCTGTCCGACAACTTCTTCATTGTCAGCTACGACGATTACTACCTTTTCACTCTCCTCAGCGGAAAATATCTGATCACAGATAACGGGAAGGACCGCATCGGCGACTCGATGGAGACTTCCCTCTTTACTCAGGTCGATGTGACCGACACGAATAAAACATTTGTCAACAACAATTCGCTTCCGTTCGGATATCTGTATCACGATCAGATTCGCAAATCCGCCTTCGAGGAACTTGACTCATTTGAAAGAATGAAAATCCTCACACAGGCCTATTACAAGACCAACGGCGGAGACGGCAACATTTCCCTTCGGGAATATGACATTCGCCGCGGCAAGTCGATGGCGCTCATCGACAAGATCAGTCACATCAATAACTGCAGTATTGAAAAGAACGAGGACGGCACATTTACAGCGACCGCCCAGGGTGAAGATCCGTTTTTCATTATGGCACTGAATGATGCCCTGACCGATGACGAATTCGAGGTCCAGTATCTGCACATCGCGGTCGACCCGGCAAAAACTGTCGGTGACGGTACCCTCCAGACATTCATACTGACTGAAGCCCACCCCGATCTCTCAGACTGTGACAATGAGATTATTCCCATGAGCCAGGCTCTGCCTGACATGACCAAGCTTCTTCCGGACCGGACCAACAATATCCGTGTGGATCTCAGTGACAACAGTTCGGTAACCTTCCTGGATCTGAGTCTCATAACGGATATAAATGCCGCACTCGAATTCCAGGATCTCAAGGCGACCGATATCAGCGATATCTCATTTGAAAATGACGTCTACAGCGCTGTTGTGAAGAACCCGGAAGAATCAGGTATGCTCTGCGTCCCGATTCCCTATACATCGGGGTGGACAGCGACCGTTAACGGCAAAAAGGTACAGGTCCAGAACATAAACGGCGGTCTGTGCGGTGTCGAAGTTCCGAAAGGCAGCTGCAAGGTCAAAATGACCTATCGCCTGCCTTACCTCGAACTGGCGGCGATGATCTCAGCCGGAGGTCTGGCCGTGTGGTTCATACTTTTCATTCTGCCGTTCGGGCGAAGAAAAAAGCCAAAACAGTCCGTTGCACAGTGATTTACGCATCAAGACCATTTGACAATTAATAGTCAGGGGGGAGAAAGTGAAAAATAAAAACAGGAACGCGGACACGACCGTCTATATATTACTGGCTCTGCTTCTCGTTGCTGCCTGGCATTTTGCCTGCGGGCTCCCATACAACCAGGGCACGGCAGATTTTCCGGTGAACTTTAACCTTTTCTTATTTGTCGTCTCCATTCTCGGGATCTGTGCCGCCGCAACCTTATGCTTCCTGATTACCGATCTCATCGGGAGGAACCTGCCCTCCGACAGCACTCCGGCAAGGGTAATGAATGCGCTCCTCGTTCCGGTCCATCTGGCGGCGGGAGCGCTGATCATCGCGCTCATTTACAAAGTCTATCTTAACGAGAACACACTGTTCCCCGGTGATGCCGCTGCCTACGCGATGAGGCATTATTTCCCGCACCCGGTCTACTTCGGCTTCATTCTTGTTCCCGCCCTCATCCTGTATGTTTTCGGCAAATTCGGTACCGGCAAAAACAGAGCCTTCCGCGTTGTGACAGCTTCTTGTGTGTCGGCATTGTCGGCAGTTTACGTCTGGTGTCCCAATCCGTTCGCGGACACAGGGGCCGGTGTCCTTCATGTCGACGCCTACACCACTACAATCATCAACACCGCAAGGATGATTCCCTTCGACAGCCATCACATCAACATCTACGGTCATCAGGGTATTTTATATCTCCCGCTGGTCAGACTCTTCGGCAGTGACTACAGGGCTGTCACTCTTGCGATCTGTGTGTTTACTTTCATCGCGTTCATGGCTGCCTCTTACGCGGCTGACGCCCTGATCGGTAAAAACATCGTCTTTTTCTTTACAATGCTCGCAGTTCTGGGTACGACCACGCTGCTGACCAGAAGGGGATTGTACTACCAGATCAACCCGCACAGGCTGCTCTTCCCGATGCTTGCCCTCGCATATCTGGCGTGGGAATTGAAGCACCCCGGAAAAGTCACCTCCGCTCCGAGGCTCATCGTCAGGTTTGTGATCACATCGCTGGCATTTGTATGGAACTTCGAGACCGGTCTCTTCACCGCGGTCATGTTCGCGTTCTGCCTGTTCCTTAGGACACACTATGGCGAGAAGTGGTTTTCATTCGCAGCTTTAAAAACGTCGGTTCTGCTTATCGTGTTCGTAGTCATGTCTCTGGCATGCGCAGTCGGCATCGTGGAAGTTTACAACATGGCGGCCGGAGGAGGGCTTATATCGTTCAGGCAGTTCATATATCCCCTGTTCTCCGGAACGTACAATGTCAACAACCTCAGTCTGCCGCTGCCGTCAGTCGGACATCTCTACTTTCTTCAGATTCTCCTCTTCGGTTTCACGCTGCTTCCCATTCTTCGGGGAAGAACGGAGGCTTCCGACGAGGAGCGTCAGGTGGGAGTATTTGCTGTCGGTATCGCCCTATCCGGCTTCTCCTCGATGATATATTTCATCAACCGCCCTGCTTACGGAAACATGTCCATCGCGTTCATTCAGATGGCTCTGCTGGCAGGATACGCGGCGGACAGATTCATGGACAGAGACACTCTTTTTGAGGGAGGCGTCAAGGCATACAGGCTGTGCCGCTATGTCATCGGCTGTGCCCTCTTCTTTGCAATATTCTGGATTTCGATTGAGAGTGTGCTGTATATCCAACAGGGAGTATCCTTCCGTCAGGGAGGCGGATGGAATATGACCGCGGAGGAGGAAACGCTTTTGAAGATCCGGAGTGATGTGCCTGCCGATACGTTCGCGGTCGGCATGGGCGTTCCCCAGCTGTACTATGAGCTCGGCTGGGATCCGCAGATCTATCCGACGGATTTCCCGGATATGAACGACGAGAACCTGAACTTTATACGAAGTGAGCTCAAAAATCAGAAAGCTGTCCTCACTTCTTATCCCGATATTGTGCCCGAAGATTTCACTCTCCGGGAGACCTACGTCATAGGACCGATCGAGTTCGGGTATTACACAAAATAACAGGGCTGTCGCATAAGACCGGGTCCGCGCTCAGTATAGCAGTCATTAAAAAATAATGTCAGCTATACTGAGCGCGGACCCTTTTTTATGCAGCAGCCCTTTAGTCTGATGCGCCCCGGCGTTATTGCCGCAGGCCTTTATTCAGTGAATCAAGAACGCCTCGGCGTTCTTGCCGCGCCGCGCAGGGTGCGAAGCACCTTCCCTGTTGCGCGGCTGCGATCCGCCGTGCCTAAGCATGCGTAACAATGCTCCAGTGGAGCATTGTGCAGCTGAGGCTTTAATCTCTGACGCGGGTTTGCATCCCACGTCAAAGACGGGTTACACTTTGCGCATTCATCTCACGACTAAAGTCACGAGAATTCTGCGTCAGAGATTAAAAATGAGCGGATCGTTCTCTCGAAACCTTTCTCCAGCGAATACCGGCAATGCCATCCGAGCTCACTTATCTTAGCTGTATCCAGCATCGTATACACATTCTTTCCGCGTCCGATGTAGCCCGCATCCTCCGCTTCGATGCGCACTTTCGCGTCACCCGGCGCAAGCCGCGTGACCAGCCGTGCAAGATCGCCGATCGAGCACCTGCCCTCCGGGTTCGTGACGTTGTAGGCCTCCCCAATCTCCCCGTCCAGAAGCACCTTCATATACGCGCAGGCGGCGTCAGCCAGATAGATAAAATTCCTGGTCGCCGTCCCGTCGCTCTTCATCACTATGTCGCGGCCGCGGACCGCATCCGCGACGAAGGACGCAAAGACTCGATCGTCACCGACAAGATCCATCGTCGGGCCGTACGTGTGGGAGGGTCTCACAATTTTGGCCGGCACGCCGTACTGGTGGGCGTACGAGACGCACAGCGTCTCCCCTGCCCTCTTGCTCTCGCCGTAGCAGCTGCGAAGGTTCGTCGGATCATAAGGTCCGAAATCGTGTTCCCCGACAAGGGGTACCTGACACGCGCCGTAGACCTCACCGCTACTGAAAAAGAGATATCCCAGCGACTTCTTTTCCCTTGCCAGCTCCAGGGTGCGGATCGTTCCCATAAGGTTGGGTCCCATGACACCGACGGGGTTCGTGCCGTAGTATTTGGGGCTTGCATGGGACGCTGCATGGATTATGTAATCGACAGGACCATCCACACTGATCTCCCCGGTCACATCTCTCTGAAGAAAATCGAAATAATCCCGCTCCATATACTGGCCGAAGCGCGCCTCCATCTTCTCCCGGTTCCTGCCGAGGGCTTTGATCTGTATCCGTTCCTCCGCGTCTGACTGCTCATTCAGATATATCATCATGAACACCAGATAAGAAGCCAGCATACCGTAGGCGCCTGTGATCAGTACAGTTTTTCCCCTGAGTCGCTCAAAATCGATTATTCCCGACTCGAGGATCTCTTTCATATCCTCTCTGATAATAGGATTCATGCCGACTCCTTTTGAGGCTCATCAAAGTTCAGTCTCTCCTCCTCCACGACAAGAGGACGATCGAGAACTCTTGAATTGATGGCCAGAATGTACTCTCCGAGCAGTCCTGTGAAAAACAGATTGATACCGCCGAGGAAGAAGACGCCGATGATGAGCGGCGCGATTCCTGAGCGGAACCAGTCCCAGTGGATAAGCTTCAGGATCGTATATATGATCGCTACCAGGAAGCTGAGTCCTCCGATGGTAAATCCCATGAATGTCGCGAGGCGCATAATCACTTTCGAGTAGGAAGTGATACCGTTCATGGCGACATCATACAGGCTGTAGAAATGATTTTTGCTCTTTCCCGCTCTCCGGTTCGGACGCTCGTAGGGGACGATCGCGTAATCGAAGCCGAACTCTGCCACCATGCCGCGGAAGTACGGCATCGGATCATGAATATTCCTCACAACGTCGACGAACGCCTTGTCAAAAAGACCGAAACCTGTGAAATTCTCGATATGTCCAATATCCGTGATCTTTCTCAGGAATTTATAGTATTGCCGTCTCACGAAGGCCATGATCGGCCCCTCTTCCGTCTTGTCCTTGATGCACAGAACAATCTTGTTGCCCTCCTCCCATTTGTGGACAAGGGTCGGGATGAGTTCCGGCGGATCCTGAAAATCCGCATTCAGCCGGATCACGCAGTCCCCCCTGGCCTGCTTGAATCCGTGGACCGGAGATCGCATCTGTCCGAAATTTCTCGCGTTGAATATCGCCTTCACGTGCCTGTCTTCTTCGCAGATATGACGGATGATCCTTTTCGTTCCGTCCTGCGAATGATTGTCGATAAAAATGATCTCGTAATCATATTCCGGCAGCTCACTCGTTATGATCCGCGTGACAGTGTCCGTCATCGCCTGCACGTTTTCTTCCTCGTTATAGCAGGGAATGACGACAGAAATCAATTTCTTATTCTCTTCCATAATATCTGGCAGCCTCTCTAATTATTTGCGCTCTCAATCCGTATCCTCATCCGGTGTGAGCGGAATCAGCATATTGGCCCTCAGCTCCTCCCTCGAGAGGAACGGAGCCATATCCTCGAGCGGTGACGACACCATAGTTCCGTCCGCGAGCTTTCTCGACGCCGCTTTCGGCTCTGTCTTCTGGGTCGTAGTAACTTCGACCCGGATGAGTGCCGGGAGCGGAAGCTCCATTGCCCGGGCAAGATCTTCGGCGATGGTCTCATTTGACACGCACTCCCCATAGGAAAAACCGAAACAGTCAGCAATTTTTCCCGTATCCGGGAAGGAGAGATCGCCGCTCTCCGGACCTATGCCGATGAGGGGTTTGCCGAAGTACGCGTTCTGAGTCTGACGAATCGAATGGTAACCGCCGTTGCAGATCATGAAGACCCTGACCGGCAGATTGTTCGTCCGGATCGTCTGCATCTCCTGCATATTCATCATAAAGCTTCCCTCGCCGGTGACAAGGGTGATTTCCTTCCCCTCACATGCGCGGGCCAGTCCCTCCACTGCGGGGAGACCGTAGCCCATGGATGCCGTGGAGGAGTTCGTGATGAATCTCTGTCCCTTCTTTATGCGGAATGTCTGGCTGCCGGCGACGCGGGAGGTTCCGCAGGATACACAGAGAAGGTCATCCTCTTTCATGAGGTCAGAGAGCACGTCATAGAACCTGTACGTGTTGGCAAGTCCGTCCGGCTGCGGACCTTTCTCGCTCTCGGTGACAATGGGGTATTTTCGTCTCCACTCATGGATTCTCGCGATCCATTCGTCCACAGCGAATATCCCGTCACCCTCCGTGCGGTCAAGCAGCTTTGTGATGAGTTCCCTGACATCGCCGCAGACCGGCAGGTCCACATGCAGGTTCGGCTTTCTGATCTCATTCATGTCAATGTCATTGATGATCGTGTACGCTTCCCTCGCCCATGTATCGAAGGAAAAACCGGTCTGGTGGATGCTCTGACGGCTGCCGAGTGAAAGGAGTACGTCACAGTTCTGCAGGGCAAAATTTCCTGCCCGGCTGCCCGTCATGCCGCTTCTCCCGGCATAGAGAGGATGATCCTCTTCCATGAGATCCACGCTGGACATACCGTCTATGACAGGAATACCGAGCCTGATCACAAGTTCCTTAAAAAGATCATAAGCACCCGATGCCCTGATGCCGAAACCGCCGAAAATAAGCGGTCTCTCCGCGCGCAGAAGAATCTCGAGAATCTTTGTGATCGTCTCATCCGGAATCGAGGGAACGTTCTTAAGTCCTTCCTCCTCCGGATCAAATGCTTTGAGAGCCTGCGGCTCCACTCTGGCAGCCTGAATGTCCATAGGAACGTCCAGCCATACCGGTCCCCGTCTTCCGTACATCGCAAGGAACATGGCTTTTTCAAGGTGATAGCGGATATCTTCCGCCCTCTCCACCATGACCGCATACTTTGTCATCGGGGCGGCACTCTCTGTAACATCATATTCCTGAACGCCCATAGTGCGGAGGTCGAGGCCTGTGCTCCTCACCGTGATCTGTGTCCTGACCTGACCGGTCAGAACGATCATTGGCAGTGATTCCATATATGCGCACAGAACACCGGTCATGACATTCGTGGCACCGGGTCCGCAGGTCGCGCACACGCAGGCAGGTATGTTATGAATCCTCGAATAGGCCTCTGCCGCCATGGCGCAGGCCTGTTCATGGTGATGATATGTCGCGCGAAGACGCTTTGAGTGTCCGAGCGCGTCATCGAGGTGCATTGCTCCGCCGCCGGTGACCATGAACACTTCACGGACACCATGGTCGGCCAGAAATTCAGCGATATAATCAGATACTTTTATCACGGTCTGTCCCCCTCATCTCTTCCAGCGGTTCTCGCACACCATCGTCTTGCCCGACTGCTGGATCGGAATTCTGCCTTCAAGGTATTCTACTGTGATGACAGCGTCATCACCGAGGTAATGGCGGTAAGCAGATACGACCTTTTCCTCGTCGATCGGAAGCTTCAGCGCGTTGATCTCAAGCGTATACTCTTTCTCTCCGGTCTGTATGCACTTGGCCTGCTGGATCTCTCCTTCAAAGTTCAGCAGAACATTCATAAATACATGGATCGAGAGCGGTTCGCCCTTCGTGTTGTAGAGAAGGGAGCCACGCCGGCCGTAGATCTCGGTGAAGCAGGCGTGGAGCCGGCCTTCATCATCCTTATATTTTCGGATCTTTCCTGTATCCCCCGTATCATAGCGGATCATGGGGAACGCGCGGTTATAGAAGTCTGTCACGACGATCCTGCCGAGTTCACCCTCATCCGCCGGCTCGTCGCTGTCCATCTTGAGTATCTCGACATAATAATTGTAAAGGTCGATCGTATAGAGATCGCTGCCGTCAAGGCTTACCGCGACGAATCCGTTCTCGTTATTGCCGTACGAGAGGACCGGGGTGATGCCAAAAAGCTCCGCCGCCTTCTTTCTCGTGCCGGCAGGGAGGGCTTCTCCCATCGTAAAGATCATCTCGACAGACCATCCCGCTGTGTCATAGCCGCTTCTATCCACATAGTCACACAGAGCCTGAATTGCGCTGGAGTAGGCGACCAGGACCTGGATCCGATCTCTCTTTATGCGGTCAAGAATCGCTTTGACGCTCTCGTCGCCCATATTGGATATGTCGATCATGAGAAGATTATTCTTCACAGAGTGCCACTTGCTGATGGTATTCTTTCCCTTGATCCAGGCGCGGAACTCGCCTCTCTTCATTCCGAGCCGGAAGCCGTTCAGCTCCATGACGGACATGAAATTCATATACACGTGGGACATCTTGTCCTTATCTGCAAGAACGGTGAACGGTGTTCCGGTAGAGCCGCTCGTGGAAAGCTTAGTCAGCTTGTCCCGGTCATCCCTGAATTCATCGCTGAGGATCCCCTCATAGTGCTCGATAAAGTCACCTTTGTTCTGGACAGGGAAATCGGTCAGAGATCCATTTGCAGGAAGATTCCTGTAAAATTCACAGTTCTCTGCGGCATAGGTCAGGATCTGATCCAGCCTTCTGTCCTGATACTCCTGCGTGATTCCGCGAACTATTTCACTCTTATTCACTTCCAGCAGTCTTTTCATCTTACCGCCGCGCATCATATCGAGCCCGAAAAACGCGACCCGGCGGAGAACTTCACCTGCCTGTTTCATTGTTAGTCCCTCCTGTTACTTTGATTTTGCAAATCCGAGAATAAGCACCGCTGCGATTCTCAGCGCGTTGGCCGCAAGAACCGCCGCAGAGAATGTGAGAAGCGACCCGCTGCCGACAGTCATGAAAATAAGCAGACAAAGCACGACAAGATGAGCGGTCTGCAGGGTAAGCTGCCATTTCTCCCCGGTGAATGTGAGTACCAGAATAAAAAGGTAAGCCGACAGCATACTCAGGATCTGACTTATATTGACGACTGTCACAAGCTGTCTTGTAGACTCATAAAGATCCGGATAAAAGAGCCGGATAAAGATCGGCGTCGCTATCTGGCAGCACAAAAAGAAAACAAAACTGACACATAAACCTGCCCCGGCAAAGGTCAGGAACCTTTTTCTTCCGAGGGCCGCTTTTTCGCGGGTCAGATACGAGATGATGATCGTATTGATCGGGGCTATGAAGAGCACAAGCGTCTTGCCGATCAGGGAGACGACATAGTACTGCGTGACAGCTGTCCCGCCCAGAGTGTTCTTCAGGACCAGACGGTCGATATTGAGAGTCGTGTTGGTCACAAGATACGAGAGGACAAGAATGCTCCCCCGCCTCATGGCCAGCGAAAAATACTCTGACCGCACAAAGAACTTTTTATAAACATTTCCGGTCAGGATAAGGTATGCAAATGCAGCTGCCTCGCCGGCAAGGAAAATAAAGAACCAGCTCCCGCGAAGCAGGTACACGCCAAAACCGGCGGCATATCCCAGTGAGATCAGAAGATAGTAAATAAAATACTTTTTGTAGTTCAGAGTCAGCCTGTACTCGACGTCACCGTAATAGCGAAAAATCGTGATCATGATGAGCGCAGCTGTCATCACATAAGAGAATATCCCCTTTATGGAATTCATCGATATGATGAGGGCGACAGCCGTGCCGACAGCTCCGAAGAGAAGCAGCATCAGATTATAATCGCCGTTCTTTACGTCACAGTCCCGCCGCATGACCAATCTGGCATTGTTCAGAGCCTGTCCGATCGATGGTCCGAGGATACTGACGAGCCCCATTATGTAGAGCACAGTGCCGTTGGCCTCCGCGCCCATGCGAGCGTTGAGCTGCGGATAGACGAGAAGCTGGAGCACACCGTTTAAAACGAGTGCTCCGGCGATCGTGTACACTGTATTGGATGCTATCTGTACCTTCTTACTTGAAGCGTCAACCATAAATACAATACTCCGGTTATCTTTGATATTCGGCGCAGCGATTTTCGATATACTTTCTCTTGCCTGATGCGAGGACCGGTATTTCATCGACATAGACAATGTTTATGTTCGCGTCTTCGCCCAGTGTCGGCAGAATGCGACCCAGCATATCATCCACATTCATAAGGGACCTGTCACCGTTCAGGCGCAGCTCGTAGTCCTTAAGACCTGTCTGTATGAACTGGTACTGCGCGACTCCCTGAACATCCCAGAAGTTGTTCGTGATGATGTAGGGTGTGACCGCATGCCCGCTTGTGTCGTAAATCAGATCACTTCTTCTTCCGTAAAGCTCCGTGAGGAACAGCTTCTTCCTTCCCTCCCGGATTTCTGTATGGGCAACAGCCGTATCGCCGTTGTCATAACGCAGG
>JAFWIM010000119.1 GCA_017514845.1 Lachnospiraceae bacterium
CGCCTGGGAAGCAGGCGTCCAGTTGCCTCTGCCGTGAACCCGATGAAACCCGCAAAGGTCAAAGGCAACCAAAAAGCTTGGGAAGCAGGAATCCAGTTGCCTCCGCCATGGACCCGATGAAACCCGCAAGAGCCAAAGGCAACCAAAACGCCCGGGAAGCAGGAACCCAGTTGCCTCTGCCATGGACCCGATGAAACCCGCAAGGATCAAAGGCAACCAAAAAGCTTTGGAAGCAGGAATCCAGTTGCCTCCGCCATTAATCAGATGAATCAGTGCAATAAGACTCTCAAAAGGCAGTATGTGTTGTGGTAAAATGAGACTGTCAACAGGAAATATGATAAGGTGGGAACAACAATGACACATTCTTTCAACAAACACGACATCACGCGCGACGCATGCATGCTCCGCGGTCCCCTCAGACGGCAGGGGTACGACTGGTGGTGGCACTCGCTGACCGCCAGGGACGAGAACGGCGCGGAAAAGCCCTTCTTCATTGAATTTTTTGTATGCAACCCGGACCTTGCGGAGGATGAGCCGGTCCTGGGGCAGCTTCCTGCAAATGCAGCCTCCGGCAAAAAGCCCTCCTACCTCATGGTTAAAGCCGGATGCTGGGGAGAGGACCACTGCCAGCTGCACCGGTTCTTTGCCTGGAAGGATGTAAATATGCATGCCGATGCACCCTTCTCCATCGATGCAGCCGACTGCCATGCGTCTGAAACCCGCATTGCGGGAAGCATCAAAGTCACAGCGGAGGAGGCCGCATCTCACCCGGAGTGGATGTGTGACGCGGGAGAGATGAGCTGGGATCTGCAAATTGACAAATTGATTGCCTTTAATGTCGGTTATGGGGCGAGTAAGTCGCTGAGGGACGTGGAGGCATTTGCAATGTACTGGCATGCCGAGGGAATGAAGAGCGCATTTTCCGGCACAATCATGTTAAACGGCAGAAAATACACGGTGACGCCGGACACCTGCTACGGCTACGCGGACAAGAACTGGGGACGCGATTTCACAAGCCCCTGGGTGTGGTTGTCGTCGAACCACCTGGTCAGCAAAAAGACCGGAAAGCAGCTGATGAACTCCGTCTTCGATATCGGGGGCGGCAGGCCGAAGATTTATTTTGTGCCGCTGGATCGACGGCTTCTCGGCGTATTCTACTACGAGGGCAGGGAATTTGATTTCAACTTTTCGAAAGTGTGGCTCGACGTGAGGACAAAGTTCTCATTCCGCGAGGATGAGGAGCGGGTCTACTGGCATGTTGTGCAGGAGAATGTGCATGCTGTGATGGATACGATGATCATTTGCGAAAAGAAGGACATGCTGCTCGTGAACTATGAAGCCCCGGACGGAAGCAAGAAGCACAACCGGCTCTGGAACGGCGGCAACGGATTCGGGGTCGTGAAGCTGTACGAGAGGAAGCATGGCGGTCTCGAAATCATCGATGAAATCGAGGCGACGCATGTAGGCTGCGAGTACGGGGAATATGACACAGAATAAAGAGAGATAAAAACGGCGCGGGCTCACATGGAACCCGCGCCGGTTATTATCATTTTCAATTCTAAATTATCTGAGGTATTCAGCGTTTACATAGCCTGTCTTGTCAACTGACGGAGCGTACACCTTTGCGTAGCCGGATCCGTTCACGTTGCTGTTCAGGACCTTAACCGTCTCACCGTTGTAGAGCTTTGCAATCTCGTTTCTCTCATCGTAGCATGTGTCTGTTCTGAGTGCGAGATAATGCTTTGTGCCGCGGACTGTCTTGTAAACTGCTGTGCTTGCCGGCTTGCTGGAAGAAGCCTGCTTTGTCTTTGAGAGGTATGCGCCGTATACATATCCGTCGGAGTCAACTGACGGTGCGTAAACCTTGACCCAGTCACCGACTGTGCCGATGATGGTCACCTGTGCGTTCGGTGCGAGCTTCGCGATCAATGCGGCGTCGGAATCCGGACCGGTTCTCAGAGCGAGGAAGTCATTTACGTTGCAGTAACGTGTTGCGCCGTAGAGGCTCTTGTCGAGGGAGCTGGCAGATGCGTTCTTTCTGTCCATCTCGATCGGTCCGTGGCTGTCGCAAGCGATGTTGCCATCGGAGTCTGCGTAGTAATACTTGCCTGTGTCGTGGCTGTAATAATACTTGTAACCATTCTCATAGATGGCTTCGAAGCCGTCATTGGCCATGACTACTGTAGCTGCCGGAGCGATTGCTGCTGTTGCTGCTGTGACTGCGATCATTGTGCTGATAACGATTTTTCTAAGTGTATTCTTCATGGCTTTTCTCCTTAATTTCTTTTAATAATTTCTATTTTCGAATTTTGTTTTATTTCTTTTTTAAGTGGGCTTCCTTGTGCCCTTACATCTATATATACGAGGGACTTTGGGGGAGGGCTAATAAATTTGCAAATGAGTTAATTAGAGCCCTCATTCACTCATTAATCCAAAGGCAGCAAAAGCGCCCCGGAAGCGGGAATATGCAGCCACCTCTGTTGACGTGAACAAAATCAGCAAAATAAGATTCTCAAAGGGCAGTGTGTGATGTGGTAAAATGAGACTACCAACTGAAAGTATGATAAGGTAGACAGATACACCTGCAGAGAGATTGCAGTCTAAAAGTAAAAAACGAAATACAAAGAATAACTCAACTTAAATCATCATAAATTACCAAAGAGGAACAAATAACAAGTGGACATCAAAAGGAATCCAGCCGGCTCCGTTGACCTTCTTCACGGACCTATCCTGAGAAGCCTCATCATCTTCATGCTGCCGGTCTTCATATCAAACATTTTTCAACAGCTCTACAATGTCGCGGACACCGCACTTGTGGGCAACTACCTGGGCGAAAATGCGCTCGCCGCAGTCGGATCGGTATCCTCGATCTTTGAATTCCTGGTGTTCTTTTCACAAAGCCTGGGTGTCGGCCTGTCCATCGTTGTCGGAAGGGAATTCGGCAAGGGCGATACGGACAGGCTGAAGCGGGCGGTGGCGGGATCGATCGTCGTCGGCGCTGTCGTCTGCTTCA
>JAFWIM010000120.1 GCA_017514845.1 Lachnospiraceae bacterium
AGAGAAGATAAGCACGATCGAATATGACTATCCGAAATTCCACCTGTCCATGGACTGTTTCTGGTGTCGCATTGTGGATGGCGAGATTCATTTGCAGGAGCATGAGGCCGCAAGGTGGCTGACAAAGGAGGACCTGGCGGCCGTGGATTGGCTGCCCGCGGACCGCAGGCTGATTGAGAACATGTGAAAGAAATGTAAAAGACGGTTCTTCCGTGGAGCTTCCCATGGAAGAACCGTCCTCTATTGTCAGTGAAGTACCAGATACATGATCACGGACACGATTGTGCTCGTAAGACCGATCGCTGCTTCATAGGGGATGAGCTTCATACGGTCGCCGATGCTCATGTTGACCGCGCCGCCGGTCGCATGGAAGAATGAACCGTGGGGCAGAGAGTCGACGACAGTCGCGCCGGCGTGGACCATGGCGGCGGCTGCGAGTCCGGTGACACCATTTGCAAGAAGTGTAGGTGCAAATGTCTGCGCAGCCACAGTCGCGCCTGCCGTTGTGGATGCTGTTGCGGCGGCCATCAGGATACCGGACAGCGGAGCGAGAACAAATGCGGGCATGTTCATCGCTTCAAGAATGTTGGTCACGTCGTACTGCAGGGCGGATGCTTTGATGATTCCCGCGATTGTTCCGGTGCCGATCAGAAGGATGGAGACGCCGATGACTTTGGTGAGACCGAATTCGGAGTACTCGATGAAGTTTTTAGCCTTTCCGGTCGCAATTGTGCTGATGGCACCGCCGACAGGAAGCGCGATGAGCGGATCAATTGCGATGCCGGCGATCGGACGGAGAGCCAGCATGATGATAACGACAGCCGGTCCGAGTATTGCGGGAAGGAAGCCCGGGAGATCTTTGCTGCCGGCACCTTCAAGATCAGAAGCCTGAATCTCTTCACCCTTCTTCTTTACGAGGATGGAGGAGAGTACGATTGTTACAGCGAGTGCGCAGATGGCGGGAACGATGTTGCGGGCCATGACGGATGTCAGCGGCTGTTCAAATGCTTCTGAGACGGCAATCGTATTTGGATTCGGTGAGATGATATTGCCGGCTTTGCCGCCGCCGATCATTGCGACCAGTATACCGCTTCTGGAAAGCCCTGCGCGCTTGCCGATGGCAAGAGCGATCGGAGCGACGGTGATGACGGAAATGTCAACAAATACGCCGACTGCGCAGATGATCATTGTCGCGACAGAGATGGCTGCAACCGCTCTCTGCTCGCCGAGTTTTTCTACGATGGTCTCAGCGATTTTTTCTGCGGATCCCGTCTTAATGAGGGCACCGGCGAGAATACCGCTGGTCAGGATCCTGAGAACGGATGACATCATGGATCCGGCACCGCTGACCATGGTGCTGACGGTCGTGTCGAGACCGCCGCCTCCGATGAGACCGCCGATCAGCGCGCCAAAGATGAGGCTGTATGCCGGTTGAACTTTTCTGATGATGAGTACTATTGCGATAGCAAGGCCGATAATGGCTCCGAGTGTCGTAAATTGTGCATCCATGTTGTTTTTCTCCTTTCTTAGATTTGTGGTGAGGATAGGGGGGCGAAGACGAATGCATCTTCGCCGGACAATTCTCTTATATATAAGTAATTCAGCAAAGCAAGTTATAAGCGGGTCAGCAGTGCAAGTCAGATATCAAGTCAACAGAGTGGGTCAGCAGTGCAAGTCAGATATCAAGTCAACAAAGCGGGTCAACAGTGCAAGTCAGATTATTTTATACGCATTCCCGCCCGTACCATACGGAAGAGGCGGACGGCACCCTTGTAATAGAGCTCTTCGGCTCTGTCAAGCGCCTCAGCCAGCGGCATCGGTCCGTCGACCGTTGTTATGATGGAATCGATACCGTGTTCATAAATACCTTCATATCCATCACCGAGACCTCCGCAGAGGGCGACTGCCGGAACATCATATTTTTTAGCCCTGTCGCCAACGCCCTGCATAACTTTGCCGAAGCAGCTCTGCCAGTCTGTTCGCCCCTCGCCTGTGACGACGAGATCCGCGCCGGGCAGCAGGGAATCAAAATCGATCAGGTTGAGGACGGTCTCAATGCCGGACTTCATTTCCGCGTTGAAGAAGATCTTGAGAGCTGCGCCGAGACCGCCGGCAGCGCCTGTGCCCGGTGTGTCGTCCGGGTTGACGCCGAACTTTTTGATGATAACGTCGCGATAGCTGCACATGCCCTTTTCCAGACGGTCGAGAATCTCAGGCGTGCCGCCTTTCTGTTTGCCGAAGGTGTAGGTGGCCCCGTCTTTTCCGCAGAGCGGATTTGTGACATCGCACATGACGGTAAAATGTACCTTGCGGATGCTTTCAGGAACGCCGCTCACATCAATGTCAGCCACTTTTTCAAGCTCGCTGCCCTTGCCCTCGAGCACATTGCCGTCTGCGTCCAGGAATTTGACGCCGAGGGCGCTTGCAAATCCCATTCCGCCGTCATTTGTAGCTGAACCCCCGATAGCGATGGAAATGTCCGTGTGACCCGCGTTCACGGCTGCCAGGACAAGCTCGCCGGTTCCATAGGTCGTAGTGTTCAGCGGGTTGCGAAGTTTTTCGGGTACCATCGGAAGGCCGGAGGCCTGGGCCATTTCGAGGACGGCCTTATCCCTGTCGATAATTCCGTAATATGCCTTCGCTTCTTCCATCAGCGGTCCGTGGACTGTCGCGTAGGCTTTCTTGCCGTTGGCGGCCAGGACGACTGCGTCCGTTGTGCCCTCTCCGCCGTCGGCGACGGGAACGCCGATCGTCTCGCAGGGACCGAATACTTCGTGAGCTGCTTTTGTCAGTAGCTCTACCGTTTTTTCGCTGGATATGGTTCCCTTAAAGGAATCAGATGCAAATACCAGTTTCATGAGAATCTCCTTTCGTAATGATTTGTTACTAAGCTGCCTGTCGTGTGTTTGTTCTCTTTATCTGCCTTTATAATATGTGAATACCCTCTTATGAACAATGTGCGCAGGTATGAAAAACGAACTTATAATTGTGTTATTGACACAAAACATTTGTTCTTGATAAGATGAAGGAAAAGATGTCTGACCAGCACTTTGCGACGCGAAGAGGGGCATTTTGAACGCGATAAGAATGAGCAAATGAAAGACCTCCCGAAATCAAATGAATTGATTTTTCGGGAGGTCATTATTTTTCGGATTAAAGATTGGATTTTTACCCGGTCTGCGGGGGCAAATGTGCATTTTATCAAGTAAATCATTTACAGAAGGCTCTGATACAGCAGGATCAGGAAAGTTCTGTCCGACGAGTTCCGGAGCGGATCAATGTCCAGCATATTTTTTAGTTTGTTATACCGGTATAACATAGTATTTTTGTGTACATATAGCAATTTTGCGGCTTCTGTCAGATTGAAATTGGTCTCGATCAGAGCTCTCGTCGTATCGGAAAACTGGATTCGTTCTTCGCCCCGGAGCTGGCTGCTGTACTGATAGAACACTCGATGAAGCTCCTCTTTCGGGAGAACAGAGTAGAAGTATTCAGAGGTATTGTCAAAGAAGAAATGAACTCTGTCATCCCCGGTCTCATTTGTTTTCTTTCGATATTTCTTCTCGAGCCACCGCGCATGGTGATAGCTGTGGATGTATTGCGAGAAGGCTTTCTGCGGTGTCCCCACATAAAAGGAGGCATTCACCTCTCCGCGGTCCAAACGATCCAATGTGTTTGTCATATAGGAGAGGATATCATCTCGGAGATGGTAAATTCTGCTGCTATTTTCCCGCAGGGTCCGGAAGACCAGGACATGCCTGTCATCAAGGATGGTGCTGAGATCCTGGCCCCAATGGCCATTGTTGGCTCTTATGGCTTCAAGAATGCGGTCCGGCTGGGTACCGTCGTTGATCCGGCACAGAATGGGAACTCGCAGAAGAGATTCGTCATAACCGAGAAGCTGGGCTGCTGCGCGAAGCTCTGCAGGGTCAGCATCATCGACTCTGAGGAGAAGATGAAAGAAGTTCTCTTTTCTTCCCTGGCGCAGCAGGATGTTTTCCTGTTGTTTTTCGTATTTCAGCATGGCTTCGATTGCAAGCCGTGTCACCATGGCGACTTCCCGGATGTGAGAGGGGCTGCCCGTGACACCGACGACACCTTCCTTTTTGCCGTTTACAATGATCGCCATGTTGATTCCGGGCAGAACGCCGGGATAGAGTTTGTCATCGTCGACGACAACAATGTCTTCTTTGCCCCGAACGATCCGGTCCGCCGCCTCATGATAGGTCCCTATGCGATCTTTGCTGCGGCTTGCGATGATTACGCCGGACTCATCCATGATATTGATGTTGTATTCTGTGTAGTCAGTAATCTGGTCGATGAATTTCTGCGCCATTTCAGGTCTTATCATGGTATGTCCTCCGGCGGTCAGACTTTTTTGTCGAGATAGGTCTGCCGCATGTACATGCCGACGGGGAAGATCTCGAGTGTTGGATCGGCTTTTCTGACCTCATCAACTAAGCTTTCGCTGCAGGTCGAGCAGAGAAGGGGGAGACCGCTGATTTCGCTGATGTGATTTGCAAATGCAGCCCCCTCCAGCACATCCTCCGCCGTTGTCTCGCGGATGAAGTGGCTGTTCGAGATGATGCCCGACATGACAAGGCCGGTCGAGTACTGGATTGCCTCAATCTCCGCGAGGACTTTTTCGGGGGTGTCGGTGCCGGGGCGGTTTTTATTTGCAATATACAGCATGCGATAGTCAGCCCCGAAGTGCTTTCTGAATTGGTTCAGGATCATGGCACCGGTATTATTGCCGCCGGTGTCCATGATGACGTGGCAGTCGGGAGCCTGCACCGGGGCGAGAATTGCCGGGTCGAGGGTCTGGAGCTCGGAGCCGTTCTGCCCGTGGTAGGGGTCGGAATAGACGCGGATGCCCGCCTCGCCCATGGTCTCAGTCAGCTCGCGGCTGCGGAAATACGGGTTTTCGACGTCCAGGTCGCACAGCGCGACGTTCTTAATGTTCGGATTCCCGGAATCGCGCATCGCTGCGAGGGCGTAGACCAGGGAGACGGAGACCTCGGTCTTTCCGCTGCCGAAGTGGCCGGTGATGATGATGATTCGGGGACCGTGGGCGATATTTTCTAAGAATTGATTCATATAAAACTCCGTTCTGCCGCATTCGGGTGGCGGCGCTGATTGCATTGAGTCTTTCGGGGATGCGCAGGGATTCGTTTTGGAAGTATGTCAGCTGACACAAAGCCTGCGTCAAGTCTCGCGAGTGAGACTTGAATTGCGGCTATTTACCATGCTTTCTTCTTGTTGAGCAGATAGCCGATGACGCCGCCGACCAGCCCGCCGACAATGTGGGCCGTGTTGGAAATGTTGTCAGTCAGCACGACTCCTTCGTAGATCTGCTGTCCGATGAAAATGACGGCGACAAGGATGAACGTCAATGGGATCTCGCCCTCTCTGAACCCGGTGAAGGAGGCGAGGACGATGAATGCAAATACGACTCCGCTCGCGCCGCACAGCCCGGAATTCCAGAAGAAGACGTAGTTCACGAGACCTGTCACTAGAGCCGTGATGCAGATGATCTCCAGCAGTGTTCTTGACTTATATTTCTCCTCGAGCATCGGGCCGAGCAGAAGAATATAAGACGCGTTGCCGATGAAGTGGGACCATCCGGCGTGCCCGAGAACATGTGTGAAGAGCCTCAGGTATGTCAGCGGATTCAGGAGCGATGAGTGATAGGTCATAAAAAGGAGCTGTGTGCTCCTGCCGCCGGTCAGGTAACCGATGATCATCGTGGCGAAACAGATGAGAATGAAGGTCAGGGCGACCGGGGCGTTGTAAGATATCTTAAGCTTTTTCTTCATGGGTGCCTCCTCGGCTGGCATGGTTTTACTTTGTATTATCCGATATTGTACTCCTTGGCGGCGTATGTTGCAAATGGGAGTCATTCGCTATAATATATATGAAGAGACTTTTGTCATGCCAATATGCTTAGCAGGCGTGGCAGGACCAATATTTTGGGAGAATAAAAAAGATGAGTAAGAAGTTCAAGAAGGCACTTCATTTTCTCGGAACAGGCGACGCGTTCTCGAGACACCCGAACAACGCATATTTCAGACCGGATGAGGAGACGCTGGTCTTCATCGATCTCGACGCCAGAAATTTTATGCGTGCGAAGCGGGAGATAGAGAGAAAGGTTCCGAAGCGCATATATGTCCTGATTACACACATGCACAATGACCATGTGAGCGGAATCCCGACTCTGGCGGAGTGGCTCAAGTACAGATGCCCGGATTACAGCGACAGCCTTTTCATCTGCGCGCCGGAAAAGATACTCGTGTACATGGCCAAGGAGCTTTTTGAGTATCGGAACCTGACCGATGACATGGTCACATTTGTCACCACTGACGCAATGTGCCGCGAGGAAAAGTCATGGCTGATTTCAGCGATACCGACATTTCATGTGGGAGAGCATTTTGAAGGGCTGTGCTATGGGTACCTGCTGTCGATCGGGTATCTGCGTGTGCTTTATAGCGGGGATACGAGGATTTTGGATCCGTTTATTCCGATTTCCTGCGACGAGTTCTACTGTGATATGTCCAATTTCAGCGGACCTGACAGACCCCATGTCTGCTGGGAGCTTGATGGGGAAGCCCTCATAAGAAAAGCCGACGACTGCGACGTGTATGTGATGCATATGAGCAGGGAAGTGCGTGAGGCTCTGAAGGAAGAGATCGAGGGAGCGGGGCTGTTTATTGCAAGGGCGTGATTGATTATCTGAGGCAGTTCAGATTGGCTGTTCTCATGTTACGTTCCGGCAACAAAGCATCCATCTTCGTGAGAAAAACATTGCAGGTCCTTCTCTGCGTTTTTGGATGAAGATGAGGCTTGAGCCGGATTCCGGAGCTTCGATACAGCCTGTCTGAACAGTTACCGCCCACCATGCGGGTATCTGAAATTTATACCCGCGGTTTATTGACCTGACCTGAGTTTTGTGGTTTAATAGCAAATGAGTTCAGACTCTTATTAACCAGGGCTTGTACTGGTTTCGACGGGGGTTTTGAAGTCGAGGAAGCCATCCGTGGCCCGGACCACGATAAAACCGGATTTTTAAAATTAAACGCAGACAACGAGTTTGCAGTAGCTGCGTAATCGCAGCCGTCGGCCCGGTCGCACCCGTACGTCCGGTAACCGGCGTCATTATTACGGGAAACGATGCAGGCAAAGCTTTGAGTCTGTAGGCGTATTATGAAGCTACTGAATCCGGAAGGACGCTGCTCGCCGGCCGGATGAGGGAATGTAAAAGGAGTGGCTGTGATGGGAGATGCTTCGAGGGAGAGGCTTTCGGACGCGGGTTCGATTCCCGCCAGGTCCATAAAAGGGTTGCCGC
>JAFWIM010000121.1 GCA_017514845.1 Lachnospiraceae bacterium
CGCGCCGCGCAAAGTGCGAAGCACCTTCATCATTGCGCGGCTGCGATCCGCCGTGCCTAAGCATGCGTAACAATGCTCCAGTGGAGCATTGTGCAGCTGAGGCATTTAATCTCTGACGCGGGTTTGTATCCCATGTCAGATGTAGGTTTCTTTTGCGCATTCATCTCACGACTAAAGTCACGAGAATTCTGCGTCAGAGATTAAAAAGGCTGCCGCCGTGAGGCGACAGCCGCAATGTTCGGGACTTCTATTAATGTGTTCTGTAATAATTGATCAGGCATCCGTCACAGATGATCTCGCGCTCATCGTCCGTTAGATCCCCGAGGGTCATCGTGAACGAAACAAGTTTCCCGTCTTTCACGACGTAAGCCCTGATCGCGTCCTCTTTTTCGCGGACCGCGCGCAGTATGCCCGGAATGAAGATGTAATCTCCGTTCGCAAAGGGAAGATCGCCGTCGATGAGAAGCGGCAGCATGCCCCAGTTGATGAGGTTGCTTCTGTAGCGCTTGGTCGCGTACTCATTTGCAATATTGGCCCATCCGCCCAGAACCTTCTGGCAGGAGGCTGCCTGCTCACGGGCAGATCCGTCGCCAGGCTTGACAGCGAAGATCGTGGAGCCGATACCCGTATCTGCAAATGTGATCTGCGGGAACTCAGTGCGTACCGTCTCGATCACGCTCCGGGCTTCCGGCAAAGCGGCGAACACGGTCTCATCGGCGGCCGACTCCTCGCGGGCATTCTCTCCCTTCTGCACGAGGGTGGCCCTGCCGACATAGGCGGGATCCTTTCTCGACAGCGCGAAGCTTGCCAGCTTCAGAGGATTCGAACGATACGAGGATGTCTCGCCGGACGGGATCAGTTCATCGGTCGTCGTGACCGGATCATGGATCTCGCTCACGACCTTGAGAAGAAGATTCTCTGTCAGTGCAGGCATCTTCGGCCAGTCCTTGATATTCGGTCCGAACTGGAGCTCCGCGCTCTCATCGGCGACGCCGTGACTGTCGAATACGCGGTTTGCGTAGATCCTGCCGTCAAAGAAATACCTCGGGTTCGTATAGCCGCCTGTGTAATACTCAGCGGATGTGAGAGCGCCCTTGTTGGCCGCGGTCGCGGCTATTGAGCGGGCATCCATAAGGGCGACAGAAGAAATCTGGCCTTCCTGGACCTTGGACCCCTCGCGGTTCGGGAAGTTCCTCGTGGAGTGACGGATTGAGAAGGCGTTGTTGGCAGGTGTGTCGCCTGCGCCGAAGCACGGTCCGCAGAAGGCCGGCTTGACGACCGCGCCGGTCTCAAGCAGGGTTGCGAACACGCCGTTCTTGACCAGTTCCATGTAGATCGGCTGGGATGCCGGATATACATTCAGCGTGAACCTGTCATTGCCGATGCTCCTGCCGCGCAGTATGTCGGCCGCGTCGCAGATATTCTCAAATCCGCCGCCCGCGCAGCCGGCGATGATTCCCTGATCCACCATCAGCTTCCCGTTCTTCAGTTTACTCATAAGGTCGACGTCTACCTTATCGCCGAAGGAAATCTTTGCGCGCTCTTCGGTCTCATGGAGGATATCCGCTGTATTTGCAAGCACGTCATCGATCGTGTAGACACAGCTCGGATGATACGGCATGGCGATCATCGGCTTGATACTGCCAAGATCGATCTCCATCACAGAGTCATAGTAGGCGACCGTCGCAGGCGCAAGGCTCTTGAAATCGCCCGCGCGGCCGTGGATTTCGTAGTACTCGCGAGTCCTTTCGTCTGTCTGCCAGATGGAAGAAAGACATGTTGTCTCCGTAGTCATGACATCGACTCCGATCCTGAAATCCATGGAAAGGTTAGCCACGCCGGGTCCGACGAACTCCATGACCTTATTCTTGACAAAGCCGTTTTTGAATACGGCGCCGATAATAGCCAGCGCGACGTCCTGCGGACCCACACCGGGACGCACTTCCCCGGTGAGGAAAACTGCCACGATTTCCGGCATCTTAATATCATATGTTCTGCCGAGCAGCTGCTTTACCAGTTCAGGGCCACCCTCACCCATCGCCATAGTGCCCAGGGCACCGTAGCGTGTGTGGCTGTCGCTGCCCAGGATCATGCGTCCGCCGCCGGACAGCATCTCGCGGGCGTACTGATGGATGACGGCCTGCATCGGGGGCACATAGACACCGCCGTACTTCTGGGCTGCTGTGAGACCGAAAACATGATCGTCCTCATTTATCGTACCGCCGACCGCGCACAGCGAATTGTGGCAGTTCGTCAGTACATAGGGGATCGGGAACTTCTGAAGTCCCGACGCGCGTGCTGTCTGAATGATGCCCACGTACGTGATATCGTGGGATGTCAGCGCGTCGAACTTGATTTCAAGCCGCTCCATATTTCCGGAAGTATTGTGCTGCTTCAGAATACCGTAAGCGATCGTCCCCTCTTTCGCGGCTTTCTGGTTACCGTTATATGTGTCTCTGATCTCCGTGCCGTGGAACAGATACGCGCCGCCTTCGTGCAATTTAATCATGCTGGTCTTCCTCCTTGCGAAAACTCAATTACTGCTTTTATTTTTTTTACCGTCGTAGATGCCGCCGCCTTCGCCGTTCCGGCTGTCGAGTTCGCGCAGATACTCGGCGACCATGGAGGCGATGCGGAATGTCATGGCATCGTCAAAAGTCCTTATATCAAGACCCGTCAGCTGGCGAAGCTTCTCAAGCCTGTAGACGAGTGTGTTCCTGTGGACGAAAAGCCGTCTGGCAGTCTCCGACACATTAAGGTTATGTGCAAAGAATGTGTCTACTGTGGTCCGGGTCTCTTCATCGAGCTCCTTCGGTATATCGCTGCCGTAGACTTCCCTCAGAAATCTCCTGCAGGTATCTGTCGGAATTCTGTAAATGAGCCGGCCGATGCCCAGGTTATTGTAACACACAATGTTCTCATTCATATAGAAAATGCGGCCGATTTCCAGTGCCGTCTCTGCCTCCCGGAACATTTTTGGCATTTTTTCGAGGCTGCGTACCGGATCAGCGTAGGCGACCCGCACCCTGATCAAGGCCTCCACGTTCAGCATATCGACGATTGTCCTGGCCGTCTGGCGAATTTCCTCCAGATTTTCCTTATCCTTCAGTGTGCGCACGAGGGCGATCCTCCTGCCGTCCACACCGATCACCAGATCATTCGTTCTCACCACGAACAGCTGGCGCAGAATATCGACAGCCACCTCATTGTCCTTCCGGGGCGTCTCGACGATATACAGGGCTCTTCTCTCGTCGATCTTCACATGGAAGCGGGCCGAGCCGGACATCATATCATCCTCCTCCAGCTCCCCCGTCAGAAGCCTTTTCCAGTAAGCATTCTTACTGTTCTTTTCCTTCCACGAGTCAACAATCTGCTCCAGGCGGATGACCGCCTCGTCCGTATCATCAATTTCAGACAGATCGAGCTGAAAATTCAGACCGGTGAGCCTGTTCAGTTCTTTGACCGTCTTTTCGATTTTCTTTTTGCCCATTCTATTCCTCTTCAGAGATGAGGTCTGACGCCTCCGTGTAGAACACTCTCATTGCCGCGTCTTTGTCCTTCTCTCCGGCGAAATACGCCGAAAATTCTCTCCTGTACATGTCGCACAGATACGCGTCAAATACACTCACGTTGCTGAGAGACACCCTCTCGGCAGCCTCCGCGAATACCTGATACGGGTCCTGTCCGCCAAGGAACTCCGTGACAACCTCCACAGCATCTCCCCGGCCGTCCGCTTCTTCCGCGTCGGCACCCTCGGGCTTTTCATCGCCGCTGTCCGGTGCCTTCGTATCAGTCTCCTCCGGTCTTTCCGCGCCGCTCACCGGTGCCTTCGTGTCATTCTCCTCCGGTCCTTCCGCGCCGCTCACCGGTGCCTTCGTGTCATTCTCCTCCGGTCCTTCCGCGCCGCTCTCTCCGGAAGCTTCCGCATCGATGTCCGGGGCAGCTGAAGAATCGCCCTTCGGGCTTTCGCTTTTCTCAGGCAGAACGATCCTGCTGTTCGGTATGATTCCTTCCGCTTTGATTCCTCTCAGGACGTCCCGGTCAAATACGATCTCTTCCAGGAGCTTTTTTGTGAGTGACCGCTGGTCGCAGAGCGAATTGACCACGATAAAACTTCCGCCGCGATACCATCCGGCCGGTCCGGCGCAGATCCCGTACTTCCCGGTCGAATTATCCTCCGACGCAGAGAGCGCAAGATCCATGACCTCATCCGCGGAGATAAATCTGCCGAAGCAGGGTCTTTCTCCCCGCGAAAAATATCCCTGCTCCATAAAGAGCTCAGACTGCTCCGTCCACTCTCGAAGCGCAGTGTCGATTTTCACACCGCCGGTCTCGGTCAGCCAGTCGCCGCTGACTCCGACGGCAAATGCATCGAACGAGTTCGTCCAGTCGGGCAGCATGGCGAAGCCTTTCTCATTGGCCCTGGCTGCGACATCGGCAAATGCCTCCCAGTCAGCGACCGCCTTCTGCACGACTTCAGGATCATCGCTCCCCAGCACGCTGGCAGCAGCCTCCCTGTCATACATGAATACGCCGGGAGATATACCATAGCTCACAGCCCGCTGCACGCCGTCATCGCCGGAGCCCATGACCTCAGTGTAGGCGTACTGCGCGCTCAGATCGCTTGTCGGCAGACCGGCGTCCCTTATGAGGGGCATCGCGGCCTGAACTTCCGGATCCACATATTTCTGAACATCGACCGCATCCACTATATAGAGGTCCGTCACATTGTTGGGGTCTGACTCGTCGATCAGACTGAGGTCAAGGTTCGTGAGATACCTCTCCCCGATATCATGACATATGATCCACCGTATCTCCGCCGTGCCGATCCTGCCGTAATAAATTGTCTCGGAGGGCTCTTCCTCACCGGATTCGGTGCTCTGCGAATCTGTCTCTCCGTCTGTCTCTCCGTTATCCAGGGCGGCTCTCTCCATCGCGTCCTCCGCCTCGTAGGTGTCACAGTAGCGGGCGACGATCCTCATAAACTCCTCGTCGCCGCAGAAAATATTATAGACCTTGCCGTCGCTCGTGTCCTCTTCCCAGTTCAGAAAACTGCGAAATTCCTCTGACGCCGCGACGCTCTCCGTATCCGGAGGCACGATCGGAACAATCTGACTTATGGTGTCATTCTCATCTAAGCTGCTCCCGGCGGGATTGCTCTCCATATGGTCGCTCTCAGTATAAAAGCTGTCTGTATCCGATCCGTCGTACGGATCCACCGATGATCCGCCTGCTCCGCAGCCAATGAGGGCAGCGGCACAGGCCGCGGCAATGATGGCCGGCATTTTCTTTTTCATTTTCATTTCCCGTTATCTCCGCAAAATTTTGTAAACAGAATTTTCCGTTCATTCACGGATGTAATGATCGGTTCCTGTTATCGCTGAGACAAATGACATTATACACGAGGTTCACCAATTTATCCATAAAAGATTGAGAGAGGCTTAAGCAATGGCGCGAACTTCCGCCCCAATGCGGTGCGTCTCCTGTCTGAACTTTTTCCGGCTCCACGCAAAAAAGCTCCCGGCCGGTTGGCCGGGAGCCCTGTGTATTTCAGGATCAGTCTGTGATTGTAACCTCTGTCTCTTTGTCGAAGAAGTGAGCCTTCTCCATGTCGAGCGCGAACTTGACTGTGTCGCCTGTGCGGGCTGTTGTGCGCGGATTTACGCGGGCTGTCATCTGGCTGCCTGCGAAATCGAAGTACAGGAATACTTCAGCGCCGAGGAGCTCGTAAACCTTGATCTCAGCATTGATAGTAGCTTCCGCATGCTTAGCAAGGAAATCAGGCTCATCGTGTACATCTTCCGGACGGATGCCGAGGACAACAGTCTTGCCGTCATAAGCTTTGAGCTTAGCAGCTCTGTCTGCGGAGACGCCGAGCTTGAAGCCGCCGACTTCGACAGCCTTGCCGCCTTCGGAGACCTTGCAGTCCATGAAGTTCATCTGCGGAGAGCCGATGAAACCAGCGACGAACTGATTTGCCGGATGATCATACAGCATCTGCGGGGAATCGATCTGCTGAACGATACCGTCCTTCATGACGACGATTCTTGTACCAAGAGTCATAGCCTCTGTCTGGTCATGTGTAACGTAGATGATTGTTGCGCCAAGTCTGTCATGCAGCTTGGAGATCTCTGTTCTCATCTGAACACGGAGCTTAGCATCCAGGTTGGAAAGCGGCTCGTCCATAAGGAAGACCTTCGGATTACGAACGATTGCACGACCCATAGCAACACGCTGTCTCTGACCACCGGAAAGAGCCTTCGGCTTACGATCAAGGAGTTTGTCAAGGTCAAGGATCTTAGCAGCTTCTTCGACCTGCTTCTTGATCTGCTCCTTCGGAACCTTGCGAAGCTTAAGACCGAATGCCATGTTGTCGAAAACTGTCATATGCGGATACAGAGCGTAGTTCTGGAAGACCATCGCGATGTCGCGGTCCTTCGGCTCGACGTCGTTCATGACCTTGCCGTCGATTTCGAATGTGCCGCCTGTGATATCCTCAAGACCGGCGATCATACGAAGAGTTGTTGACTTTCCGCATCCTGACGGGCCGACGAAGATGATGAATTCCTTGTCTGCTACTTCAAGGTTGAAATCCTTAACAGCTTTGTAGCCGTTCGGATATGTTTTATCGATGTGCTTAAGAGAGAGAGATGCCATTTTTATTTCCTCCTGAATGATATTTATATGAATTGATTTTATTCATATCTGTGCTTCATATTTAAGCTATACTCAGTATATAGTCCCGACGCCATTTATGATATGGTCAACCTGCCAAAGATTTCGAGTTTTCTTCGTCAATATGACAAATTGTATATAACCGTGTGATCTGTCTCTCACCGGTTCCGGATCCTGCCCGCATCCGTTTTCCGCCGATCCGTTACTCCATCAATACTGCCTGATCGTGTCATCCGTGTCATCCTGGGCCTCACCGATCTCCTTTATGATGACATTGTAGCCGGCATGCTCATTCACCTTTACATAGACCGTATCTCCCACTCTGCGGTGAAGGAGAGCCTTTCCCATCGGCGAGTCGATCGATATAAGCCCCCTGAGAGAATTTCCCCTGATCGATGTGACAATACGGAAAGTCTCCGTCTCGTCGTCATCCGGGAAATAGACGGTGACCGTCTTGTTGAGGGCCGCCTCGTCGTCCGCGGATTCTTTTTCTTCGACGATGGTCGCAAATTTTAGCATCCGCTCAAGGTAGCGGATGCGGCTCTCGTTCATATTCTTCTCCCGCTTCGCGGCGTAATACTCAAAATTCTCGGAGAGGTCTCCCTGTGCTCTGGCCTCTTTGACTGCCTCGATGAGCTCCGGGCGCTTCACAAGTTTCCTCTCCTCTATCTCTTTTTCAATTTTCTCGATATCGCTCTTCGTGAGCCTCTCTCCCATTTTTCAGTCCTCCTCTATTACCTGCAGCTCCAGGTAATCAAAATCAATAGTCTCAATAAAGCTGTCCTGACGGAAACGCACTTTTGCGGTGCGCTTGAACTCACTCACATTTGCATCAAGCCAGATCGGCTTTCCGAGATCGAATTTCAGACATATCTCGTACAGTGCGTTAAATATCTTGTGTGTGCGGGTCTCGGCAGAGTCGTCGATTATGACCGTATCCCGCAGCATATGATTGTTCTTCCACAGCTTTCCCCAGATTCTCATGGACACCTCCCATCTGACAGGCAAGACCCATGGCACCCTGCCCGTCCGGCGTCAAGCACGCACCCCGGTGAGGTCGGGTGCAGGCGGACGCCCGCGTAAAAAACCGGCTGCGGTCACCCGCAGCCGGCGAAATAGCATTAAAGTTATCAGAATCAGAAGATGCTGAGCAGCTTGCTGTACTCTGTCAGGGCACCTTCTGTGCTCTGATTGAGGACTGCCGTTGCCAGAACTTTTCCGAGCTGTACGCCTTCCTGATCGAAGCTGTTGATGTTCCATGCAAATCCCTGGAACATGACCTTGTTCTCGAAGTGAGCAAGAATTGTGCCGAGTACTTCCGGTGTAAGTTTATCAGCGACGATGATACTTGACGGTCTGTGGCCTTCGAAGCACTTGTTCGGATTCTCATCCGTCTTGCCGCACGCAAAAGCTACGATCTGCGCGGCTACATTGGCTGAGAGCTTCTGCTGGCTGGTCGTATCTTTGATCACGACGTCATTATCCCTCTGGTTCTGTTTGAACCCGATGAACTGAAGCGGGATAATATCCGTGCCCTGATGGAGCAGCTGATAGAAGGAATGCTGTCCGTTCGTGCCCGGCTCACCAAAGATAAGCGGACCTGTCTGGTAGTCGATCGGCTCGCCGAAGCGGTTGACATGCTTGCCGTTGGACTCCATGTCAAGCTGCTGCAGATGTGCCGGGAAGCGGCTCATTGCCTGCGAATACGGAAGGACCGCGGTAATCGGATAGCCGAGAATATTTCTCTCATAGACACCGATCAGAGCATCGAGCATATCCGGGTTCTTTCTGATGTCTTTCTCTTTGCCGGTCTCGTCTTCAGCATTCATGCCGTTAAGGATAGCTGCGAATACTTCCGGACCGAAAGCCAGTGAAAGGACCGCTCCGCCGACCGCTGAGGAAGAAGAATATCTGCCGCCGATATAGTCGTCCATGTAGAAGGAATCGAGATACATCGGGTTATTGGCAAGCGGGGAAGTCGCGCTCGTGACAGCGATCATATGCTTGGACGGATCAAGACCTGCGTTCTTAAGCGCGTCGTCGACGAAAGCGCCGTTCGTCAGAGTCTCAAGAGTCGTGCCTGACTTGGAGACCATAATAAAGAGTGTATGCGCAAGATCGACTTCGCTGAGGACTGCGGTAGCGTCATCCGGGTCAACATTGCTGATGAACTTCGCAGCCATCTTCAGAGAATTGTTGACCTTTGCCCATCCCTCAAGAGCAAGATAAAGAGCGCGCGGACCAAGGTCGCTGCCGCCGATACCGATCTGGCAGACAGTCGTGAACTTCTCGCCCGCTTCGTTAGTGATCTCACCTGCGTGGACTTTATTTGCAAATTCAGCGATTCTATTCTGCTGTGTAACATAGAATTCTCTCTTGTCTCCACCGTCCGCAAATACCGGATCTCCGAGTTGACCGCGGCACATCTGATGAAGAACATGGCGCTTTTCACCTGTATTGATAATTTCACCGTTGTAGAGGGCGGCATATTTTTCTGTCAGTTCGGCTTCGTCAGCAAGCTCCTGAAGAAGATCCAGAATGCGGTCATCTACGCACTTTGCGGCATAGCTATAGACTGCACCGTTCGCCATCGGCACGCGGTATTCTTTTACTCTCTTTGCGCCATTCTCGCCGGACATTTCGGCTGCGATATCAACAACAGCAGCTTCCTTGAGCTTCTTAAAGGACTCCAGTTTTGTCAGGTTCTCCCATTTCATAGTATTACATCTCCTTTTCTGTTTTGTATGTTGGCGGAGGGAATCAGCATTGCTGAATATTCACAGTAATTATACTAGATATATTCTGCCTTTTCAACAATCTGCACAATTTTTCTCACGAAGATCGGTGCCCTGAGGCGCTTCGGACGCAGGAAATACCTGCGAAAACGGCTGTGCATGCTGCAATGAAATACCACTATACTTTCATAGCCCGCATGTGATATACTGTGCCGGTAACTTCAGACCTAATTATACGGAGGTACGCAATGTCCTACTCATATACGACCAGAGGAACCTGTTCAAGAAAGATCACTTTCGATCTCGAGGACGGTATTGTTAAAAATGTAAACTTTGTCGGCGGCTGCAACGGCAACACCAAAGGAATCGCCAAACTCGTTGATGGCATGAAGGCAGATGACGTCATCGCAAAACTCAAGGGAACACAGTGCGGTTTTCGCGGAACATCCTGTCCGGATCAGCTCGCGCTCGCGCTCAAGGCAGCTCTCGCGGACAAATAAATCGCGATTTCTGATCGCGCGAGCTGCGCGGCGCACTCTGTGCGTCTTCCTTCGCGCACTCCGCTCTGCAATCCGCCGGAGGCCGGATCCAGAGCGGAGTGCGCGAAGGTTTTTATTTTCTATTCTTTTCAATAAGATCGACAATGACTGACACGGAATCGCTCTGCTCACTCTTCGACATGGCATCTATATACTTCTGTCGATTCTCATAGAGCTCGTTTATCGCCCGCACGAGGGCGTCTCCGACGATCTCTTCCTCCTCCATGACCATGGAAAATCCCTGCTTCTCAAAACTCCTCGCGTTCAGGATCTGATCGCCGCGGCTCGCCTTGGCCGAGAGCGGAATCAACAGATTCGGCTTTCTGAGGGCAGCGATCTCACAGATCGCGTTCGCGCCGGCGCGGGAAACAATGATGTCCGCTGCCGCGAAAAGATCCGGCAGCTCCGCGCTGATATACTCGTACTGAAGATACCCCTCCGTTCCGACGAGCGACTCATCCAGCTTTCCCTTGCCGCACAGATGAATGATATCGAACGTCTCAAGCAGAGTCGCGAGATCTTTTCTTATCGCTTCATTGACAGCAACAGCTCCCAGCGATCCGCCGGTGACCATGAGGATCGGCTTACTGCCTGATAATCCGGTGAAGGCCAGACCTCTCTCCCGGCTACCCTCTTTCAACTCGGCGCGGATCGGTGTTCCCGTGAGGCAGGCTTTCTCCTTCGGCAGATTGGCCATGGTCTCCGGGAAATTGCAGCAGATCTTTTTAGCCATCGGGAGGCAGATCTTATTAGCCAGCCCGGGCGTCATGTCGGACTCATGCGAGATGACAGGTATGTGAAGGCGTGATGCCGAGTAAACGACAGGTACAGCTACAAAGCCGCCCTTTGAGAAGACAATATCCGGAGCGATCTGTCTCAGGTACTTTCTCGCCTCGAACACGCCCTTTAGGACCCTGAACGGATCCGTAAAGTTCTTCAGGTCAAAGTATCTCCTGAGTTTTCCGGTGGAGATCCCGTAATAGGGAATGCCGCAGTCCTCGATCAGTTTCTGCTCCATTCCGCCCTTGGAGCCGATATAGTAGATCTCATACCCGAGTTCTCTCAGCTTCGGTAAGAGCGCGATGTTCGGTGTCACATGACCGGCCGTTCCGCCGCCGGTAAGCACTATTTTCTTCATAGTTTCTCCATTCTTTCCCGCGCATATTTCATTTGCAACGATGCAGGGCGGGCATATCACACGCTGTTCTGCCCTTTCGATTTACGCCTGCTGTTTCAATTCTCACTGTTAAGAGGAAAGCGCGGGATTCTTTTTATATCTCTTTCATGATAAAATAATAACAGGATAAGTACAACCGGCATTTTCAAGTCTCGTCTGATATGCCGCAGTAAGTTCGAATCGACCGGGAGGAATCTGTATGCGAATTACATTTATCGGAGCAGACCACGAGGTAACGGGAAGCTGTCATTTTCTTCAGGCCTGCGGAAAAAATATCCTCATCGACTACGGTATGGAGCAGGGCCGGGACACCTTCGAGAACGTCCCCCTTCCTATTCATCCCTCAGAAATCGATTATGTGCTCCTCACACACGCGCATATCGACCATTCTGGCAACCTGCCTCTCCTGGCCACACAAGGTTTCACCGGTGAGATCCTGGCCACCAGAGCGACCTGTGATCTCTGTGAAATCATGCTCCTCGACTCCGCTCATATTCAGGAATTTGAAGCAGAGTGGCGCAACAGAAAAGGAAAACGTCAGGGAAAAGACGAATACATCCCCTACTACACGACAGAAGATGCCGAGCGCATCCTGTGCCGCTTTGAGGCCTACGATTATGATACGATCTACACAGTCTGCGACGGCATAAAAATGCGCTTTACCGATGTCGGCCATCTGCTCGGCTCCTCCGCCATCGAACTCTGGGTGACAGAGGACGGAAAAGAGACCAAAATCGTCTTTTCCGGCGATGTCGGCAACACGGACCAGCCGCTCCTCAAAAACCCGAAACACATCCAGAATGCGGACTATATTCTCATCGAATCCACCTACGGCGACAGGTCCCACGGGCCGCGCGTTGATTACGTGACCGAACTCACCAGGATCATTCAGCGCACCTTCGACCGCGGCGGCAACGTGGTCATCCCCTCCTTCGCGGTCGGCAGAACGCAGGAAATGCTCTACTTCATCCGCCAGATCAAGGAGCAGGGCACGGTCAAGGGCCACGAAGGCTTCGAGGTATATGTGGACAGTCCTCTGGCCCAGAAGGCAACCGGCATATTCAACGAGCACACCGCCGACTGCTTTGACGAGGAGGCTCGCAGTCTCGTGGCAAATGGGATCAATCCCATCTCGTTCCCCGGCCTTCGGCTTGCCGAAACAGCGGAGGAATCCAAAGAGATCAACTTCGATAAAGCTCCGAAAGTCATTATCTCCGCCAGCGGCATGTGCGATGCAGGCCGGATCAAGCATCACTTAAAACACAATCTCTGGAGATCGGACTCAACAATCCTCTTCGTCGGCTATCAGGCCGAGGGAACGCTCGGCAGAAGACTGCTCGAGGGAGAAAAGGAGGTCAAACTCTTTACTGAACCGATCACTGTCGCGGCGGAAATCTGCCAGCTTCCGGGTATCTCCGCCCACGCTGACAGAGAAGGTCTCGCCGACTGGGCATCATCCATTGAATATCCGCCGAAAAAATGTTTTGTCGTGCACGGTGACGATTCGGTCGTCGGTCCGTTCGCGGAGTATCTCCACGAGCAGCTCGGATGGGATACAATGGCTCCGTACTCGGGGACCGTCTATGATCTCACAACAGATGAAATTCTCCTTGAGACAGAGGGGATCCCGATCAAAAAGGACGAGGAGGAAGCAAGGCCTGCTGCCGCAAAGCAGAAGTCCACTCCGTACGTACGGCTCGAAAAGACAGGCGAACGCCTCATGGCTCTCATCCATGCGAGCCGCGGCCTCTCCAACAAGGATCTGGCCAAGTTCGCAAGCCAGCTGGCCGCGCTGTGCGACAAGTGGGAGGATTGACCTCGCCGGTTCGTCACACCGATCTCCGCTCTTACGGGTTTGGCTATGTAAAAGGGGCTGTCGCATCAGAATGCGGCAGCCCATCTTTTTTACTCACCGGCCTCGGAGAATTTTGCCAGGATCTCATCCCTCGCCTCATCCGTCAGCTTTCCGGGTCTCCAAAGAATATTCTGTCCGTCGTCATTGTATCTCGGGATCAGATGGATATGGAAATGGAAAACGGTCTGGCCTGCTGCCGGCTTATTATTCTGAACGATGTTAAAGCCGTCGCAGTTCATGGCTTTTGTGAGGCGGATCGCGATCTTTTTCGCCAGAACGGCAGCTTTCGCAAGAAGCTCCTCCGGGATCTCATAGATATCCGCGTAATGCTGTTTCGGCAGGATCAGGCAGTGGCCCTTAGTGGCCGGCCCAGCATCAAGGATCACACGGAAATCATCATCTTCATAAAGTGTCGCTGTCGGGATCTCACCACCTGCCAGCATGCAGAAAATACAATCAGACATATACTATCCTCCCATTTCTTGCCGCCGCGGACATATAAGGTCCGCCTCGATACAAATTTTTATCTGATTATACACCTCCCCCGCGGCTTTCGCAATCAGCCCCGTCATCGGCGCTGAAGATATAGGAAACATCCGCAAATGTGATCACATCCCCCTCCGAGAGCACTCTCTCCTCCTCACCGCAGACAGCTTCACCGTTCACAGTCGTTCCGTTCCGGCTGGAGAGGTCTCCGATGAAATATCGCCCTGCCCTGAATCTCAGCCTTGCGTGGATGCGGCTCACAGCGGGCGAATCGATGATCATATCGACATACTGCTGATTTTTGCCGATCAGGATATCATCCCCTGTCAGATGTTTCCCTGTCTGCCCCTCCGACGTCGGAAGAAGCCACCGGTCCTCCGGTCCGCGTGCCGGCCTGTAGGAGGACAGCAGCATAGTCACCGGGAGCTCGTCACGGGAATCCCGCTCCGGGATATCTTCCCGCTCCATAAGCGCCGGACCGCTGTCTCCTTTTTCGACCGGCAGCGACATGTCATTCGGCTGAGCAGTCTCCGCCTTCATTTCCTGCCGTACTTCCGGGATCTCCTCCTGCCGTCCCACCGGCATATCTTTTGCGTTCCCGCGGCGCTCCCGCACCAGATACACCAGAAGCACAGCCGCGCAGATACCGGCAGCGATGCCGCATATCGTATATATGCTTATGTATCGAAGAAGGTCCGTGTGCAGGACCGCAAATACCGCCGCGAGGATCAAAAGTCCGGCAAAGACCGCTATGACTGCGGGGCGTCCGGGAAGCCGGGGCTTTTCAGCCTTTCCCGACAGCCCGACATTTTGCCTGCTGTCAGCCTGCTCCTCCTTTGGATACTGTATGCTGATCTCAGGTTCGGCGGCCGATATTTCATCTGTCAGCGGCTCCCTCTCGGTCCGGTCTTTTTCGTAAAGCACTCCCATAAGGTCTCCGAGCTGCGTATTATTCTCCTGGACTTCATGGCAGAACCGATATCCGAGGACAATAGCCCTCTGATCGCTGTGATCCGCGCAGCCGAGGAGATACTCGGTGAGTTCTCTGAGCGATTTTCGGATATCCTTGCAGTAGAAAGGCACATACATCAGGCGGATCTCCATCGTATCAAAGTCCATGCATACGCAGGACGGCGAAAGAATCAGGTGCCGAAAGTCAAGCAGATAGTCCTCGAGCCCCTCAAGTATCCTAAGGATCTCCGACAGAATTTTCGTTATCTCGCTCTTTCCGATCTTCCGGCTCTCGCAGAAGACTGTGAGCTTCTGAAGAGAGGTCACATCATAGCTGTACCATATCTCCGCATCGATATACTGCATCCTGCAGTTGAGAAGCCCCGGGATCCTGTTGGCCGAGATTACTCTGGTCTCGTAGTCATCCGGCACATCCGGTCCTGCTCCCTTAACGATCATATAATTGTGGTTCATATCCCGTCTGTACTCAATATCCATTCTCTATCCCTGCCCGAAAATCTTTTTGACCGCCCGCATCCTCCAAAGATAAGTCACCGGCTTCACCTTTCTGTACCCCGCGTGCTCGGAAATGCTGTAAAGCCTTCTGCCGGTGTAGTAGACTGTTCCCGCCGTGTAGGAGACAGTCCTCATGTTTCCTCCGTCCGTGCGGCTCGCGGATATATCCGATGAAAAAAGCAGTGCCGGATCGGGCTGCTCGTGACCGCTGATCGACTGTTCCACCGCATACGAGCGAAGGTAGTTCCGGTTATGCACGTGCATGCAGAGATACAGCGAAGAGAGGATGACCATCAGGATGACCGGCATGATCAGCGCAGCCTCCACAGTGAATGCCGCCCTGACGAGACCGTTCCTCTGCCCGCCCACGTCCCGGGTCCTTATTTGTCGGTCGCTTTCGCCAATCACTCTCATTCGCTCAGCACCTCCTGTCAATCGGCAGCGCCGGAGCGCGGACTGCCGCGCACATCAGCACTCACCCCCGCGCTGCCCGCGCGTATCGAAGCTCACCTGCCCCCGCGGATCTGCGCCCCGCTGTCACAGTACTTTGATCATGAGACACAGCACATACCCGCCAAGGAGGAAGGGCACGAACGCAAAGCTTCTCCTGCCACCGGATCCACCGAGAAATAATAAACCCGCATAGACGGACGCCAGAAACATCCCGCAGGCCGCTGTTGTAAATATGTCCGTCACAGATAGACAGCCCGCGAGAGCTATAAGCACAAGGCCGTCTCCGGCACCGACCGCTCCCCCGGATAAGAAAGAAAAGAGGAAAAAACATATCCCCGGGAGCATGGATGCCGGAAGCGGATTGTCCTTTGGGGATCCCGCGCACAAAACGATAATGCCCGCGATCCCGCCTGCCACAGTGAGCGGCAGACTGATTTCATGGCGGCGGACATCTGTAAAGCTGTCCGCCGAAAGAATAAAAAGCGCTATGGCGCGCGTGATTTCCTGTCTCATCGCCAAGTCTTCATACCGCGTCCCGCGCGGCGCACCGCGAGCACCGGCAGAGATCTCTGTGGTCCGTAAGTCTCGCGATTCTCACATGTCTTGTGAGACTTCCGTAATCTGTCGAAGGATAGTAATAATCTCCCTTGGCCGTGATATAAACGTCCCCGCTGTACCCTGCCGGAAAACCGGGACAAGGCCTGTAGCGGCTGCCGTACTGATTTCTCATGCGGCCGACCGAAGACATGTCCGTGCGCATCACGCACAGATTCAGATGTGTGCAGTCCGCGTGCGTGTGGTACACCTCCTGATTCTCGGTGAGATACACATATTCTCCGGAATTTTCCGCTGCCTCCGTCTTCTCATCGCTCCCGCTGTAGCCTGTCCACGGATGGACGCGCGCCCGGATCGCGATTTTCATATCCGGTACCGGAAAACACCTCACAGGGAAGCGGTAAGTGACCGTCCATGGGATATCGATCCAGGCTTCATCGCCGTCGCTGCCGAGTGTGCCGGCATACATCGCCATCTGTCTTACCCGGTTAGACAGTTCCAGGCTTTTTTCTGTGTACAGGCCTACCGCATCCATGAAGGAGATGAGCATGATAATACACAGAAAAAAGAATGGCAGCGCAATGGCACACTCGACAGTCAGGGAGGCTCTGAATAATACTGAACAGCTCCACCTATCATTCCCTCGACTCGTTCGCGAGTCATACGACGCAGGGTCTTTCCCGGAGGCCCTGAGGCAAGCCTTTTCACTGTCTGCCGACCGCTCCCGGAGAGATTCAATTGTTCGGACAATATACATGTGAAAAGGCATGCCTCAAAACCTCCATGAGTATTTACCGGTCAAAAAAGTCCTTATACGACATTGTCCGGCTCATCGTCCATGTTCTTTTATGTTCAGAGATGACGCCGGTATCGAACGTCAGGGCAAATATGCATGTGTCCAGCCTAAAGTTCGCTCTTCCGAGTCCCCTCAGAGTGCTCTCGACCATGTCAAGGCTCCTTGAGACGGAGACCTGCATATCGGCAAGAAACAGATAGAACCGGAGATAATCCGTGTAGCTGACACCGCCCGGCACATCCCGTGACATTGCGCCGAGGGCATCTGCAGCCACTATTCCCGGTATGGCCCGAAGATCCACCTGCCATGTCTCAGCGCTCTTTGTGAGCGCAGTCCTTTTTCCCCCGAGCAGAGCCCTCACATCGACTATGCTCTCGCAGAAAGCCCACCCGGCCGCGATCAGTGCCCCTATGACGGGCGCCGCGAACGGAATCAGCAGCATGGCGGCCACTCCCTGGGCGCATGCTTCCACCTCAGCGCGTCTTACGGGATCGGTGTAAAGATAAATAATATTGGCTGCTTCTCTCGTCAGAAGAAGTTTCCTGACGATTGCTTCAAGATTGGCAGGATCCGTATCACCGCCCTCCAGAATATATTCCGTCTGGTAGGCGAGACCGCGATTCTCCGCGGGCGTCACATAGTTGCCGAAGTGAGTAATAACGTACTCATTGTAGAGAACTTTCGAATAGGCTCCTCCCGTGTTGTCGGGAACATCGATCACTCCGATCCCCGACTCAGCTGTCCGGTCTCTGAGCAGACCGGCGCCCTCTATACTGCTCTGCGACACATCGGATACATCCCCGAGGACCAACTCCATAAAGGTCATCTGCCTGAGCCGCTCGATTGCGGGCAGCGGATTCCCGTACTCATTGCCCGCCTCCGCCGCCGCGGCCGCAGCCTCTTCCGCCGCGGCATCGCCCTCTGCTCTCTGCGCATCATTTTCAGCTCTCGCAGCGGCTGCCTCCTCCTCGATCTCAGCGTATGAAGTGCCGACAGTCTGACCTTCCAGATCCGTCCCCCGGGCTTCCTGCGATCTGGTATACGCCGCATTTTGCGGTACACGGTCAAGAAGCTCTGAAATGCCCTGTGCGCCGATCGTCTCTTTCATATACTCAATTGCCGAAGACGCAAATATCTGTCCGTTCACATCCGTCGCGAGCGTATATCCCGAAAGACAACTGTCCGTTTGGGACAGCGATAGGAGATTTCCTCCTCCCGCTATCCTTCCTTTTTTGGGGTGAAGGATATACTGCATGGCATCCTCGATCCTGTCAGAGAGTGCGAGCGGACACAGTCTGTCCGTGCCGCAGCTCCCGTCAATAAAGAACACATCAAAGTTCTCAAGGAGATCTCGGTCGTACTGTGCAAATGTTGAGAACATAGCCTGATCCACACTGTTGGCAAGCTGCATGCGACCCGCCTGTGCCCTGACGGAATAGAACACAGCGGCCAAAAGTGCTGTCATGACGAGCATCACAAGGCTCAGATATATTGAAATACTGCCTCGGCGCATAGGACTCTCCTTTGATTTTCGGCGGACCGGCGTGCTCTCCGCCGTTTTTCCTTCCTCTCTTCCGGCCTCCGCCCGCCAGGGGAAAGCAGGGCGAATGCCGGAAGTTTATGCAAGGATACACTATCATAGGACGGCCTGACGGCCTCAGGTCACTTCCTGACAGCCGGCAGGTAAGGGCCGGATCCTCCTCAAACGGAGTCGGCCTGTGACGATACTTTGCTCAGAATGCTCTTCACGACTTTTGTCAGCTGTTCTTTGAATATAAGGACGAGAGCAATCAGAACCAGAAGTACCAGAATGATCTCAACGACGGTGACTCCGTCCTCTTCCTTCAAAAAAGCGCAAAAATCACCCATGTGCGCCACCTCCTTTCCAAGCGCTGTGTCAGCTTAAGTGTTGTCTTCGTTATTTACCCTGTGCCACAAAGTTTCTGGAATTCCACGGGGTGAGAAGCCCCGTTCGATCCGGTCGGATCAGATGCGTTTAATGTAAAAAGAGAATAACAATAAATCCATCGCTGTTTCAAGTCGGAATAATTCACGATTTGCATCCGCCTTATTCATACAGTTTGACTGGATTTATCTCAGCGGGAGATTATGACCCGAATCCCTGTGCATCATCGCGCAGCGTTTATCTCAGCGGGGGATCGTGACCCGCCACTCTGTCCAAGTCTCGCTCGCGGACGTGCGCAGCGCAAGGTGCTTACACGCCTCGCACGCTGCGGAAAAAACGCTGAGGTTTCCTGTGTGTTCAGCACAAAAAAGCTGCCGCATCCGGCACTGTCACCGCTTCATATGGAAGACACGGCAAATACCGTCTGCCATATGTAGTGGTGGCACGCCTTGATGCGGCAGCCCTTATTATTATCGCAGCATGCTGCTGCGGACACTATCGGTCAGTCTCGTCCTCAAAATAGAAATCACCGCTTCTTCCGCCATGTTTCTCTATGAGGTGTACGTCCTCTATGACCATGCGCTTGTCGATGGCCTTACACATATCGTAGATCGTGAGCAGTGCGGTCGTGACCCCGGTCAGAGCTTCCATCTCGACCCCGGTCCTTCCATCCGTCTTCACGCTGCAGAAAGCACTGACAGAGTTTGATTCGGGATGGAGCTCGAATGTCACCTTCGCGTTCGTAAGGCACAGCACGTGGCACATCGGGATCAGATCAGATGTCCTCTTCGTTCCCATGATGCCGGCGATTTGCGCGACAGTGAGGACGTCCCCTTTCCGGACTTTTCCCCCTGTGATCGCTAAGAAGGCCTCACTGTTCATGCGGATCGTTCCGACCGCCAACGCCCTGCGGCCTGTCACACTTTTATCCGAAACATCGACCATGTGCGCGTTCCCGAGATCGTCAAAATGTGTAAATTCCATTATTTCTCCTCACTGCCGGTGGCAGCGCATTCCTCTGACCGCCCCCTGGGAGTCCGTGCAATCAGAGAGATTCCACTGTGCCGTCCGGGTTCTTTTTCTTAACGACCTTCATCATGAAATCCCGCTTTAAAGCCAGATTCTTAGAGAACGGGTTGATGACGATCGCAGTCACCTCGGGATGCTTCGCGATAAAAATGCTGCTCTGCAGCGACGGCATCTGCATCCAGACATACTTCTGCATGAACGATTCAGAGATCTCATCTCTAGACGTAAAAGAGAAATAGAGCACGTCCCCGTTCGGAGCCTTGAGAAGCTCCGGCACAAGCCTGACGGGGTCTTTCGGCACATATTTCCGCTCCATGGTCTGCGTCTTGAAACCGGCGGCATCCTTGGTCGAGAACTGCATGCGCATCGGGACCCAGAGCCACACGTCCATAAAATTGTTCATGCAGTTCTGAAGATTGGCCACGGTCTTATCCGCGTCATATCTCTCTATAAAATAGCCGAGGACCCTCGCGCTGTCCTCTCTCTTCAGGATTTCGGGATTATTGACAGACATTAGCTTATTCGGCGTAATCGCGGGCAGAGGTGTGTCCATTGCCTGAGGCTTCGGAGCCTGCTGCGCGCTCCGGGGCGGCTGCGAAGCTGCGGAAGTCGATGCAGGTGCCGGTGTTTCGACCGCCTGTCTCACTGCCCCGGCAGTCGGGGCATCCGCTGAACGCTCCATGCTGTGATACTCGCCGCCTTCACTATTATCGTTTTTCTTAAAAACGTCAAACAGACCCATTTCGGAAATCTCCTCCTTTATAGTCAGATATAGTTACTATATCATTAAAACCCTGATACTGCAAATTAAAAAAGCCGGATCAGGAGACCCGATCCGACTCTTTCTTCATATTTCGTTTTTCCTTCAGCGAAGCGGCAACTTCCCTGACAGCACAGTACTTATCCGCGATGAGGATCACATAACCTTCCCTGCAGTGGGGAGGCACTGGCGTCGTCGGCCACATGTGATGGCTGATAATGTCCTTCTCACATTTGCTCAGACCGCCTAGCAGCTTCTCCGCGACCTCGCAGGATTCCCTCGGATGCCGCTGCCAGCACACCAGATTGTTGCTGAACTTTTCATACCTTCCGACGATACCGAGATCGTGACACAGCGCTCCCCGTATCACTGCTTTCGTATCCGTCTTAATATGCATCGCATTGAGAAATCTGCAGATCTTTACGGAAGTATACGCCACTCCGAGGCTGTGGTTCCCTACTGTCGTCACGTGGTGATGCTTCTGCGCCATAGCCTGCTCGAACTCCGGTGAGTCGAGCACCTCGGCCCCAAAGGACCTGACCAGCTGCATTGCCAACATATCCATGATGCCGCCTCCTAATCAATGTCAGGGAAAATTCAGTCAGTTATGTTACGCGGTCTCCGTGTCCTTATTTTTCATGCCGTAATGCAGGAAGAACATACATCCGATCGTAATGATCACACCGATGATCAGGCAGACGACCGGGTTCTGAACAAAGCCGGCGATGACATAGACCACGAACGAGATGGCAGCCACGGTCAGCGCGTACGGCATCTGTGTCGAGACGTGGGCTATATGGTCACACATCGCTCCTGCCGAGGACATGATCGTCGTATCGGAGATCGGCGAGCAGTGGTCGCCGCAGACAGCGCCTGCCATGCAGGCCGATACGCAGATGATCGCGAGCGGATTGCCGCTCTCGAGCGGGAAGGATGCAAGGCAGATCGGAATCAGGATTCCGAATGTGCCCCAGGATGTTCCGGTTGCAAATGAAAGTCCGACCGCAATCAGGAACACGATCGCCGGCAGAAAATTCTGCAGCGCGCCGGCAGAGTTCGAGACGATAGCCGCTACATAGTCCTTGGCGCCGAGGGAATCCGTCATGCTCTTGAGTGTCCATGCGAGGACAAGGATCATGATTGCCGGCACCATGGCCCTGAAGCCCTCAGACAGGCAGGCCATGCAGTCCTTGAATTTGAGGACTCCGCGAAGCATATAGACAATCAGCGTGATTGCCAGGGCTACGAAGGATCCGAGTACAAGACCTACGGACGCGTCTGAGTTGGCGAACGCGTCGATAAAACTCTCACCTTCAAAGAAACCGCCGGAGTAGATCATACCGATCACGCAGCAGATAATAAGTGATGCGATCGGAAGAATCAGGTCGATGACCTTGCCGCTGCCCTTGACCGCGTCCTCGTCTGAGACCTGTGCTTCCATATCCGTGAAGATATTGCCGGCCAGAGCGTTCTTCTCATGTCTTGCCATCGGGCCGTAATCAATTTTCAGGATCGTGATCGTGACCATCATGAGAATGGTGAGCAGCGCGTAATAATTGTACGGGATCGCCTTAATGAAGAGGACAAGACCGTTCGTCCCTTCCGGTGAGAACGCGGATACAGCCGCTGCCCAGGAAGAAATCGGAGCAATAATGCAGACCGGCGCTGCTGTCGCGTCGATGAGGTATGCCAGTTTAGCCCTTGAGACCTGATGGCGGTCAGTGACGGGACGCATGACCGAGCCGACAGTCAGACAGTTAAAATAGTCGTCGATAAAGATGAGGCAGCCGAGAAGGATCGTCGCCAGCTGGGCGCCGACGCGCGATGTGATCTTCTTCGATGCCCACTCGCCGAACGCGGCGGAGCCGCCCGCCTTGTTCATGAGCGCGACCATGATGCCCAGGAAGACAAGGAACACAAGAATACCGACATTATAGGCGTCGGAGAGCTGTGCGATCATGCCGTCCTGAAAGATGTGGACCAGCGTTCCCTCGAAGCTGAATCCGGAGAAGAAAAGACCGCCGACAACTATACCTACGAACAGAGAGCTGTAGACCTCTTTGGTGATAAGTGCCAGAGCGATTGCAACGATTGGCGGTACAAGGGACCAGAATGTTGCATACATGAAAGTTTCCCCCTTTCAAGAATAAATAGTACTGCTGTCCGGCTTTATCGTTGCGCCGCTTTAATGCGTTAAATTACCGAACAATTACGCCTATTATACCACCCTCAGCCAAAAAAGCCATATCAAACTAAAAATTTTTAATTCTTCAGCCAGCGATTTTCTTTTCCACCGGTATCTCAATTGTCACCCGGCTGCCTTGTCCGCGGATGCTCTCAAAAGTCAGGCTGGCGTCGAGAATCGCCGCAAGTCTCTCCCTGACATTCCGAATACCGATGTGGCTGCTGTCTGCCGTCATAGCCGCATCGGCATCTGTCCCAGGTCCGTTGTCGCTGACAACAATCTCTACGAAATCACCCTTCAGATACGATCCGATGCTGACACAGCCTCCGTCCTCATTCATCATAGCTCCGTGCCTCACAGCATTCTCGACTATAGGCTGTATTGTGAGGGGCGGAACGGAAAAATCCGTATACTGCAGATCATATACGATCTCCAGTTCATCCCGGAACCGCATCTGCTCCAGCTTCAGATAATGATCTACGAACTCCATCTCCTTCTTCATCGGGACGGGGCTCGAGTTTTCAATTGTGAGGATATTGGTCCGCAGATACTCGGAAAAATCTGCAATAGCAGCCTTAGCCAGCTCCGGATCCTGATCGCACAGATAATAAATCGAGTTGAGTGTGTTGAATATAAAGTGCGGCCGGATCTGGCTGAGCATGATATCAATGCGGTCCTCGGCAAGTCTTTTTTCAAGCTCGCTCATACTGATGGTCCGCCGTACGTTCAGATAGTTGTGGACCAGGATCAGCGAGAGGGAAAGTGCCGGTCCCATGAGACTGATGTCCACACTGACCAGGCGGAAAACAAATGTAATGACCGGAAAAATGACAAAGGACAAAAGGACCAGAACATTTGGGAGTCCAATCTCTCTTCTGTAGCGGAGCAGCAGAGCAAGCATAATTCCAAGGACGATAATTCCTCCCACCTGACCGAGCAGATAATAAGGGCCGGTCTCGATACCGTCGACTGTCGAAGTGGAGATAAAACCGTTTACCGAATTGACAGCCCAGAATCCGGCAGAACATCCGCAAACAGCAATATTCAGGTAATCGATCCATTTTGGAACATGCGCACCCGCGACGGTGCTCTCGATCACGTAAATAATGAACCGCAAAAAGAGTACCAGAAGAACAAAATACGCCACACTTGAAATCAGATATGCCGCATCGTAAATCCGCTTTGCGATAATACTCTCATCCATCCATAATACCGCGATCCAGCCGATGAGATCGAATGCGAGCATTACAATAGCACTTGCCACAGCCGGGATAAAGTACGGATATCTCTTCTTTCTGATAGAATACTCCATAATGCATCCCACAATCAGAATCACCATTGTGAGAAGTGCATACAGCAGGATAATTATATTGATGTAAATCATAAGGCCTCCTGTTTAGTCTGTCGGTCTGAAAGAGAGAAGTTCCGCGATATATTCATCCGCGAGGTTGGAGAGAGGCATGCGCTTTTTCTTGATATAGCCGATCGTCATGACATCATCCGTATCGAGCGGGACCGCCCGGTAATACTCACCGTTAAGATTCTCACAGATAATTCCCGAACACAGGGTATACGCATTGAGGCCGACCATCAGATTGAGCATAGTCGCCCGGTCATCCGCCTTAATGATCCTTTCATAATCGCGCGTCGCAAGGACTTCCTCCGCGAAGTGGAACGAATTATTCTCCCCCTGTTCGAAGCTGAGGCACGGGTAGGGTGACAGATCCTCGAAACTGATCTTATCCCTGTCTGCCAGCGGGTGGTTTTTCCAGAGATACACTGAGATCGGGCACTCAAAAAGAGGGACGAATTCCAATTCGGCGTCCCGGAAGATTTTTGTCAGAACTTTCTCGTTGAAATCGTTGAGATAGAGAACTCCCACCTCACTTTTGAGATTCCTGACATTCTCTATGACCTGCGCGGTCCTTGTCTCGTGGACGGCGAACGCGAACGGTTCCCCCTCATGCCTGCCGGCAACCCGAATAAAAGCCTCGACGGCAAACGTATAGTGCTGCATTGAGACCGAAAACTTCTTTTTTCTCTTTTCGGGAGCAATAAAGGTGTTTTCTATAAGTTCATACTGCTCGAGGATCTGCCTGGCATATCCGAGAAATTCTTCCCCGTCCGCGGTAATCGTGATCCCACGGTTGGATCTCAGGAACAGGGTCATATTAAGCTCATTCTCAAGTTCCCTGATCGTGCCGGACAGGGACGGCTGGGAAATGAACAGGCGCTTTGCCGCCTCATTGATCGAGCCGCAGTCCGCGATCGTGACCGCGTATTTCATCTGCTGAAGAGTCATCAGTTCCTCCCGGGGAAGAGCTCTGCTTCGCTGTACCCCATAATACCTGCCAGGATCCTCTTCGGAAATCCTTTCACGGACTTATTGTAAGCTTCGGCTTTCGTGTTGTAATCGGCAATCGCGGCAGTGAGCCCATCCGCTGCCTGATCCACAGCCGTACCGGTATCCTTATAGGCGCTCGAGGACATCCCTGCCCCGTCGGCGGATTCATGCAGGGCGGAGAGAGCATTTGCAAATGTATCCCGAGCCTTCGACCTTTCTCCCACGGATTCCGCTTCACAGAGAGCCGAATACGCGGAGACCAGTGCGTCGGCACTCTCACCGGAAGCAGCGTCTGCTTTCTCTGCCTCCATCGCGTAGGATGAGACCTCGTCCTCCATCTCCCTGATTGCTGTCGTGATATCAGAATACGCAAGCTCCACATTCGAGAAAGACGCGCCGAGCGACTGCATTCCGGTCATAATGAGACCTATGATGATCGCGGCAGTTGACAGGATCATATACGTCTTTTTTCTTGTTCTGCCGTAATTATCTTCCTTTTTGACACGGTTCCCGGAATAGTTCCCGGCGACTCTTTTCTGATTCTTCTTCTTTGCCAAATATCCGCTCTCCTTTAAAGTTATCACGATTTACTATAATAAAAAACAGCTCCTTATGCAAGAGCTGATAGTCAAGAACGCCTCGGCGTTCTTGCCGCGACGTGCGCAGCGCGTAAGCGCTTTCCACTGCGCACGTCTGCGATCCGCCGTGCCCCCGGACAAGAGCGCTGTCTCTAAAGCTGCGGTCCGCAGGCAGCGGACCGGCTCAGCCGGCCAGATACATGCGGACCGCAGCGACAGTGAAGCGGATTGTGAAAAACTTTATTTTTTATCTGTAATGCAGCAGATATAGTCCATAGAGACTTTGTAGAGCTGTGCGAGCTGGATCATAGCGTCAAGCGGTATCCTGACGTTCCCTCTCTCATAGTCCGAGTATGTTCTCTGTGCAACATGAAGAATCTTCGCTACTTCCGCCTGAGAATAGTCACTGTCCTCGCGTAGATTTCGTATACGCTCTAAATACAATACTTTATTCATCCTTTTACCCGCCTTATACAACAAAATCTTTACCCTAATACCTATGTTTTAGAATACCCGATTCAAGGGCCATAAATATAAATTGAGTGACATAACCGCTGAGGAATGATAAAGAAATTTTAAGCATTTATCAATTTTTAGTCAAATCCTTTGAAAAATGCAATTTTTTAGCATAATTCACACTAATCCGATCCTCGCACCATCTCGGCATTATAAAAAATACCGGATATGACACATATATACATATTATGTCACATCCGGTCATCATTCTGCCATGTTTTAAGTCAATTTATGCATCTGAAATCAATAAGCGTCGGCATTCAGGTTATGGCTCTTTTCGTAATTTGAGATCATGTTGATATTCTGTCTCTCGATGTCATTCAGCATGTCCTCGGAGAACTGGCCTGCAGGTACGCTCGGATGATACCAGGAGAACTGGCTGAAATACTCCGCGTACTCCTGATTATTGAACGTATATCCGTTGCGCGCGTAAATCTCGTTGACCATGAGTCTGATCTCCCGCGCGGAGCGGCCTTCCAGTTCGGACTCGCTGAGCAGCCTCGAGCTGCTGTCCGGCATGATCATCCCATCCGTAGATCCCGACTGCGGTTTTTTGGTCGGAACGGGCGTCGCTGTCGGTTCCGGAATCGGAGTCGCTGTGGGCTCAGGGATCGGCGTTGCCGTCGGCTGAGGGATCGGGGTCGGCGTCGGCTCAGGACTCGGCGTCGGTGTCGGGGTCGGCGTGAGCTCTGTAGCAGTGATTGCTGTCGGGACAGGTGAAGGTGTCGGCGTTGCCGTCGGCACCGGCGTAGGTGTCGGCGTCGGCGTGTCGAGCGGTATAGCTGTCACGTTCGGCGTGATTGTTGTCTCCTCCGGCTTGCCCTCGTCTTCCCTGCTGCTTGTCCAGAAGTCAGAGAGCTTGGCATTTCGGATCGCCGGCACTACAAATAAGAGCAGCGACGCTATGAGGGCTACCATAACGATCGCGAGCAGGGCCCAGCGGCCGCCGTTCTTTCCGCCTCTGCCCTCTGGTCTCACGAAGAGAATGCCGCCGTCATCGTCATCATCATCGTCGTAGTCGTCATCATCATAATCATCGTCGCCCAGGCCGAAAAATCCTGCCAGGCGCGATGCTGCGCTGTGGCGGGATTCTTTCGGTTCGGACAAAGCCTCGGGAGCTCTGCCGTCTTCCCGCTCGCCTCCACCGGTCGTGAAGGCAGCACCGCTTGCGCCTGTGCCGTCACTCTTTCTTCCGCCGGCACTCCCGAAGGAGGTACCCGGACTTTCTGTTTTTCCAACCTCTATCTTCGTTCCGCAGACAGGGCAGAAATTATCTCCCGCGGCAACCTCGCTGCCGCAGAACACGCAATACTGCTTGCTCGGATCCTGCCGGAACGAACGCTTGCTGAAAGCTCCGCAGTTCGGACAGAACTTGGCTTCCCCGTCGATCCATTCACCGCAGTTCTGGCACTGAATCTTATTATCCATACTCACCTCTTACTGTTCGCTGTCCACCCGGTGGACATGCTCTGTGCGTGTACTCCCGGCACCGTCGCGCTCCTTCGGTTTTATCCGCCATGCACTCAGGATGCCGGCCGCTTGCGTCGTCTATTGTAGCAAATACGTCCGTGATTCTCAACTCTTATCGCCCAGCTGGCTTTTATGCGAGTAGAGGGCTCCGATCAGATTGGAGTCGTTAAAGAACTTGCACGGCACAATATCCGGTACCGGCAGTTCTGTCCATGGGAACAGCTTCATCATATTTCGGGCCTGATCCCGGATCATCTCGATGAGCAGCGGCTGAGTACTGATCCCGCCTCCGACGACAACCCGCTCAGGATCGATAATGATCTGAATGTTGCAGATCAATCTTGCGACATTTCCCGCAAATTTCCAGAGAATCTCCCGTACAGCCGCATCGCCGTCATCGATCATCCGGAAGACTTTGACTCCGTCGAGCTCCTCTTCGGGAATCCCCTTAGCTTCCGCGACCATGCTGACAAGACCTCTCGCGCTGGCCGCGCGCGCGGCAATGGTTTTCTCATCAAACTCGACGCCCATATCCTCCAGCATGAAATAGCTGAGTTCACCTGCCACAAAGTGTTTCCCCCGCAGAATCTCGCCGTTCACGATGATGCCACCGCCGACACCGGTCCCCAGGATCACCGCAGCCGCGTTTCGGCAGCCTGCAAGGTTCCCGTGCCACAGTTCGGCAAGTGCCGCGCATCGCGCGTCATTCTCCATCGTCACCGGCACCGGTATCCTCTCCCGCAGGGCTTCAATCAGATTTATCTCCTTGACACATCTGACACCGCCGCCGTTATAGGCATATCCGGTCTCCACATCGAGGAACCCGGGCATGCTGAGAGCAACACCCGCGATATCTCCCTGATTGGCAGCGGCTTCCCTGTAAATATTCGCAATGGATTCCAGGAACAGATTAAGATCCTGCGTCTCTGTCGGGATTTTTCCTTTCTGAAGGAATTCTCCTTCAGCGGTCATGACCGCATACTTGATAAATGTACCGCCAACGTCTACCACCGCATAATTCATATTGCCACCTCCATGTGTACTAACTGTGAATCCATTTATTAATTATTTCTTAAATCAAGAAACACCTCGGCGTTCTTCAGCGCGAAGGAAGACGCACAGAGTGCGTCTCACATTTCAAATATCGTGTCCGCCGCGTTCATCGTGGAATCCCTGTGGGAAACGATCACGACCGTCCGGTCGCGGCACTCATCCATAAGAGACTTCAGAATGATGCCCTCATTCAGTGAGTCAAGGTTGCTGGTCGGCTCATCGAGAAGCATGAACGGAGCGTTGTGAAGAAAAGCTCTCGCGATGCCTATTCTCTGCCGCTCACCTCCGGAGAGCGTATCTCCGAGTTCTCCGACCGTCGTATCATAGCCGTTCGGAAGCGACTTGATAAAGTCGTGGATCGCCGCTTTCTTGGCTGCCCGGACGATCTCGACGCGGGAAGCGCCGGGTTTGCCGATCAGAATGTTATTTGCAATACTGTCATGGAACAGATGCGTCTCCTGCTCGACCAGCGACTCCGTGTCGCGGAGCTCTGTCGTCGCAATATGCCGGACATCCTCGCCGGAGACCATGACCCGCCCTTCCTCGACGTCAAAGAAGCGCATGAGAAGCTTCAGTATCGTTGACTTTCCGGACCCGGACGGACCGTGAATGCCTATGATCCTGCCCGGCCAGAAGAGTATCGAGAAATCCTTCAGGATCATCTCATCCCCGTAGGAGAAAGTGACCTTTGAGAGCTCGGCACCGCGGAAGTGCTCAAAGCCGTCCCAGCCTTCGCGTCCGTCCGTGCCGGAGACATCCCACACGACGGGCATCTCCTCCAGCAGATCAAGGACGCGGTCGCCTGCCGCCAGAGTATGGCTCAGGCTGTTAGAGAGACTGCCGAGGGCAACTACCGGTCCGAAAGAGCTCATGAACGCGATCTGGGTGATCAGAAGTCCGTCATAGCCAATCCTGCCGTTGAAATAGAGAACTGACAGAAGGAGCAGCATGCCGTAGGAAAATACCAGGATCACGGTCGTTGTCACGACCCTCTGGACTCCCGTCATCGCTGACAGTCCGCGCTGCAGCTCCGACAGCTCGTCCGACCGCGAGGAGATCTCCGAACGGCGCCTTTTACCCCAGCCGAACTGTATGATCTCATCGAGACCTCTCAGTGAGTCGAGAACAAAGCTGGTCATCTCTCCGAACGCGTTCCGGAATTCAAGGCCGGCACCGCCGTTTCGCTTTCCGTTGATGATCGGAATGATCACACCGACCGTCACATAGGCCGCCGCGGCCGTAAGTCCCGCATAGAGCGAATACCTCGCGAAGATGGCGATCATGATGAGTGACGTGATAAGAGCGATCGCGATCGGCGAGATCGTGTGCGCATAGAACACCTCAAGAAGCTCGATATCCGAAGTAATGATGGAAATCAGGTTGCCCTTATCCCGGCCTTCAAGCTTGGCAGGAGCCAGTCTGCGGAGAGCCGCGTACACCTCATGGCGGATGACCGCCAGGAGTCTGAAAGCGATATAGTGGTTGCAGTACTGCTCCGCGTAGTGCAGAATGCCGCGCAGGACCGCGAAGAGACCCATCAGAACAAAGAGGGTCTGGGCCGATCTCGTCGCAAGCGACGTGAACGTAAGCGGTGTCCCCTGGGCACGGAGAGCGCTCACAGCCTCACGGGCAGCCTCAGCCGCTGCCCTGACTGCCTCACCGTGACCGGGATCGAGGAACGCAAATGCGTCCACAGCCGTCTCCGCCTCATAGACCGCCTCAGAAGTGCCGAAAATAAGCCCGTGAAGCAGGACATTGCCGGCAAACACTGAAACGAAGACCGCTGTGAGATAGCCGAGAACACCTAAGACAATTGCGGTGCACATGACCGGCATGAGCGGACGCACAAGACCGATCATCTGACCCATGATGACGACGGCACTTCTCCGCTTTTCCTTTTCCGAGGCCTTCGCGCGGTCCTTTTCGGCCTGCCTGCCGTTCTTCTCTTTTCCCGTCGCGGTCTCATCCGCATAGGCGATGAGAGACTTGCGGATATTCTCGTAAGCCCGGTCCTCATCCGTGATCGATGTCGCGGAGCCCTTGACTTCACAGCTCTCCACATGCTTCCTGTTATTTCCCCGTTTGCCTTCCGCGTATGTCTCAAGAGACATCTGTGCCCTGTACATGGCACTGTAAGGTCCGCTCCGGGCAATAAGTTCACTGTGAGTTCCGCTCTCTGTGATCGCTCCGTCCTCACACATGTAGATACAGTCGGCTTTGACACAATTGCGCAGCCTGTGGGAGATCATGAGGACTGTCTTTGTCTTCGCTATCTCCCTGATAATGCCCATAATGAGTTCTTCGCTCTCCGCGTCGATGTTGCTGGTGGCCTCATCGAAGAGCATGACCTCGGCGTCGGCCAGCAGGGCTCTGGCAAGACCGATGCGCTGCGCCTGGCCGCCGGATATATTGGCGCCTTTCTCCTCAAGCTGCATGGAAAGTCCGCCCCTCTGTCTGACGAACGGAACGAGGTGGACGGCGTCGAGAGCCTCATAGAGCTCTTCATCTGTCGCGTCGGGTTTTCCCATTCTCAGGTTGTCGGCCACTGAGCCCTTGAAAATGTAATTATTGTGACGGACCAGCACAACGTGGGAGAGGAGACTTTTCTCCCGCACGTCGCGGATCTCGTGAATACCGCCCTCCCTGCTGCCGATTCGAACACTCCCTGTATATCTGCGGTTCCTGCCGGCGATAATGCCGGCGATCGTACTCTTTCCGCAGCCCGAGGGACCGACCAGGGCAACAAGACTGCCTGCCGGAAGGACCATATTCACGCCCTTTAATATCTGGCGTGACGCGTCATAATAAAAACCGACGTCCGTGAGCTGGACGGAGATATTGCTGGATTTGCAGAACTTCTGCTCCGCGAAATTCATTCGGCGGTCTCGCTCCCTCTCCACGTCGACCGTTTTTGTCAGCTGTTCCCTGCCGCGTCTCGTTTCAGGCAGGTCGAGCAGTGCGAAGATCCTGTCGCTGGCTGCCATGCCGTTCATGGCAATGTGAAAATACGACCCGAGCTTTCTGAGCGGCAGGAAGAACTCAGCCGCGAGAAAGATAACGACAAGGGCATCTCCGAAGTCGAGGCGGCCTCTGAGATACAGGGTCAGCGCGGAAATCATGCCCGCGGCGGCTCCGCCGTAAGCCATGATATCCATGACAGATGTGGAGTTGAGCTGCATGATGAGGACGCGCATCGTCGCGCGGCGGAATTCTTCCGCCTCCTCATCCATTTGATGTGCTTTCAGATCATCGGCTCTATATATTTTCAGTGTTGTAAGGCCCTGAATGCATTCGAGAAATACGTCGCCGAGGTCGGTATAAGATGTCCAATATTGTCCGAGTATTCTCTTCGCGATCTTCTGGATAATGACAATGGAAAGGGGAATCAGCGGAACAAACATGAGAAGGATCAGGGCCGCGCGGACACTGACCAGAACCGCCATCACCAGAAACAGGGTTGCGGGGGCAAGAAGACTGTAGGCCAGTTGTGAGAGGTACTGGCCGAAATAGGTCTCCAGCTGCTCGACACCCTCCGTAGAGAGCTGCACGATCTCGCTGGTGGCTATCCGCTCCCGGTATGACACTCCGAGTCGCAGCAGCTTCTGGTAAATTTTATCTCTCAGGATCTTTTTGACATCACAGGACGCCATGTAGGACATTTTCTGCTGGAACCACTCGCAGGTCGACCGCACGGCAACGCAGACCGCCAGAATCACAGCAGTCCTCACGAGGATCACTGTGGTCGTGCGGCCGTCAAGAAAGCGGGCAATCAGATCAGCTGCCTGAAACGATGCCACGATCTGAGCGATCAGGCCGATCCACTGGAACAGTATATTGTAACCTATATATTTTTTTGCCTGTCCCAGGAGACCGATCAGTCTTGTTTTAATCATATATTACCGTATTTCCTCTCAAACTGTATCTGAATTTTTGAGCGCCCGCCTGAGCTTTCCGAGCGCTGCCTGTTCATCTGCCTGCGCTTTCGCAAGAAGTGCGCCGTACCGGTTCAAATACAAAAAATCCGGGTCCTTGACATTAGTCTCGATCACATCCCTGACGGAGATTTTCTCCGCCCGGTACATCCGTTCCGCAGCTTCCTCCGCCCGGCTCTTGGATTCCGCAAGGACATTCAGCAATCGTGCATACTCTTCCCGCGCCGCGTCAAGCTGACGGGCTCTTACAAGCCTCGCCTTTTTCCTGTCCTGGTATTTCGCGAAAACTTCGTCATATCTGGCTGAGGCGGCTACCATGCCGCTGATTTTTTTCTCCTCAGCCTCGATGAGTTCTGTAAACGCGCTGATTTTTCTGCGGATCTTCATCGTATCTTTGTGCGCGGCGTCATAAATATTCCGCTTTTCCCGCGCGAAGAGGCGGGCATCCTCGAGGAGACTTTTGGCCCTCGAGTACTCTCTGTAGGCATCGGAGTAAGCCGCGCTTCGTATGGACGCTTCACGGCGGGCAGCCGCGTACTCGGCTTCGAGATTTTCCTTACTCTGAGATTTCTTTGCCACCGTCAGCAGGTAGTCCGTCAGATTTCTGAGTTTTTCTGCCTCTTCGAGCATCTTTTTCTTCTCCGCGGCATAGGCTTCCGGCTCCAGGACCGCCTTCAGCGCTGTCAGAGCTTCCGCCCGCGCTGTCACTTCGACCTTTTCCGCGCGCGGAAGATCTCTCGTTAGACCGGCAAGATCATCTCTGTCTCTCTCGACATCTTTCCTGGCTTCGGCGATCGCCGCCTCCGCCACATACGGAAGGCGCTGAAGTTCCCGCTTTACAAGCAGCTCGCCGTTTCTGGCCTTTTCATATCGCTTCTCTATTATTTTCAGCTTTCGGGTGGCATCGTCGACAACAGCAGAGGCATCTTCGACCTTCCGCGTTGCCTCCTCGTGGTCCGCTCTGGCGGTAGCTTTCGCCTTTCCGATTGCTCTGAACACATCCGATGACAGCTCCATGGACATGCGGTGCTTATCCTCATACTTTTTTGACAGCTGATCAATGACCATCTGAAGATATGCGGGGGCTGCCTCATCCGCGTCACGTCCGGTCCCCACGATATTCAGGTTCACTTCTGTCTCCGCAATAGTCGAGACCGCTTCTGTCCCTGCGAGTGTCTCCGCGGCATTCGGTATCGCATCTGTCCCTGCGACGGTCTCCGCAATAGTCGGAACCACTTCTGCCTCTGCGGCGGTCTCCGCTATAGTCGGAACCACTTCTGCCTCTGCGGCGGTCTCCGCTATAGTCGGAACCACTTCTGCCTCTGCGGCGGTCTCCGCTATAGTCGGAACCACTTCTGCCTCTGCGACGGTCTCCGCGGTATTCGGGATCGCTTCTTTTCCTGCGCCGGCAATGGCGGTATCCGCGGTTCCATGGCTTTCATGCTCCCCCGGGGCGACCGTTTCCCGCATAGCGTTCAGGAGGTCGGCATCCGCCTTCTCCTGTTTCTCAGGTTCCTCCGGAACAATCGTTTCCCGCATGACGCTCAGAAGATCGGCATCCGCCTTCTCCTGCGCGGCCTTCGCCTCGCCGGCCACTCTCGCGGGGCGGTCGAACGGGCCCTTTTCCGCTTTGGACTGTTCCTCAGCCATATGATCGCGGAAAGCGTCCCTCAGCGCCTCCAGATCTACGGTCTCAAATTCTAATTGTCTGCCTGTAACTGTACTCACTTCGTCTCACCTGACAATGTATTTTTCCGCTGTCGGCATCCCTGCCCTGAATCGTTCCTAAGCCCGATCGCGGCCATCGGCTTATATTCTGTTTTACTATATCATGGACATTAAAAAAAATCTATGCCTGTAAAAACCTCCCGGGCTCAGGACCTGCGTGACGGGTCCGAGAGACCGGCCGCCTCATAGAGCAGCGCGTTCAATATGGCACAGGCCACTGTACTCCCGCCCTTTCGTCCCAGGGCAACGATAGCCGGAATATCATATTCTTCGCACACCCGGAGAATCTCCTCCTTGCTCTCGGTCACGTTGACAAATCCGACCGGCACACCGATCACCAGGGCAGGACGAAGTCCGTTCCTTATCTGACGCGCGATCTCAAAAAGAGCAGTCGGCGCGTTGCCCACCGACAGGACCGCCCCCGGCATCTTTTCGGCTGCGTAGATCTGGGAGGCTGCCGCTCTGGTCATTCCCATCTCCCGGGCCATGTCGCGAATAAAAGGCTCCGCCATGAAGCAGCTGGCAGTGACGCCGAGACGCTCCATTGCCGGTCTGCTGATTCCCACCAGCGTCATGTTCGTGTCCGTGACGATCGGGATGCCCCGTGCAAATGCGGCAATGCCGCATCCCGCCGCCTTATCCGTGAACGTCATGTTCTCCGCGTAATCGAAATCTGCCGTCGCGTGAATCACGCGGCTCGTCACGGCATAGTTCTCCTCCGGGATCACTATGCCTCTCGTTCTGAGCTCATCAGCTATGATCTCCATGCTTGTCTTTTCTATGTCATCGGGCAGAACATGCTTTTCTTTTCTGCTGTGGTCGATATCTGCCGGGCAGAGATCTTTCCTGCTGTCTGTCATATGCAGCTCCTTTTCCGTGTCAATATTCGATGCCCTCTCTGGCAGTAATCCCGCGTTCATAGGGATGGCGCACGCACACCATTTGCGTGATGTAATCGGCGGCGTCAAGGAGGAACTGCGCCGGATCCCGCCCGGTCATCACGATCTCCCGCTCCGATCCCAGCTCGACCGCCCGCTTTACGAGCTCCGGATCGACCATATCGTATTTCAGAGCGGCGCAGACCTCATCGAGGACGAGAAGATCGAATGTCATGCCGAGAACTCTCCTGAGATTCTCGTCATTCATTTTTCTGGTCTCCTCTTTTTCGTCCGGGGACATCGCTGAAACGAATTTGTTCCCTGCCTTGCCCGATATCACAGTCGCTCCGGCCTTCGACAGCGGCATGAGTTCTCCGCTCGTCCCGCCCTTCAGGAACTGCAGGATCACGACCTTTCTGCCGTGCCCGATTGCTCTCAGGGCAAGTCCCATGGCCGCCGTTGTCTTCCCTTTTCCCTCTCCGGTATAAATATGAAGCATTTCTTCGCTCCTTCTTCAAATGATGTAAACAGTGCGGCAATATTCTCCTCACAAAAACGAATCCTTTGCTGCCGGAAACGTCAATGAGAACAACCTGCATGGACCCCTGTGGCGCAATCGTTCTATCATCGCAGTGCCCGATAAACGGCATCCATATCAAGGCTTCCGCGCACAATGTCGGCAAGGCGGGCATACTGGCGCTCCTTATAGGAGATCCGCGGCTCCACAGCGAGCGCATCCGCGGCGATTCCCTTTTTCTTCATGAGATATGAAGCCAGCTTCTCAGTGAGCTCCCCCGTGTCAAACAGACCGTGGATATACGTGCCGAACACGCTGCCGTTTACACAGCCGTCCATGTAAGTTCCGACCGGATCCCCGTCATCCCCTCGTGCCTTATCGGATGAAACGGATCCGCAGTACACCCGGGCGAAAGGAACGCTCCCCGCAGGGACACGGGTCTCCCCCATGTGGATCTCGTAGCCGGAGACGGAGGCCCCTGCAAGATCGCAGGCGCTGACGCATCCGCTGACCTGCCGCTGTATCTTTTCCGCACCGAACCTGGTGGCAGTCGGCAGGAGTCCCAGGCCGCGCATACTGCTGCCCGCTCTGCCGCTGTCGCTCCCCTCCGGATCAGACAGGAACTCGCCAAGCATCTGATAGCCTCCGCAGATACCGAGGACCGTCCCCCCGGCATGGGCATGCTTCAGGATCCCGGCTTCGAGACCGTTTTCACGAAGCCATAAAAGATCATCCAGCGTATTTTTCGTTCCGGGAAGGATAATAAGATCAGGCTGCCCGAGATCCTCGGGTCTGCCCACATAGCGCACTCCGAGATACGGGTGAACTGACAGCGGGGTGATGTCTGTAAAATTTGAGATGCGCGGAAAACGTATGACGGCAATGTCGATCGGGCGCTCATGGCTTCCGCCGGCAAGGCGCGGGGACAGGCTGTCCTCGTCATCGATATCGATGTCCGCATAGGGGACCACCCCGAGCACCGGGACTTTTGTAAGTTCCTCAAGCATACCGAGCCCCGGACGCAGGATTTCCGGATCGCCCCGGAATTTATTGATGATGATGCCCACAATTCTCGCTCTCTCATCCTCGGGAAGAAGCATGATCGTTCCGTAGAGCTGCGCAAACACCCCGCCGGGATCAATATCTCCCACAAGAATGACCGGGGCATCGACCATGCGCGCAAGCCCCATGTTGACTATGTCGTCCGATTTCAGATTGATTTCCGCCGGGCTTCCGGCGCCCTCGATCACGATGACGTCGTTTTCAGCCTCAAGACTCCGAAAAGCTTCCATGATATCCGGAATGAGTGTCTTTTTCATGCGGAAATACCCGGCTGCGCGGTATGTCCCGCGGACATGGCCGTTCACGATCAGCTGACTTCCGACATCGCTGGTCGGCTTGAGAAGGATCGGGTTCATGCGCGCGTCCGGAAGCTTCCCGCACGCCTCCGCCTGAACCGCCTGTGCTCTCCCCATCTCGAGGCCGTCCGCTGTTATGTAACTGTTCAGGGCCATGTTCTGGCTCTTAAAAGGTGCCACTTTGAGGCCGTCCTCATGAAAAATGCGGCACAGGGCGGTGACAAGAAGGCTCTTGCCGGCACCGGACATGGTCCCCTGTATCATTATTTTCCTGCAATGAGTCATAACATTTCCTCCGCCTCAGAGATACGTCCGATGGTCGTCCGCTCCCGCGGACCGGATGCTGTGCCGCTCCGCCTTACCGGTGAGCAGGCGGCAGATGGGACAAAAGCATCTCATTTTTTTCCCGGGTACGGACAGAGACTCGATACCAGCCCTCTGTGAGACCCGGATAATCGCTGCAGTCCCGGATCATTATTCCGCAGTCAAGCAGTTTATTGTGAAGAGCGTGGTCCTCACTGTAAAACAGAATATAGTTTGTCCTGCCGGGGATCACTAAAAAGCCTCTTGCCTCGAGGGCTTCCCGCATATACGCGCTCTCCCGAGCGGTCAGCATGCGAAGTCTCTCCTCGTAGGCAGTATCCGCAAGGGCGGCTGTCCCCGCGGCCTGGGCGATCATCGATACCTGCCACGGCGGACCCGACTTTCTTAGCTTTTCAAGCAGCCCGGGATCATCCGCAGCACACCAGCCGAGTCTGAGTCCCGCCATACCGTAAAACTTGGTGAAAGCTCTCAGGACCAGGAGTTTCCCGCGCGATTTACTGATATGATTCAGCATCGTCCTCTCGCGCGCATCCGGCAGGAAGTCGAGGAAGCACTCGTCGATGACGAGCAGTGCTCCGCACTCCGCGCATTTGTCAAGAATGTCGAGCAGCACATCCGTGTCCGTCACGCAGCCTGACGGGTTGTTCGGGCTGCTGAAAATGACGAGGTCTGTGTCCCCGCTGATGTAATCCAGAATGCCCCGGTCGACCGCAAAATTTCTCTGCTTAACTTTATTTTCAGGATCATGCCACGCGGCGCCGGTCATATATCGGGTGATATCCGAGTCTACATTTGCAAGCGCTTCCGCATACTCGCCGAAATCCGGCGCGGCGAGGACCGCCCTTTTCGGCCTCAGGGCACAGGCGAGACGGTAGATAATATCCGCTGCCCCGTTCGCGCAGAAGATCTGATCGTCTCTTATACCGTAGTGTTCCGCGATCGCCCGCCTGAGCGCACGGCACTCGGGGTCAGGATAACGGGCAAGGTCGCTGCCACTGAGGGAACCTACCGCTTCGAGGGCGGAGGGCGGCATGCCGAGCGGGGAGACATTTGCAGAAAAATCAAGCGGCATATGGCCGCGCTCCCTTAGAAAGCCCGACCAGTCTCCTCCGTGTTTCAATTTTCGCTGTTCTTTCTTATTCACATCAGATATGTCCCACAAGGCAGATCGCGAGCACCGCAAGACAGCTGCCGGTAAAAAAAATGCGGTTAGCCCGCAGAATATCTCTCTCCTCAATCGGTCTCAGCGGGTCTCCGATATATGGCTTGTCATTCACCTTTCCGAAATAGACAGCCGGTCCCGCAAGCTGCACACCGAGCGCCCCTGCCATGGCCGACTCCGTCTGAGCCGAATTCGGACTTTCATGTTTTCTTCTGTCCCTCTTCCATATGAGGAAGGCACGGCGGGTGATCATCCGCCTCTCCCACATGGAGACGAGTCTGCCTCCGCCGAAGCGGTGACTCAGAGGATCCTTCGGCGACTTTTCCCCGGAGATGAACGCGGCACCCATCACCAGGAAAGCGGCTATCCTGGACGGGATAAAGTTGGCGGCGTCATCAAGCCTGGCCGCTGCCCTGCCGAAATTCCGATAGCGGTCATTTCTGTAGCCCACCATGCTGTCCATCGTGTTGACAGCCTTGTAGGCCAGCGCGAGAGGCGCACCGCCGATCATCATATAGAAAAGCGGCGCGACCACACCGTCCGAAAAATTCTCTGCCACAGTCTCGACCGCCGCTCTGATAATTCCCGCCTCGTTGAGCCGGGCGGTCTCGCGCCCCACTATGCGGGCGACAGCCTGTCTCGCCGCATCGAGGGACTTTGTCCGGAGCGCGTGATACACGTTCCGCGACTCGCGAAGCATGCTGCGCACAGCCAGCGCCTGATAGCAAAGAAAAATGTTGACAGCCCAGGCTGTCACCGGGCTGACAATGGAAAGTCTTTTTAGCAGGATAAAGGCGAATACGTACGTGATGACCGGCAGTGCGAAGGCCATCACCCTTCCGGCCGCTCTCTCACCCTCCGGGTTCGCGGGAAAAATATCCCTGAGCTGCCTCTCAAAAAATGAGATTGCCTTCCCCATCAATACGACCGGATGCGGGAACCATTCCGGATCTCCGAAAAAGAGATCCAGTATGAAAGCGATCAGAATCATCATTGTTATATGCACATGTCTGTCCTCCCCGAATCCTCCAATAAGTTCAAGTCTCACTCGCGAGACTTGGTGCGGGATTCGGGTCAGCGTCAGCTGACATCTTCCAAACCGAATCCCTGCGCATTCTCACGTGCCTTAGCATGCGTAACAATACTCCAGTGGAGCATTGTGCAGCTGAGCGTTTTTTCTCAGTGGAGGATTGCAACCCCCCGCTGAGATAAAGAGCCGGATCAGATCAACAGATCTTTCCGGCTCTGGTATCTATTGCCTCTTAAAATGTGCGCACGCCGATGACTGTCAGTCAAAGGTCATGTACTGGCGAAGACGCATGAGCGCCTTGTTGTGCACAAGCTTACAGTTGCTGTAAGACATGTTCATCTTCGGTGCGATCTCCTTCAGCTGCATACCGCTGTAATAGTGAAGGATAATAATGTCACGCTCTCTCTCGGGGAGTTTTTCAAGGGCGTCCGCCAACTCCTCCAGGGACTCCGCATCCAGAATTCCCTGATAGGTGTCATCCTCAACGATATCTTCCTCTCCGATTTCTTCGTGCACTTTCCTCACGCGGAAATAATCGATCACGGTGTTCCGCGTGACGGTATAAATCCACGTGGAAATAGAGGCCTTCGACTGGTCAAAGGTCTCAAATTTCTCAAAAATCTTTATGAAGACCGTGGAGGCAAGATCCTCCGCTTCATAGCTGCTCGAGATTTTGGAATGCATATATCCC
>JAFWIM010000122.1 GCA_017514845.1 Lachnospiraceae bacterium
CAGAACAAGGTCACGAACGGGTTCAGTGACGGTACATTCGGCATCAATAAGAATTGTACGCGTGGCCAGATTGTGACATTCCTTTACAGGATCAGATGATTTTGTAGAGTAACGCGGCGCATTCTCGACGTTATATTCGTATGAAGCTTCACAAGAATTCAGGGAATGTCTGCATGTTAAGAAACCGCTCGTGGACATTTTTCTGTAGAAAATAGTGTTTGACAGATGCAAGAGAAGAAATCTTTTCTTGCATCTTTTTTATTGCCGTCGGCTAAACCATGCAACAAAAGTGCCGTTCCTGCAAAACGCGGAAAGAGCAAACTCCTTCTTTTTTCTAGAATAGAGACAGATGAAAGACGTGCACAGTCCTTTGACGAAACAGAAAATGAACACTTTATACCTGAATAAGGAGGGTAACATGGAAAACTCAAACACAATCAAAAGAGCGTCAACGCTCGGTGTGATCTGCTACGGCCTTGGCGATCTGGCGTCACAGTTCATCTGGACGTTCGTCGGCTCTTATCTCACCATTTTCTATACTGATATCGTCGGCTTTGCGCCGATCATTGTATCGGGAATCATGCTTTTAGCCCGTGTATGGGATGCGATCAACGATCCGATGATGGGTTCGATCGCGGAGAATACGCGTTCAAAATTCGGTCGCTTTCGCCCTTATATTGCATTCGGAAGCCCGTTCCTTGCAGTATTTGCGGTCCTGACTTTTGTCAACATGGGTAATGGGACCGGCGGCGTGATCTTCTCCACAGTCATCTATATCATAGCCGGTATGCTCTACACACTGGTCAACATTCCCTATTCCTCACTGGCAGCAGTTATGACGGAGGATCCGAAACAGAGAAACCTGATCGGCACATCCCGAAGCGTGGGTATGAACATTGGCATGATCATCGTCAACTCCTGTTCCGCAGGTCTTGCGCTTCACTTCTCCGGAAACGGCGCGGAAGTGGCGACAGGCCACGGCTACATGATGACAGCAATCGTCTATTCACTGATTGCTGTACCGCTGTTCATGGTTGTATTTTTTACTTCCAAGGAAGTGATCGTACCCGATTACGAAGCGAGAAAGCTCAACCCAAAAGAGACGCTCAGCGGAATGCTGAAAAATAAATATCTGATGACTATTTTCCTGGTCTCTACCGTTCAGATGGTCGCTTTCATGGGACGTATATCCATCACAGCGTTTTATGTCATCTACTGCCTCGGCGCATTCACACTGATCGCACTGATCATGACGATTCCTTCCATAGGCGGCGTTATCGGTTCCCTGGTAGTCGCGCCGCTGGCCAACAGGATCGGGAAGAAACAGGTCATAGCGCTGACACTGATTGGTCAGTCAATCGGTCTGTTCATTGTATATTTTGCACCTTTCACGAACATGACACAGATCATGATCGGACACTGGGTATACGGCATCTTCAACTGCGGCTTCCCGATCTGCCTGGCTATGGTCGCCGACTGCGTCGACTTCTGGCAGGAGAAGACCGGAATCCGCCAGGACGGCAGCTATTACGCGACCTACGGTCTCTCTACAAAACTCGGAAATGCGATCGGATCCGCCTTTGGCGTCCTGATCATGGCGGGCTTCGGATACGTAGCCGGCAGCCAGGAGCAGACAGAGCAGGCACTCAGGGGCATCAACACGACAGTTAACCTGATTCCGGCCATCCTTCTGGCCTGCGCGGCAGTCCTTCTCTGGATCCTCTGGGACAAGAGTGACAAAGACTTTGACGATATCCGCGAACGACTTCGCAATAAGCACGAGTAATTGTTGCACCGAGGCGCAAAGGCGAGGATCGGCTTGCAAGAAACAACACTTTTTCGGAATATGCAGAAAAGTAAAGTTGCGTCGTCGTCAGTAAAATATTTACAAAAGAACGAAGAATAAAAAGAAATCACATCAGGAGCTGTGAACAGAATAAGGAGGCAATATCATGGGAATTAAAGCAAGCGTAAGTCTTTACAGCTTACAGTATCAGTATTTACAGGGAAAGATGAATCTGGAAGAAATCATTGCATTTGTGAAGAGCCTCGGCTCTGACGGAATCGAGCTTCTGCCTGATCAGATGCTCCACGGAACACCGGAACCCTCAGAAGAGACATATCAGATGTGGAACGCTCTGGTAAAGAAATATGGCATCGGCCTTGCATGCGACGATGTATTCCTCAACACAAATATGTTCAAGAACAGGGAGCTCACAAAGCGCGAGTGCATCTCTCTGATTAAAAAAGAGATTGTCATGGCGCACCGCCTCGGTTTCAAGACCATCCGTCTTGTATCCATGGTCCCCGCCTGGATCATCGAGCCCTGCCTTGAGACAGCAATTGAGAACGATGTATCCCTCAACATAGAGATTCACGCCGGTCTCGGCTTCGGCGTCAGGAAGACAGACGAGTACATAGAAGAGATGCTGCGCCTTGATTCCCCTTACGTCGGCATCGTTCCTGACACCAGTCTTTACATGAAGAGAGCACCCCGCGTCATGACTAACTACATTGCAGCTGTCATGGGCAATCTCAACCCCGATATCATCAAGTACACAGATGAGGTTTTTGCAGCAGGTACAGATTTCTTCCAGCTTAATCTTAAGTCCAAGGACGGCATGGATCCAAAGCTCAGATCCCTGATCAAGAGCCCGGCAGACGGCTTCTACGCGGCAAATATCAGCGGCTATGAGAACCGAAAGCTTGAGGAACTGGATTCTCTGGCTAAATATATCAAGCACGTACACTTCAAGCTCTATGAGATGACAGATGAGGGTGACGAGTACAGTATCGATTACAAAGAGATTCTGCAGTATCTCCACGACCACGGCTACAACGGCTATGTTTCCACCGAATACGAAGGAAACCGCTGGGTACTTCCGGATCATGAGATCCCCGAGGTGCGGCAGGTCACAGCACATCAGAAGATGATCCAGAGATATATCAAAGAAATTGAGGGATGAGAGGAGGAGAAAAATGTTTGACGGAAATGTTTTTATCAAAGATACATGTAAGAATGTGGCAGAAAACGGCAAGGTGATCGGATACGAGATGCAGACACACATCACTTATTACAGAGGTATCCCGCTCTCCATGATCAACTACCTCAAGGTAGCCGTTGACGGGGAGGAAGTTCCGGAGGAAGATATCCGCTTTACCCCCGACGGGATCGACTGGTTCACGCTTAAGGAAATGGAAACAGTCAGCGCAATCAAGTGGGAGTACGGCACACCCGGAACAGTACGCGTGCTTAAAGATGGCGGCCTTTCCAAAGGGCATCACCAAGTGAAACTTACTGTCTGCACAAGAACGGCATATATACCTGTTCCGCTCGAGGGCAGTATGACCAGAGACGTGGAGATTGCATGACCGGGAAACGTGTAAGTTCCGTAAGGAACTCCCGAATTATGATTATCGGTTCGCGCAGCGGTTCCGATAATATGAGATAATGCTGCATACTTAATTCCTTGCTGGGGAGGCTTTCCGCCTCTCCGGTTCTTTTGCGACTGAAGAGATATGAAAGTTCAGGAGGTAATTATGGACAGGGGAACAGAAGTCAGTTATCATGTCGAGCGCGTGCGCGCCGGGAAA
>JAFWIM010000123.1 GCA_017514845.1 Lachnospiraceae bacterium
AATGCCGTGGCATTTTCTAAGCTCGCAGGGCAGGATATACGTTTTTCGATGAAGATGATGTTTGCTGTCGGTTCCTGGAACTCGGCTGCAGTCTGTCCGAACTGTTACGCAGAGCAAATATTTTGCAGGAATTTCAAGAAAGATTTGCTGTACAAGAAAAGAAACTGGTGATATTCTTTCATGTGGTGCATTTTGTTCTAGACTTTTTGACATCAGGGTCCGCAGATCCGGACAGAAAAGACCAAAGCCTAACTGTTCCGGTCAACAGGCGGCCCGCGTAAAGAGGAGGAGGTTTTATTTTGAGTAACACACCAACTGAGAAAGATGGAGCCATCTACGACGCGAGACAGCTCGGAATGCCCAAAATGCTCATTCTCGGCCTGCAGCACATGTTCGCAATGTTCGGTGCGACGATTCTTGTCCCGATCCTGGTCAATTCCTATTTCCATGGCGAAGGGCTTTCCATCCAGGTCACACTGTTCTTTGCGGGCGTTGGAACACTGTTTTTCCATATCTGCGCCAAATTGAAGGTCCCGGCTTTCCTCGGTTCATCATTTGCATTCCTCGGCGGATTTGCAACTGTCGCCGAGCTCAACTCCGGTATATTCGCGGATATGACCTACGGTGAAAAACTGCCGTACGCATGCGGCGGTATCGTCGTGGCAGGTCTTTTGTATCTGGTGCTCGCGCTGGTCATCCGTCTCGTAGGCGTTAAGCGCGTCATGCGTTTCCTTCCGCCGGTCGTCACAGGCCCGATCATCATCTGCATCGGTCTCTCCCTGGCAGGCAGCGCGATCAACAATGCGCAGACCAACTGGTTCCTTGCGCTTGTAGCTCTCGTCGTCATCATCGTCTTCAATATCTGGGGCAAGGGCATGTTCAAGATCATTCCGATCCTTATGGGCGTCATGATCTCCTACGCAGTCGCACTGGCTATGCAGTTCGCAGGCATGACGAATCCTGACGGAAGCACAATCATCGATTTTTCTTCCACGGCTTCTTCGGCGTGGGTCGGTCTTCCGGACTTCATCATTTGCAAGTTCAACCTGACCGCGATCCTGGTCATGGCTCCGATCGCAATCGCGACCATGATGGAGCATATCGGCGATATGTCCGCGATCTCCGCGACAGTCGGCGAGAACTTCCTTGAGGATCCGGGTCTTCACCGCACACTGGTCGGTGACGGTCTGGCCACAGCGCTCTCGGCTTTCTTCGGCGGTCCCGCCAACACGACCTACGGCGAGAACACAGGTGTCCTGGAGCTCTCCCGCGTATTTGATCCGGCAGTCATCCGCATCGCGGCTGTCTACGCCGTAGTGCTCAGCTTCGTTCCCAAGTTCGCAAGCATCATCGGCTCCATGCCGGCTTCCATCATCGGCGGCGTAAGCTTCATCCTTTACGGTATGATTTCCGCAATCGGTATCCGCAACGTCGTAGAGAACCGTGTTGACCTCACGAACAGCAGAAACCTGATCATCGCAGCCGTCATCCTGGTCTGCGGCCTTGGTTTCTCAAGCGGTCTCACCTTCGAGATCGCCGGCACATCCATCACTCTCACATCACTGGCTATTGCCTCAATCGCAGGCATTCTGCTGAACGCGATTCTGCCGGGCAATGACTACGAGTTCGGCGTAAGTCCGGAGGGTGATATGAACCGCGGCGTCACACTGAAGGCAAGACACAGGAAAGACTGATATAAACGAATATTGACACAGAAGTGAGAGGGGCTGTCGCATTAGACGGTGTCACCACTATATATGGCAGACATTTGCAAATAAAGTCTGCCGTATATAGTGGTGACTCGCCTTAATGTGACAGCCCTTCACTTGGTTTTCGGCAATAGTTCAGACAGGCTGTTACGATATTTCGTTTCCGGCGGCAAAGCATCCATCTTCGTGAGAAAAACATTGCAGGTCCTTCCCTGTGAGATCAAAAAGCTTTAGCTTTTTTAGCTCACAGAAAGGACCTGCGTTTTTCGATGAAGATGATGTTTGCGCCGGATACTGGAACTCCGCTGCAGCCTGTCTGAACTGTCATATTTTTCAGCTTAAGGCTTTGCAGCTTCCTTCATCAATTCTTCTTGCGCAATATATCCCACGGCATTACATCCGCTTCGATTTTAATGTGAAGCTCCTGCTTCGGATGTGGAGCCGATTCCATCTCATTGCCATCCGCGTCATAGATAGCGAGCACCGGCACTTCGATGTTCCTGCCGTCCGGCTTCATGACTTCAATCACGTCACCCACACAGAACTTGTTCTTCTGCTCCGTCACCGCGCACCCGTTATCATCGATCCCGCGCACGATCCCCAGGAATGTGTATGCATTCACATAGGTATTATTGTCGTAGATCTGGTCCTCCTCGGACGGCTTGCCGTAGAAGAAGCCGGTCGTGAATTTGCGGTAGGTGCAGTCCGCGATCTGCTCCCTGTACCAGGGAAGATTTTTCTCATAGAGAGCAGGATCCTTCTCGAAGGCATCCATTGCCAGCCTGTAGGTCCTGGCCGCGGTCGCCACGTACAGCGCTGTCTTCATCCGGCCTTCAATCTTGAAGCTGTCTATACCAGCGTCGTAGAGATCGGGCAGATGCTCGATCATGCACAGATCCTTGGAATTAAATATGTAGGTCCCGCGCTCATTCTCTTCGATCGGCATGTACTCGCCTGGCCTCGTCTCCTCGACCACCGCGTATTTCCAGCGGCAAGGGTGCGTGCAGAGACCGCGGTTCGCGTCCCGACCGACCAGATAATTAGACAGGAGACATCTTCCCGAGTAGGAGATACACATAGCGCCGTGGACGAAGACTTCTATCTCGAGATCATCCGGTATTCTCTCACGGATCGCTTTAATCTCCCGAAGTGAGAGCTCCCTGGCAGTGACGATTCGGGAAGCCCCGAGACTGTGCCAGAAGAGGCAGGTCTCATAGTTCGTGCTGTTGGCCTGCGTGCTGATGTGGAGCTCAAGCTCCGGCGCGACCCGGCGGGCCAGCGCGAACATGCCTGCATCCGCTACAAGGACCGCATCCGGCTTTATATCTTCCGCGAGCCCCCTGAAATACCTTTCAGCCTCCGAAAGATCGCTGTTGTGGGCATATATATTGGCGGTCACGTACACTTTGGCTCCGTGTGCGTGTGCAAATGCAATCCCCTCCTTCATCTCCTCTCTCGTAAAGTTGGTTGCCTTGGCCCTTAAGCTGAAGGCTTCTCCTCCAATATATACGGCGTCCGCTCCGTAGAGCACGGCCACTTTCAAAACATCAAGGCTCCCCGCCGGGAGAAGCAGTTCCGGTCTTTTCATAAATCCTCCGTTATTCACTTCTTCACTGATACGGCGAGCCCGTCGCCGATCGGAAGTATCGTCGTCACAAGGTCGTCCCTGTGGGTGATCTCGTGCAGGTATTCTCTCATTCGCTTATAAATTGTTCGATTTCTGCGCTCCACCGCGTAATGGGACTCAAGAATATCCCCATCCTGCAGCACATTGTCGCTGAGCAGCATGCCGCCGGGAGCGAGGAGCCGCATAACTTCCGGCAGGAAGTGTATGTACTGACCCTTGGCAGCGTCCATAAAAATCAAATCATAAGGCCCCGCAAGTGTCGGAAGTACATTCTGGGCATCGCCAAAGATGAGGTCCACGCGGTCGCTCACCCCCGCTGCCTTAAAGTTCTCCCCGGCAGGTCCTATTCTCTTCTCATAATTCTCGATTGTCGTGATGTGCGCGTCAGAGTTCTCGCACATAAGAATTGCGGAAAAACCGACAGCGCAGCCCACCTCGAGTATACGCTTCGGTCTCACAGCGGCGAGCAGGACCCGAAGGACGCTCTGGGTTTCCCTGCGTATGATCGGAACATACGAGGCCGTGGCCTCCTCCTCAAGACGGTTCAGAAAATCCGAATTTCCCGTATCCATGGAGGCCAGAAATGTATGCATTCTCTCTATTCTATCCATTGTAGACCCATAAGCGCTCCGGCGCTCTTCTATCTCGGCTGCATTGCGAGCCCTAAATGACCGCTCCGGCGCTTTTCTTTCCCTTACGTTACAAGGACGGTTCCGCTGCCCATGTGCCATCTTCCCTGCACAGGTCACAAGAACCGTCCCAATATTATTTCTCTTGTTCTTCTTCTCCGGACGAGCCTGATCCCGGCTGGCCCTCAGTATCTATCCCTGCGAGTATCCGCATCATCTCCGTAGGTTTCTCGGATGTGTTGAGAAGATACGTCCCGCTCTGGAGTTGACCATGATAGGAGGACAGCCGTTCCTGAGCGATGAATATCCATCGGCTCTCGACAAGGTCATTCTTTACCAGAATATCAGCGATATCCCTGGTCGAAGCTCCCTCCGGGATCTCAACGAGGACGTCCTGCCCCGGCTCCGACGCTATCGGCTGCTCATTAAAAATCGAGTACCCGAAGACATAGGACATTCTCGCTATTGAAATAAAGAATATGGCTACAAGGACATACAGCAGGATCCTGATGACCCCTTTTGCGCCGAACAGTGCAACTGCATATCCCACATCTCTGTTTTTCTTTGCCATCAAATCATCCTTTCAAATTCAGACTTCCGGTTCTTCCACTCCGGTCTCGGTGATCAATCGCTGATATATCTCCCTCACCATGCGAATTATTTCTGTCTCTGCGTCCATGTA
>JAFWIM010000124.1 GCA_017514845.1 Lachnospiraceae bacterium
GGGCATTGTCCAGACGATATCCTCATATTCCGGGTTGTACTGCTGATTCAGGACCATGGCTGCCGCAATGCGGTCGCCCACCCGTCCTATATATAATTCTCCCTTATCGATAGCATCTCGCAGGTCTTCCTGTGCCGGATAAATGTCTTTCTGCCACTTTGGATGATATTTTGTCCCTTCCAGAGCGTCGGTCGTTGAGTGGTAAAAGAATCTTACAGACTCATATTCATCCCGCGCGGCTTTTGATATAACCATATTCTGTCATTACTCCTCTTTGTCAAAGGCAACTGCCAATCTCAGATGATCAGCACTTTCGGCCTATGACATTTCTCTATAAAAATCCCCCTCCAGTTTGCGGGAGAGGGATTTTTAATTATCTTATTATCTTAGTCACTTTTGCAGGACATGAGCGAAGCACATACGTACAGCACAAGCTGATAAAACTATTCACCGATTCCCTGCAAACTCGGATTATCTGAAGTACTTCACACCAGCCTCAAAGATCTTAAGATCCTGCTCGCCGTAAATATTGATGGCGACGCCGTCGTCGCGGCGCTCCACATGAGCCATCTTGCCGAACACTCGGCCGTCCGGGGATGTGATACCTTCAATTGCAGCGTAGGAGCCGTTGACATTCCATTCCTCGTCCATGGAGACATTGCCGAACGGGTCGCAGTACTGGGTGGCGACCTGACCATTTGCAAACAGCCTGTCGATCCACTCCTGCGGCGCAACAAATCGGCCTTCGCCGTGGGAAGCCGGGTTTACATAAACACCACCGAGTTCCGCAAGCTGAAGCCACGGAGACTTGTTCGTCATGACCTTCGTGTAGACCATGTGTGAAATATGGCGGCCGATCGTGTTGTAGGTCAGCGTCGGGGAATCCACCTGCTGGCCGACGATCTCGCCGTATGGTACAAGGCCGAGCTTAATCAGGGCCTGGAAGCCGTTGCATACGCCGAGCGCGAGACCGTCGCGCTCACCAAGCAGCTTCATGACCGCCTCCTTGATGGCAGCGTTCTGGAAAGCTGTCGCAAAGAATTTCGCGGAGCCGTCCGGCTCATCGCCCGCGGAGAATCCGCCCGGGAACATGATGATCTGAGCCTGCTCGATCTGCTTCTCGAATTCCTTCACTGACTCACGGATATCCTCCGCTGTGAGGTTCTTAAATACAGTCGTGGTGACCGTTGCGCCCGCGCGCTCGAATGCCTTGGTGGAATCATACTCGCAGTTGGTGCCCGGCATGACCGGAATGAATACGTGCGGTTTTGCCACTTTGTTCTTGCAAATGTATACACTGCCGCCGTCATAGACCTCAGATTCTACCTCGGATCTGTCATCTGTCGTGCGTGTCTTGAAGACGCCTTCGAGCGTGCCCATCCAGCTGCCGAGAGCTTCATCGAGGGCGATGGCAGCGTTGCCGTAACGGAATGTATCGTCGCATGTAACCTCGCCGATCACTCTGTAGGAAGATACAAGATTTCCGACCTGACCGTCAGCCACCTCGACGAGAAGGTCGCCGTATGCCGGTGAGAAGAAATCTCTCGGATCGAGATCGTGCTCGATCTTGACACCAAGCCTGTTGCCGAACGCCATCTTGCTGACCGCCTCGGCTATGCCGTGGCGCTCCAGCGCGTAAGCGGAAATAATACGGCCGGCTTTCATGTCCTCTCGGACTTTTGCGTATACATCAAGAACGCCGCTGTAGACCGGGAGCTGATACTCATCGCGCGGCACGCGGATCCAGACGATCTTGCTGCCGGCTTTCTTGAATTCCGGTGTGACAATGTCGCCGAGTTTAGCTACATCGACCGCGAAGGATACGAGTGTCGGCGGAACGTCAATGTGTTCAAATGTACCCGACATAGAATCCTTGCCGCCAATCGACGGAAGGCCGAAGCCGATCTGGGCAGCATAAGCACCGAGAAGCGCTGCAAATGGCTGACTCCAACGGGACGGATCCTCTGTCATCCTGCGGAAATACTCCTGGAATGTGAAGCGGATCTTCGATACGTCGCCGCCCGCCGCCGCAATCTTGGCAACAGATGTTGTGACAGCCCAGGCTGCACCGTGATACGGGCTCCACTTCATAAGGTACGGATCATAGCCGTAGCTCATAAGTGTGACAGTCTCAGTCTTTCCGTCAAGGACCGGAACCTTAGCCGCCATTGCCTGTGTCTCTGTCAGCTGATACTGGCCGCCGTACGGCATGGTGACAGTTCCCGCACCGATCGATGCGTCAAATCTCTCGACAAGGCCTCTCTGTGAGCAGACGTTGAGGTCAGCGAGGGTATTCAGCCATGTGTTTCTGATACCTTCAGAGTCATTGACGTCGGACGGAACGAACGGATTCTGATTCAGCTCACTGTCGACAAAATTCGGAACATCTACTTTGACAGATGCCTCCTGATGAGCTCCGTTGGTATCAAGGAAATCGCGGGAGATATCGACAATTGTCTTTCCCCTCCAATGCATGACAAGTCTCGGGGACTTCGTGACTGTGGCCACGATGA
>JAFWIM010000125.1 GCA_017514845.1 Lachnospiraceae bacterium
CCCACGTTGTATTTCTTCCATCTTAACGCGATATTGCTATCCGCAAATTGCGTCATTGATCGTAATACTGTCTACGGGTGACTCTATCTCTACCTTGTCTAACCCTCCGGTTTATTCATCATCGAGACTCAATATCATATCGATTGCGATCCTTCTCTTGTCTGTCGTAATGATCTCACGAGAGTTGGTGTCCACGCGGCGGATCCTGACGCGCTCCGTCACGTACTCGCCGCCGTCCTTTCTGGCATCGGGCACAAAATACGTGATCTTCACGTCCGCCTTCGGGTCCGGATTCCGCATAAGACCGGCAAGCGCAGCATCCAGTTTTTCCCTCTCACTGTCCGAAATATCCTTCTGATCATCTGTCAATCTTGCGGTCTCCTCTATCGCTCCCTCGAATCCCGTCAGAGCGGCAAAAGGGGAGAACTGGGCCGCCCTCTCTATGTTTGGCATATGAGGGTGGGACACAGACACATGATGTGGGAGGTTTATGATATCATCGTAGGGTCCTGTCATACATTTTCTCCAATAGCGCTTTTGTTCTCCGTTTCTTCGGTAATCGGCACATGTGAAGCAATTTTGCCGGCACTATGCCTTGTGGCCGCCGATCTGCGCGTTCCGCTCCATGCCCGTCGCGCCCTCCTGCATGTTGAGGCCGCGAACAATCGCGTTCTTTCCATACTTCTTCTTGATGTCCATCAAAGCCTGCTGAACCTTTTTCTCCCGTTCGCGCTCCGCCTTCTCGGCTTCCTTCTTCTTCTCGATCGCTTTGTAATCGGTGAAAAGATCCATCTGCTCGTAGACTTCCTCTGTCCTCGCTTCTGATTCAGGGATGACGCGGCCAGCGGTGATGAACATGCGGCGCACAAGCAAGTCCGGGTGCACAATCGAATCATAGAGTCCGGAGACGGCGTCGATAATGACCCTCGATGAGGATGTCTTCGATCCGAGATTGACGGTGCCCCTCGCCATCTTGGGGACCCGCTTGCCGTACCAGTCATTGGTCACAGGACCCTTATACTTTGCGCGTATAGCCGGTTCTGTGAGCGATGTCGCGTCATAACCGATGTTGATGAATATCTGATCGGTCACAAGGCCTCTGTCGACCAGATCAAGGGACAGCGCATCGGCCATCTCCCTCATGACAATGCGAGCCTTGTCCGCAGTGTAGGGACACTGCAGGACCTGACCGCTGCCGATGCTGTTCGACTCCGGCTTGTAAGCTTTTATATCCGCCATTGTGCAGGGCTCCCAGCCCCAGGCGTGATCAATAAGCAGTTCGGCATTGATGCCGAATATACGATACAGAAGCTCTTCGTTATAATACTGACCGGGCTGCCCGACGGAGCACCTTGCTATATCCCCCATCGTGTAGAGTCCCTGCTCCTCAAGGCGCCTCGCATAGCCCCGGCCGACACGCCAGAAATCCGTGATCGGTCTGTGCTCCCAAAGCTGCCTTCTATAACTCATCTCATCGAGCTCAGCCACCCGGACCCCGTCCTTGTCCGCCGGCATATGCTTTGCGACTATATCCATCGCAATCTTGCTGAGGTAGAGATTTGTCCCGATTCCCGCTGTCGCAGTGATGCCGGTCTCCTTAAGGACCTCCCGTATCATGGTCATTGCGAGCTCATGCGCGGTCATTTTGTAGGCTTTAAGATAGGACGTCGCGTCGATGAAGACTTCATCAATGGAATAGACATGCATGTCTTCCGGGGCGACGTACTTTAGATACGTATTATATATTTTGGTACTGCACTCGATATAGTGGGACATCCTCGGTCTGGCAATCACATAGTCGACAGCCATAGATGGGTCAGCCTTCAATTCATAATCATGTACGGACTTCCCGGAAAATGTGTGGCCGGGTGCTTTGAGACGGCGCAGTTCATTGGCCTCTTCCACCTTTCGAATGACCTCAAAAAGGCGGGCACGACCCGGAATCCCCAGCGCTTTCAGGGACGGGGACACAGCAAGGCAGATCGTCTTTGACGTTCTGCTCTCATCCGCTACGACGAGATTCGTCGTCAGTGGGTCCAGTCCTCTGTCAGCGCACTCGACCGAGGCATAGAATGATTTTAAATCGATCGCGATGTATTTTCGTTCCATATAAATATCTTTCCTGCGAAAATCCCTCAGTCAAAAGTACTCGTATCCGAATCTTCAGACTCCAGATCCAGCAGCCGTCTCGCCTCCGCCGAGTCGAGCTCCGTGACATTTCGCATCCGACGCTGGATGAGCTCCGTTCTGTGACGCAGCCGGTCTGTAGATTTTGTGGCGTCAGACAGCTTCTTCTGAGTGCGCTCGACCTCATCATCGAGCTTGGCAAACTGCGTCTTCACCGCCTCGAGAAGCTTCATGACCTCAAAGCTCTTTTTAGAAAGAGCAACATTGCGGAAGCCTGCCTGAAGGCTGTTCAGGATGGCTGTGATTGTTGTAGGACCTGCCACGATCACGCCGATCTGCTGGCATTTCTCTGTCAAACCGTCGATCCGAAGAACCTCGGCGTACAGGCCTTCCGTCGGCAGGAACATGATGCCATAATTGGTCGTGTGCGGCGGGCTTAAATACTTGTCACGAATGGTGCGAGCCTCATCAAGAATCCTTACCTTTAGCTCCTGGTTCACCGCGGCCACGGCTTTGGCATCGCCGCTCTCCCCTGCCTCAATGATCCGGTTATAGATGTCGGAGGGGAACTTGGCATCTATTGGCAGATAGACCTGCTCTCCGCTCCCATCCTGGGCCGGAAAGAGAACGGCGTACTCCACACGGTCATCTGAATTCGGCTTAGTGACCACGTTGACCGCATACTGGGACTTCGTCATCGTCTGCTCCAGGATGCGTCCGAGCTGGACTTCGCCCCAGACTCCGCGAGTCTTGACATTTGCAAGTGTGCGATTCAGATCGCTCACACCGCTGGAGAGGGCCTGGAGTTCCCCGAGAGACTTGTAGAGAAGACCAAGCTGGTCTCCGACCATCTTAAAGTTCGTGTCAAGGCGCTCGTTCAGCGTCTTATCCAGTTTCTCATCGACGACGCCCCGAATCTGATCAAGTTTTTCCTCATTGGAAGACTGGAGGCGATCCATCGATTCCGTCAGCGTGCGGGTGACGCTGTCCTGCAGTTTGAGCAGTGAATCGGTCTGATTCCTGGACGCGGAGAGCATCTGCTCCGAGACAATAATCGACATTTCCCTCTGCTGGCGGGACTGTTCGGAAAGGCCGTCGCGGAGGGCTGTATTGACCTCGCTTCGAAGCTGCGCGTTGTACTCAGCTGTCGTTCGCGCGGTCGTCTGGACCTGCTCTCCGATGCGGACAAGTTCGTCCTGAAGGTCTTCGATTCGCTCCGCGGAAACATTCTGTGCCCTGCCTTTTGAGTATTGAAAAAGAAGCAGAGCAAGCAGGACCAGCACCGCGAACAGAAGTATTGCAATAAAAGTGAATTGTGTTGTAGACATGACACCCCCTGTATTGATCCCCGTTGAGGCAATTATAGAACATTCGTTCTGCCAAGTCAATATGGACTTGCGCAGCAGGGCGGCTGTGACCGGACAATTCAAGTCCCGCTATATTGATTATTCCAGGATGACGGAAAAAACTCCTGATTATCATTGCAGCCAACAATAGTCAGGAGTTTTTCGTTCCTCAATTATCCCCGCCTTCGGCTCGTATAAAACGGTTATGGACATCTCCTTACCGATTACGGGGCTGTCGTATTACAGTTTCAGAATATCTATTATCCTCCCGGCAATTTTTTCCATGCCCAGGTCGTTCGGATGTGTCAGGCTGCCCCCTACAGCAACGGCGCTCGACCCGTCATTGTACGTTACGACATAGCCGTCCGTGGGCAAGTTCGCTGTTCTGTAGAGATCGGCGATATGAACCTCCACCCCCATGCGGTGCTGAACCGCGTCCTATGGAGGTGGTATCAAAGCCCTTCGGGCTTTAAGCCCCTCCGGGTCTTTTGATATTTGACCGTCGTGCCGGTTTCCCCTTTCGGACCGCTTGCGGCCGGCCG
>JAFWIM010000126.1 GCA_017514845.1 Lachnospiraceae bacterium
AAGAGATCCAGCACCATCTGGGCTGTCTCCACCAGCGATGTTCCCGTATCCATCGCTGTTTTTTGTATATACCTGTGAGCCTCCGGCTCCGTCATATTGTTTCTTGCCATGAGGAGCGCCTTGGCAGCCGAAAGGGCTTCCATATCCTCTTTAGATCTCGCCTTCGGGCGGGATTTTCTCTTCTTTACCCGGATCTCCACCGCGTTCTGCATCATCGCGACCGTCTGCACGAGGTCGCCTGCCCGGGCAGGCATCGGCAGACATACCAGATCGTTATCCACCAGCTGCGGCAGAAGGTTCTCCCGCGCCATGAGCAGCATCTGGAAATCTTCCGGCAGATTCTCCCGAATCTCCGTGTACAGCATATCTGACATCTGATACCCACAGATCACAATTCCGTTCCGCAGGTCATCAAACAGACCGATTGCCTGCAATCCGGTGCTGCAGCAGGCGGTGACCGTAAATCCGTGGCGTTGAAGAACACTTCTTATTTTCTTCGCGTCATCTAATTTGCGAAAAACCACTATTATATTAACCACCGGCAGTCCCCCTGATCACATCAAAAATCCTAAGGCAACTTTGAGAAAGCACCTCAGATTTTATTCAGATACTGCCTTATCTCCCACTCGGATACCTGTTCGGAATACTCAGCCCATTCTCTCTTCTTGGCTTCGATATACTTGGTACACACGTGATGTCCGAGCGCTTCCCTGATGAATTCATCTCTGTCGAGCTCATTCACAGCTTCGATCAGCGTTGACGGAAGCTCCTCCACTCCGAGGTTCGCACGCTCAGCTGCCGTGAGAGCTGCAACGTTTCCTCTGACAGGTGACGGAGGCATGATCTTGTTGCGGATTCCCCAAAGGCCTGCCTTGAGACACACGGCAAGAGCCAGATAAGGATTGGCCGCCGGGTCCGGGCTCCTCAGCTCAATACGCCTGCCCTCCTCCGAATCCGCATATGGGATGCGGATGAGCGGACTGCGATTCTGCTCACCCCACGAAATGTAGACCGGAGCTTCGTATCCCGGAATAAGTCTCTTGTAGGAGTTCACCAGCGGATTCAGGATCGCGCTCATGCCCTTAATATGCCTCATGATACCTCCGATAAAGTACATGGCCTCCTCGGAGATCTCCTCCGGATGATCCGGATCGGCAAATATATTTTTCCCATTCATATCATGCAGAGAAAAATTGAGGTGCATGCCGGATCCGTCCACCCCCGCTCTCGGCTTCGGCATGAAAGTCGCGTGCAGGCCGTGCTGGCGCGCTATAGTTCTGACCGCCAGGCGGAAGGTCTGAATATTGTCCGCCGTCTTGAGCGCTTCATCATAGTGAAAATCCACCTCGTGCTGAGCGGGAGCGCCCTCGTGGTGACTCGTCTCGATCTCGAACCCCATGTCTTCGAGCGTGAGCACGATATCACGCCTCGCGTTCTCCCCGAAGTCGATCGGTCCGAGGTCGAAATAGCCTGCCATCTCCCGAGTGTTCGTCGTCGGATTTCCCTCGTCATCCGTCTGAAACAGGAAGAACTCGCACTCGGTGCCGACATCAAGAGTATAACCGTCCTTCGCCGCGTCCTCGATTGCCTTCTGCAGTACATACCTCGAGTCGCCCTCGAACGGCTTCCCGTCAGTGCGCCTGACATTACAGATCATTCTCGCGACCTTGCCCTGCTGCGGTCTCCATGGAAAAATTGCAAATGTATCCAGATCCGGCACCAGGAACATATCCGACTCCTCAATGCGGGCAAATCCCTCGATTGAAGATCCGTTGAACATGACCTTGCCGGAGAGAGCCCGCAGGAGCTGCGCCGGAGTGATTGCGACATTCTTTAATGTACCGAACAGATCCGTGAACTGGAGACGGATGAAAGCGACATCCTCCTCCCTGACCATATTTACTATATCTTTCGCAGCGTAACGACCCATTAATTATTCCTCCTCACTGCCGGACCGCAAGGGTCCGCATCTCATTTTCGTATTTAAAAAAAGAAGGTGCCAGAGTCCCAGACCCTGAAACACCTTCGTTCCGATTTTTATTTTACGACCGCCGGGGCGCAGTGTCAAGCGCCAACTCGGCATGCGTCATTTGCTCACAGCAAATGTATATTCGCCGGGCCTCAGCTCGAACTTCGCGCATCTTATGCCGTTCCTTACATCCATCTCGATGAAGGACGCGCCTTTCATCAGCTTGATGCCCTGTGCCTCAGTCTCGCTGACCGGCAGATACAGGACCGCCTCCGCGCCGGCAGGAATGCTGCACGTATACTCAGTCATCCTGCCGCCTTCCGCTGACCACTCGGAGACAATGGTTCCGCAGCGAGAATCAAAACTTCCTTTTACATGATTGATTCTTCCCTGACCGTCCACTAGCGGCTGAAGAATAATCTTCGAGAATCCCGGTTCCGATGACTCCTGCGTGATGCCGGCCATGTAGCGGTACATCCATTCGGCAAACGAGCCCTGCGCGTAGCTGTTGAAAGAAATCTCACCGGACTCATCGAATCCGCCGTCCTTCGTGTAAGCCCCGCTACGGTTCCACATGGTCGTCGCGCCGTTCTCCACCTCACTCACCCAGGAATCTTCACCGAGCCTCAGAAGGATCTCATAGGCCAGATCTGTCTGTCCGTTGTCCGAGAGTACCGGGAGAAGCACATGCAGATCCGTGATCCCGATCGTCAGAGAATTCTCTGGCTCACCGGTCCTCATCGCATGATTCGTGTTCCTGAAATCCGAAGCGAGAAGACCCAGCATGTGGTCTCTCTGCTCGGCTGTATTGTAGAGGGACAGCTTCAGCGCCCATATGATAGCGGTCTGCGAATTGTCAATGACCGCGCTGCCGTCCGCCGCCCGGGTCACCCCGTCAGCCGTCGAGGACAGGATATTGCCGCTCACGTCCACATATTTCTCAATAAATGCCTCCCTGCCCTGTCCGAACATCTGCTGATACTTGCCGAGCTTATTGCCGCTGCCGTTCAGCTGCGCCATGAGCTGCATGATCAGAGATGTGTACAGGCGGTAAATCTGATTGACGCACTGCAGAGAAGCGCCGCGGATGCCAAGCCGCTCCGCGAGTATGCCAGTGTCATAGCCCTGCTCGCTGACCGTATCCATGTAACTGTCCATCTCGCCGAAATACTTTTCGATCAGGGACGTGTCACCGGTCTGCTGATATATCTGCCACGGGATAATGATTACCGCGTCGCCGTAGCCCGCAGCCTTCATACGGCTGATAGCTGCGTTGGCCTTCGGTGCCTCGATCCCTTTTTCTCCGTCCGCGAGAATGTCCACATAGTTATTGTAGAATGCGTAGGAGTCGAAATTGTACAATCCCGTCACAGAGAACACTTCTGCGTCAGCGGTGTAAGATGTGCGGACATCCCCGTGCGGGCTGTCCACCGGCACAGAGAGGAACGATGACAACTGGCTCCATGCAGCGTTCTCGAACAGTCGGTTCACCTGCTCATTGTCAGTCTCAATAAAGCCGGTCCTTGCGCCGAGGCTGGTGTAGGTAGCTGCCGAGATTCTTTTAATGGTTATTTCCGCGTCCGCGGTTATCTCGACATAGCGGAATCCCTGATACGTGAATACTGAGCGGTATCTCTCATCTTTCTGCGTGCCTATACGGTAGATATCGGTCGCTTGAGCGCTGCCGTAATCACCGACATACAGGGATCCTCTGGGACCGGTCGTATCGACCTCATTTTCACGGAGAAGCGATTCAAGATATGCCTCAAATTCCGCATCGTTCGTGTCGCCGGACGTATCCGACGCGGCGAGCCCTGATTCCGTGTCAGCCGGGCCGGACTCGGTACCGCTTTGAACATCCGAAGAGACGCCTTCGGCTCCGGCCTCGTACTGTTCTTCTTCCGAAGAGCCGGCAGATTTCTCCTCCTGCTGCTCCTCTTCGGAATAGTCGGCAGATTCCTCTTCGTACTGTTCCTCGTACTGTTCCTCGTACTGCTCTTCTTCCGAGGAACCGACGATCCCCTCCTCGTACTGCTCTTCTTCCGAGGAGCCGATAAGGGGTTCGTTCACGAACGAAACCTCTTCATATTCCGTCGTTTCACTTCGGTCTGCCAGGACGTCCTCATCCGGGGTGATCTGTGTCGTTTTCGCTCTGGCCATGCCGTCGTTCAGCATGTTGGCATGGCGAATATTGATCATAGTTCCCGGCGTTCCGCTCACAGTCATGTCCACAGAGCCGGACGCGACCTGACCGAAATCGACGATGAGTTTATCCCCGGCAGCCAGAGTAATATCCTTGTCAGGGTCTGCCTCATGCGGAACGACCGCTCCGAAATCGGCCCCTGAAGTCACCGGTGTTTCATTTTCAGAATCATTGTAGGTATATGCGCTGACCGGTTCCCGCAAAAGCTCATCCGCGATGCGGATAAGTCCTGCCTGGGAGGATCTCAGATCGCCGCGGTACTCGCCGGCTTCGACGCCGCTCCACGCTGCGACACCCATCTCGTAATCAGGCTCGTTCCAACCCTTCTCTCTGTCAACGACGACGCCGTCATAGACCTCGCCGGAATAGAGATCATTGGACCTGGTCGGACTGTCTGTGCTCGAATACCAGTTGTCCTCACCGGTAGTGATCACCTGCGTCGAACCGTCGGCATAGCGAATCATGAGCCTTGCGATAGCTCCGAGTTCATTTGCGGAATTATCAGGGCCGAAGGCCGGTCCGTAGTTCGCCATCCGGCCGATCTCTCCCGCGTACCAGCCGTTGCCGAGCTCGATTCCGATGACGGCATCGCCCCCGCGGAAACGTCCGCCAATCATATCCGTGACATCATACGTCTGGTAATTCACATAAGAATTGTAGTCAGTCCAGCCGGGCGCCATCAGGTATTCCGTACCGTTTTGCCCAAGGACCTTCTCACCGTTGATGTAAGCGTTGTATACACCCATCGCAGAGACATACAGATAGGCTCCTTCGATCCGCATGTTCTTCAGCTTCTGCTCGGTCCTAAGAATCGGCGCGCCTTCGTTTTTACCGCCCTGCTCCGGAATGATCCAACCCGCGTCGGCAAAGTCAGTGTCCGTGATAAAAGTGGCCGGAGCGGATTTCACTTTCCAACCCTCACTGGGCTCCACGGTGACAGTCCACACGTATTTTTTCTCTTTTTCAAGCCCCAGATAGGTCTCTCTGACCAGACCGGATTCGCTGCTCTTTACGACTCCGCTCGACCAGACGAGCGGCCCGCGCTCGCTGCCCTCGTAGACGTCAATGCTGTAGGTATTCTGCACCGCGCCGCGATGAACAGAGTTCAGTTTCCAGCCGAAAATGAACTCTCCGTCACTCTCAATGCCGGTCGGATCCGTCTGATAGTTCAATGTTAAATTGTCTACCGTCGTGATTGCCTTTACCCTGTATTCAATGATACCTACAAGTCCGACAAGGACGACCATCAGGAAAAGCAGTCGTATCGCCCGGATCCGGTAATTCCGGAGTCCCTCGATACGCGCTTTCTTTGACATTTTCTTTCGTCTTGGCATAGTGCGCCTCACCTGTTTTGTCGCATAGTTTCCCATATTGATAGTCTAACATAGACTGAAAATTTCGGCAATTGTTTTAATCTCTGACGCAAAATAGTCGTGCATATGGAAAAGGTTCTGCACACTGAGTTTTCAGCATACAGAACCTTACCGTAAGATATATCCCCGAAAGAGACCCCTCAAACTTCTTTTTTCGTTGGGAGAGAAATCCTAAATATATTAATACTTAGCACCCTTTACCAGGCTGCTGATTCTCTTATAGAGAAGGAACGTGACGATGCTCACGAGCACACCCTTTACAATGTTGAACGGCGCGACGAGCAGGATTGCAAATGTAGCAAGGTCCGTAACAGACGCATTAATCGCCGTTCCTATTCCCACGATCGCTTCGACAGGCATGCCGAACGCAGTCGCGTATGTCGGCAGAAGGACGAACGCGTTGATAAAGCAGCCGACGATGGCTGTGATGATCGTACCTAATGCCATGCCCATGATCGCGCTCTTCTTTGTCTTCTTCCACTGATAGATAATGCCCGCCGGCACAACAAGAGAGCAGCCGATGACGAAATTGGCGAACTCGCCGACAAACGCTGTCTGGGTTCCCTTGATGACCGTCTTGACTGCGATCTTGATGAATTCAATGGCAATGCCGGCGATCGGGCCGTAGCAGAAGGTGCCGATCATGACCGGGACTTCAGAGAAGTCTAGTTTGTAGAAAGACGGCGCGATCAGGAGCGGGAACTCGATGAACATGAGTACCGCAGCGATGGCCGCGAACATGCCGCAGGCTGCCAAAGTGCGTACACGGGTCGACTGTGTGTTTCTCTGCATAACTGTTTCCTTTGTTGACATAGAAATCTCCTCCTTAAATGTAACTGCGGCCTTACGGCCATCTGTTTTCCAGGAGTTCTACGAAAGAAAGCCCCGGATCATGCGATCCGGGGCTTTGCGCACACTCAAAAATATGCTTCTTCTCACATCCAGACTATACTGTCGGTATCGGAATTCGCGCTCGCGCGTCACCGATTCATTCACCCGAAGGTGGTCGCGGACTATACCGCCGGTGGGGACTTGCACCCCGCCCCGAAGAATTCCTGTATTGGTTTTTGTGAAAATTGTTTAACTAATCTCCACAAACCCTATTATATAGGGCTTTGGGGGAATGTCAATATCCAACTGCTTCTATGAAGCAGAATCAAATGAATTTTCCGGTTATGCTTTCACTGCACTGCCTGATTTCATCCGGCCTGCCGCACGCGACGATCCGGCCTCCGTCTTCACCGCCTCCCGGTCCCATATCAATTATATAGTCCGCTGATCGGATCACATCCAGATCGTGCTCGATCACAATGACAGTCGCGCCGTGGTCGATCAGCGTCCGGAATACTGCGAGCAGCGTTTCCACATCTTTCGGATGCAGGCCTATAGTCGGCTCGTCGAAAACGAAAACCGAATCATCCTGCTGCCGTCCCATTTCAGACGCAAGCTTCAGTCTCTGCGCTTCGCCTCCGGAAAGTCCCGGTGTTTCTTCGCCGAGCGTCAGGTAGCCGAGACCGAGATCCCGCAGGATCTCCAGCCTCGGTTTTACCGTCTTCATTTCCTTACAGAAATCCAGCGCGGAATTGACGTCCATATCCATGAGTTGCGGCAGAGAGCACTCCTGACCGGATTTGTTTTTATAACGGATTCTCTTAGCCTCGTTGCTATAGCGGGTGCCCCGACATTCGGGACATGGAATATTCACGTCCGGCAGGAACTGAACATCCAGCGAGATCTGCCCCGTCCCGTCACAGACCGGGCACCTGAGCGATCCCGTGTTATAAGAAAAATCCCCTGCCTTATATCCATTCTGCTTTGCGGATTTAGTTCTTGCGTAAATTTTCCGCAGCTCATCATGTACATTCGCGTATGTGGCAACGGTAGAGCGAACATTGATACCGATCGGGGTTGCGTCAATCAGCTTGACATGTTTAATGCCTTCTGCCTCGATCGACCTTATATGCTCCGGCATCTTTTTGCCGTTGCAGAGAGCATCCAGCGCAGGAACAAGGCTCTCCAGGATCAATGTTGTTTTACCTGATCCCGACACTCCGGTGATCACGGTAAGTCCTGTCTTAGGAATGCGGACCGAGAGGGGTCTGACCGTGTGTATCTGATCGGTCTCCATGCGGATCTCATCATTTGCAAATGTATCTGTTCCGCTGCTGCGCCGGATGGGATTCTGTCTTCCGGCAAGATACCCGCCGATGACGGAATTATCATCGTTTTCAATGTCCCTTACGGTTCCTTCAGCGATGACCGTACCGCCCTTTGCCCCGGCTTCCGGCCCCATCTCAATGAGCCAGTCCGATTCCTTCAGGATCTGCGTGTCATGGTCGACCAGCAGAACAGAGTTCCCGTCCCTTACCAGGTCGTGCATGACACCGTTCAGTCCGACAATATTTGCCGGGTGCAGACCGATGGAAGGTTCATCCAGAACGTACAGGACCCCCGTTGTCCTGTTGCGCACCGCCCGGGCAAGCTGCATGCGCTGCCGCTCACCTGTGGACAGGGTGGAAGATGCTCTGTCCAGCGTGAGGTAGCCAAGACCGAGATCCATCAGTCTCGCTGCTACCTCAAGATAAGACTCGCAGATGTTCTGTGCCATCGGCCTCATTTCTTCCGGAAGGGAAGCCGGCACGTTTTTCACCCACCTGACGGAATCTTTCAGGGTCATCTTACAGGCTTCGTCGAGGGATATACCCATGAGCCGCGGCGCTCTTGCCTCTTCCGACAATCTTGTGCCATGGCACTCCGGGCAGACTTCCTCCTTGAGAAACTTTTCTACCCTTTTCATGCCTTTTTCATCTTTGACTTTATTCAGAGCATTTAACACCGTAGCCGTTGCGCTGTAATAGGTGAAATCCATCTCCCCGGCAGTCGCCGTGTCCGCTTTCTTAGGCCGGTAAAAGATATGCTTCTTCACCATTGGTCCGTCATAGACGATCTCTTTCTCTTCTTGCGTCAGGTCTTTAAACGGGATATCTGTACGCACACCCATTGCGCGGCATACGTCGGTCATAAGTGACCACATGAGAGAATTCCACGGCGCTACAGCCCCGTCATCGATTGAGATGCTCTCATCCGGGACCAACGTGCTTCGATCTACAGTTCTGACCGTGCCGGTGCCTCCGCAGCACTTGCAGGCCCCCTGTGAGTTGAAGGCCAGCTCCTCAGCGCCGGGACCGTAAAAGTGTTCCCCGCATTCCGGGCAAATGATCTCCTGCATGAGGGCTACCTGAAAGCCCGGCTTCACATAGTGACCGTTCGGGCAGCGATGCGAAGCAAGCCTGGAAAACATGAGGCGAAGGCTATTAAGCAGTTCCGTCCCGGTGCCAAAGGTCGACCGGATACCCGGAACACCCGGTCTCTGGTGGAGGGCTAATGATGCCGGAACATACAGAACCTCGTCAACATCGGCTCTGGAAGCCTGTGTCATTCGCCGTCTGGTATATGTAGAAAGAGATTCCAGATATCGTCTCGAGCCCTCTGCGTATAATACCCCCAATGCCAGTGAAGACTTGCCGGAGCCGGATACGCCTGCAATTCCGACAATTCCATGCAGCGGGATATCCACATCGATATTTTTCAGGTTATGGACACGCGCTCCACGGACTTCAATTTTCTTTGGCTGATCCATATTCACGACCTCTTTCCTGACCTGTTCTTCTTAGCTCTACAGATCCGAATTAATTATAAGATAAAAACATGTTTTATTCCACTGCCGCCATTTCCATGAACTCATCAATCACCTTCAGCACCGGAGCGGTATACTGTTCGCCGCCGAATAGCCACTGCTCATGCTGCATGTTAAACTCTCGAATGTCCGGGTCCCGGAAATACTCATGCGTGATTCCCGGTCTCTCTGCACCATTCCGCTATTTCGGCAATCAGTTCCAATGGCAGTATATCCGAATAAGGAATCTGAATCGATCCCTTACTGAATTTCAGCCCTGCCTGATTCAGCTTCTCAGAGAAAAAAGATACAGCCTCCGGCCCGGGATACAGACCGATATGCTTCTTCTGGGCTGCAAAATGTATGATATTATGACCTTTCCAGTATGTAGGCATCGACCATGATATCTTCTCTGTCGCGCCGGGAAGGTTGCTGATAAGTACCTGCCGCACTTTTTGAAGCTGGCTGCGGATTCCTTCATCCTGCGCATTGATATAGTCATCAACCGTTTCCGGCGCTTTCCCGCAGTAATGGCTCTGATTCTCATTCCTGAATGTGCGTCCGCATTTTGGGCATTTCCACATATCTTTCTCTAATCCCTTTCCCGAATAACAACGCGTACACTGTCTCCATCGCCCTTTTTCATCTGTTTTCGAATAGCTTTCAGCACTCCGAGCACATAGCACACGTTTCCGTCTTTGTCCTTAACACCCATGTTGACGATACTCCCATCATAGGGAATGCCATCAAATTCAGCATGGACTTTTACACGTCCTTTTCCGAACTCTTTCCTTATGTCCCACGGAAAAATCACATAGGCTCCACCGTTATCCGGGACCTCATGAAGGATCGCATCGAACTTATATATTTGCTGCATCAGAAATTTTTACATCTCCATTCCCATCAGAATCACTTCATTTTCGCGCTTAAAGCCGTGCCGCCCATAGAATTCCGGCAGGAAGCCGTCGCCGCTGGTAATCAGGTGTATTCCTACGATCCCGCGCTCTTTCAAATCCTTTTTGCACTGTTCAAGGAGCTGCCTCGCAATTCCGCGTCCCTGATATGCCGGGTCCACTGCCAGATCATTGATCTCGAAAGTGCGACCGTAGTGGAAGAGCATTGAAGTGCCGACGAGAAAACCTACGACTTTCCCGTTTTCTACATACTCCAGGCCATAAGCCGTCTTCGTTTCCAACAGTTCACGAACGTGGATCTCGG
>JAFWIM010000013.1 GCA_017514845.1 Lachnospiraceae bacterium
CGTGATCGCCTCAAGGCAGTAGACGCCTTTCTCCGCCGCGATCTCCGCCAGCTCTCTGGCTTCCGCCACCGTGGAGACGAACGGCTTCTCCAGAATGACATTCACGCCGGCCAGAAGAGCCTGCTTCGCGTACGGGTGGTGCGCGCTGTTGACAAGTCCGATATACACGCAGTCAACGCCGCTGTCGGCAAGCAGCTCAGCGTAGTCCGTATAAACTTTGCCGATTCCGTACTGCTCCGCCAGCTTCTCGCCCTTTTCACGGCTCTTCGGTCTTGCAAATATCGCCGTGCGCTCGATTTCTTTAATCTCCTCCATGGCAAAAAGCGCTTCGTGCACAATCTTACCAGTTCCGATAATTCCCAGCTTCATATCATACCTCCTTATCATCATCCATGTGTATCCGCCTGGCAAGCTCCCAGAAAGCCACAGCGCTGCAGGCCGCCACATTGAGCGAATCCACACCGTGCGCCATCGGGATCTTAATCGTGTAGTCGCACGCGTCGATCGTCTCGTCTGCCAATCCGTCTCCCTCGGCTCCCAGAATAACGGCCAGCTTCTCCTCCGCGCGAAGGCGCGAGTCGTCAATCGTCACCGTGTCCTTCCTGAGCGCGAGGGCAGCCGTCTTAAATCCGAGCGACTGAAGAAACCTCACATAATGCATCCCTCTGCCCTTCTCCGTGTTCTCGGCAAATGTCCACGGCACCTGGAACACCGTCCCCATGGCCACCCGGCTTGCCCGCCGGTAATAGGGATCCGAGCACGAAGAGGTGAGGATCACAGCCTCCATGCCGAGAGCAGCCGCTGACCGCATAATGGCTCCGACATTCGTCGGGTTCGTCACATTCTCAAGCACTGCGATCCTGCGGCAGTCGCTGACCACCTCCTCGACAGTCGGAAGTACCGGCCTTTCGAAGAGACACAGAAGACCTCTTGTCATAGGTATATTCGTCAGATTCCTGAGTGCTTCCGGGCCTCCGGTAAAGACCGGGATGTCACCCAGCTTTTCCAGGATCTCCGCGGCCTCGCCCTCGATCTGCTTCCGCTCGACAAGAGCCGACACCGGTCTCATTCCTGCCCCGAGAGCGCGCTCCGTGACCTTGGGGCTCTCCGTAATAAAAAGCCCCCCGTTCGGCTCATAATAGTGCTTCAGCTGCGTCTCATTGAGGCGTGCGTAAAAATCCAGCCTCGGGTCCTCATAGTCCGTAAGTTCAATAAAGTCTGCCATGTGTTCTCCATCCGGAAAGTCTTTTCTTCTCGTGGGAAGTCACCCTTATTTTAACATAAAATCGCCAGACAGTGAAACACCTGCTGTCCGTCAAAGAGGAGGACCTGCGCTTTTCGATGAAGATGATGCTTGGCTGCCGGGCTTTGACCCCGGCTGCAGCTCAGGCAGGCTGTTCTTTCACTTCGTTACCGGAGCAAAGCATCCATCTTCATGAGAAAAACATTGCAGGTCCGACCGAGAGATCAGAAAATGCGCTGCATTTTCTAAGCTCGCAGGAGAGGACCTGCGTTTTTCGATGAAGATGATGCTTGGCTGCCGGGGCTTTGACCCCGGCTGCAGCCTGCCTGAACTGTCACGCGTGCGACTTCGCGACCTCCGTCGCCATCTCGAGAATCTCCAGGACCTTAATGACTTCCTCATCCTTCACGATCTTCTCCGCGCCATTCTCGATCGCGTCGACAAGATTGTCGTAGATCCTCTCATAATGCGCGCAGTCAACAGGGACCTTCTCCGTGACGTTGTTGCCGTCCGCGTCCTTGTAGACCAGCGTGCCCCACCGCTCTTCCGGCGCAGGACTCTGATGTATGACGTGGCGACCGACCACCTTCTTCTTCCCGGAATTGTGAATGACCGGCGGCAGAGTCATGCTGCCGCGCGTTCCGTGCAGCGTGAACCTCGGATAATCGATCAGCACGCACATGGACGTGGAAATCGTGACCTTGCTGTTCCCGTAATAAAAATCAATATCGAAATAATCATCGCCGACACCCGGATGATGGATACTTCTGACATCGCACTTCACGTCATCCGGCATGCCGAAGAGACTGATGATCTGATCCGTCGTGTGGACGCCGAGATTGTAAAGCGTCCCGAGATGATCGTACCAGCCGTTCGTCTTGAAATAATCAAAGTGTCCTTCCAGCCTGACGATATCGCCGATCTTGCCGCTGGCGATTACGTCCTTTAAGGCAAGAAAATCCGCGTCGAATCTTCTGTTCTGGTTCGGCATGCAGATAAGACCTTTTTCTTTTGCCAGCTCGAACACTTCCCTGGCCTCCGCCGCGGTGGGTGCAAATGGTTTCTCCACCAGGGCATGCTTGCCCGCCTCAAGTATCTGTTTTGCATACGGAACATGGAATCTGTCCGGCGCGGATACAACGACCAGGTCGACCTCGGGATCCGTCAGGACCCTCGAGAGGTCTGTCGTGAACGTAATATCCGGATAGAACGGCTCATAGTCCGCGAACTGGGCTATGTCCTCCAGACGCCGATATACATATTTAATATGAATGTCCTCTCTCTTCTCCACATACGGAATGTGATACTCGCGTACACTGACTCCAAATCCGATATAAGCTACTGTGATCATACTGCATTCCTCCTGCTTCTCTGATATACAGTGATTTGATTGAAATCCGTCAGAAAAATCCTATCACAAATGCCACTATCTTTCAATACTTCAATGCATTTCATTTCACATTTTATCCGGAACGTTTCACATTCTTTTTCGCTAATTTTCAAGTATACCTTCAATCATGACAAACATTTCACATTTTTTCACGGCAATCGTGGTTTTTATGGTTTTTCGTCCCGTATATGGAATTATTTGGTTAGTTTTTCCTAATTGTGCACTTTCCATAAGATTTAAACTGGAATTTTGTGAACCATTTTGAATCATTTTATTTGACATTCTTTGAAATATTATGATATTATCATCTCAAGAAAAGAAAAGTTGAAAAAGTTGGAACAACTTAAAAAGTGAAAGGAACACGGACATGAAATACGCAACCAGAATCAACTCTTTTCTCAGAGTTGACCCGGATCTGAAACACGCACTGGAGGCTATCGGAAAAATCGACGGCGTCGACTTCGTAGATCTGAACTACCCGGAGCACTTCTCAGATTATTCCGTTGAGGAAGTTAAACAGCTCCTCGCCGACAACGGCCTGAGATGCAACGCCATCAATCTTCGCTTCCGGGGCAAATATCTGCACGGCGAGTTCGGCAACGTTGACCGTCAGATCGCCGAGGACGCCATCGCGCTCAGCAAGGAAGCCACCGAAGTCTGCGGGCAGCTCGGCGGCGCCCAGGTCATCATCTGGCTCGGATTTGACGGCTTCGATTATTCTTTCCAGATCGACTACAACGAGTACTGGGACAGAATCATCTACGCGTTCAAGACTATCGCCGAATACTCAAAGAAGCCGGTCAGCATCGAATACAAGCCCTACGAGGAGAGAGTACACGCATTCATTGACAGCTTTGGAACCACGATGACGATCCTGAATGAAGTGAACTCCGACAATCTGGGCGTCACGCTCGACTTCTGCCACATGCTGATGAAGAAAGAAAACCCGGCGCTTGCCACAGCGTATCTGGCAAAACGGGGCAGGCTCTTCAACCTGCATCTGAACGACGGCGAAGGCTCGACGGACGACGGCCTGATGGTAGGGACCGTCAACCTCTGGAAGACGATCGAAGTCATGTACTACCTGAAAAAATATGATTTCAAAGGCGCCGTCTACTTTGACACATTCCCGAAACGGGAAGGCGCTGTCGCCGAGTGCGAGGCCAATGTCAGAATGTGCAGGCTGATCGAGAAAATGATCGATAACTACGGCATCGAAAACATCGACAAGGTCGTCACGGAGCAGGAAGGAACAGCTGCCGCAAACCTTATGGTCGATCTGATCGCGGCAGCCAACGCGTAAACCCAAAGAACAGATACAGCCCGTGCCTTACGGGGAGCGGAGGCGGCCCGCACATTTCTCACAGACTTACGTCACGGGTATCCTTCGACGGAGCATGAATGAATCAACGTATTTTATCGGACACAGTCCGATCAAATAAAGCACATCAATATTTTTAAAGGAGGTTTCTTATGAAGAAGAAAATCTTAGCGACAATCCTGGCAGCATCTATGGTCATGGGTCTTGCGGCATGTGGCGGAAGCGCAGGCTCCGGCAGCGCAGACACAGCAGCTCCGGCAGAGAGCACAGCAGCTGAGGCCGGCGACACAGCCGAAGCCGCAACAGGCGAGTTCAATCCGGACACAGATCCGAGCTCGACAACGATCGAAGAGATCCGTGAAAAACTCGGCGAGGAAGTTCCGGTCAAGGCCGGCTACAACCTGGCAGCGATCGAGAAGTCCATTTCCAACGAATTCTGGAGAACACTTCAGGAAGGTTATGAGAAGGCAGCCGAGAACGTCAACGCCGTAACTGAAATCAACATCGAAGTAGACGCTACAACAGATGAAGGCGATGAGACAGGCCAGCAGACAATGGTCGAGAACGCTGTAAACCAGGGCGTTTCCGCTATCATGGCTTCCCCGATCTCCGATGCTAACCTGACAACAGCCGTTGAGAACGCACAGGATGCGAACATCCCGGTCATCAACGTAAACGACGGCCTGATCGCGATCGCTGATTACTACTGCGGACCGAACGCATACCAGAACGGTCTCCTCGCAGCTGAGTGGGTCTCCAACAAGCTCGGCGACGAAGGCCAGGTCGGTATCGTCGTAGGTATGGCCAAGGCATTTGCAGCCCGCGAGAGAACCGCAGGTTTCAAGGATTGGATCGCTGACAACAACTCCGGTCTTGAAGTTGTCGCAGAGCAGAACGCCGACTGGGATCGCCAGAAGGCTAAAGAGCTCGCAGCTACATGGATCATCCAGTATCCGGACATGAAGGCTATCTTCTGCAACAACGACGACATGGCTCTCGGCGTAGTAGAAGCAGTTGACGAGGCAGAGGCAGACATCCTCGTAGTCGGCGTCGACGGCATCGGCGAAGCTTATGACTCCATCCGCGCAGGCAAACTTGACGCAACAGTCGACTCCTTCCCGTACTATATGGCACAGGTCGCTACAGAAGTGACTCTCCGCGCACTTGCAGGCCAGGATGTACCGCACGTAACAGCTACACCGCAGGCTCTGATCGATTCCGAGAACGTTGACAAAGACGCTGCAGAGATCATCGGCTGGACAGACACAAAGTACGTTGCTGAATAAAGCATAGTTCTCACCGGCAGAAATCCTGCGGCAGTCTTCTCGGGCAAGACACAAAAAGATGACACATCATGCGGGAAGTACGCTCTTGACAATTTCAGGATTCGCCGCAGGGCGATGGCGCAGGATTCCGGCCTCTGATACAGATGTCCGGTCCGGGCTTCCCGGCCGGACATCCGGAATAACCGACAGACATATGTGATTTTTTACAATAGGAGAACAAAGTGGGCAAAGCAGTTGAATTTACAAAAATCAATAAGTATTTCCCAGGCGTCCATGTTCTTAAGGATATCTCATTTTCAGTAGAAGAAGGTGAAGTTCACGCTCTCCTCGGAGAAAACGGTGCCGGAAAGTCAACTCTTCTCAATATCCTCCATGGCGTATATCCGGAATACGAAGGCGAGGTCAAGCTGCACGGCAAAAAGGTTCATTTCAAAGATCCGAACCAGGCGATCGTGGAAGGCAAGATTTCTAAAGTACACCAGGAAACGCTGGTCGTTAAGGACCTGACCGTCGGCCAGAATATCACTCTCGGCTATGAACCTCTGAAGGGCAGACTTGTAGACTACGGCAAGATGAATAAGGACGTCAATGAGATACTGAAAGATCTCGACTGCAACTTCAAAGCTGAGGACATTGCCGCTACTCTCACATCCGGACAGATGCAGATGCTGGCCATCGCCAGAGCGCTGTATCACAAGTCGACCATCATCTCTCTTGATGAGCCGACCGCTTCCCTCTCCCAGAAAGAGACCGAAGCACTTTTCAAAGTAGTTCAGAAACTGAAAAAAGACGGCGTCACGATCATGTACGTCAGCCACAGACTTGAGGAAATCTTCCAGATCTGCGACAGAGCCACGATCATGCGTGACGGCGAGTATATCTGCACACTCGACGTCGGAAAGACCAACCGCGACGAGCTGATCCACGCCATGGTCGGCCGCTCGGTCGCAGCCGTCGCGTCGAGGCAGAAACCCTGCAGAAAGCAGGATGAAGTCGTCCTCAAGGTCGAAAATCTCACCGGCAAGGGATATGACCATGTCTCCTTCGAGCTCCACAAGGGCGAGATCCTCGGATTCTTCGGTCTGGTCGGAGCCGGCCGCACGGAGACGATGCGAGCGATTTTCGGAGCAGACAAGAGGCTCGGCGGAAAAATTTACATACACGGCAAGGAGGTCACGGGTTCCTGGTACAGCACGAAGGCACTTAAGAGCGGAATCGGCCTCATCCCCGAAGACAGAAAGACACAGGGCTTCCTGACACTTTCTTCAAATATCGACAACATCGCGATCGCGTCTCTGGAAAAATACATGAAGGGCGCTTTCATGGATCCGAAGCAGCAGCGTGCAAATGCAGAACGCTACTTCAAGGAAATGGACATCCACCCGAATGACCCGGATTATCTCACCAAGAACCTCTCCGGCGGCAACCAGCAGAAGGTCATCCTTTCGAGATGGATGTCGACAGACGCCGATATCATCATTTTCGACGAGCCGACCAAGGGCGTCGACGTTGCGGCAAAAGCTGAGATCTACCGCCTCATGGAAGACATGCTCGAGGAAGGCAAGTCCATCATTGTCGTCTCCTCGGAGCTTCCGGAAGTCATGGGACTCTCAGACCGGATCATCATCATGTGCGAAGGCCATATCAACAAAGAATTCAACCGCGACGAATTTAAGAGCAGCGACGAGATGCTTGACTATGCTATAGGAGGAAATTAAAGTGAAGCAGTTATTTGATAAATATAAGAGAGAGTTCATCGTTCTTCTCGCTACCATCGCAATGTGCGCGATTTTCACCATCATGAATTCCAACTTCCTCAGATGGAGCAACTTCCTTACGATCCTCCAGCAGATGGTCCTTAATTCCATCCTCGCTGTCGGTATGATGTTCGCGATCATCACGGGCGGTATCGATCTTTCGATCGGATGTACATTTGCAATCACCGGCATCGTCGTTGCCTCCATCACAGTCGGCGGCGGCAACCCGATCATCGCGATCATCGCCGGCCTCATCGTAGGCGCTGTCCTCGGTGCCTTCAACGGATTCCTCGTAAACAATCTGAAACTTCAGCCCTTCATCGCCACGCTGGGCACGATGAGTTTATATCGTGGTATTGCCTACGTCGTAACAGGCGGCCAGCCCGTAACGAATGTTCCGGATTCCTACAGAAACATATTCAACGGCAAAATGTTCGCAGGTATCCGCTACTACATCATCGTCATGATCATCGTTTTCGTCATAGCTTACATCATTCTGCAGAAGACACGCACAGGCGCTTACCTCTACGCTGTCGGCGGAAATGAAGAAGCTGCAAAGCTTTCCGGTGTCAACACAGTCAGAACAAAGTATATCGCCTACATCATCTGCGGTGTGTGCGCTTCTATCGCAGGTCTGGTAATGCTCGCATCCCTCGGCTCCGCTGAGTCCACAGCCGGTACAGGTTATGAGACCAACGCCATCGCCGCTGCCGCAATCGGCGGCACAAGAATGGCCGGCGGCCGCGGTACACCGTTCGGAACATTCATCGGCGGTCTTATGCTCGCAGTCCTGAAGGTCGGTATGGTCGTCATCAACGTGGACTCCTTCTGGCAGTATGTTGTGACAGGTATCATCATCATCGTTGCCTCCTACTTCGAATTCCTGCAGCAGGATGTTCAGGCATTCCTCGCAAGGAGAAAGCAGGCATAAGCCGGATCAATGTTCAGATAAACACTTATCCCAGTACATCCGGGGCTGCTGTATAATGAACATACAACAGCCCTTTTTCATTACAGCAATGAAGAGGTACATACATATGAAAAAGCAGATCACAGTCATCGGCAGTTTGAATTACGACATGATTCTCAAAGTAAAGCGCCTCCCCTATGAGGGAGAGACCATGGCGGCTGAAGGGATCTCCACGGCAGCCGGCGGCAAGGGCTCCAACCAGGCAGCCCAGGCGGCCAAACTCGGCGTACCGACCTACCTGATCGGTGCTGTCGGAAACGACTCCATGGGAGAATTCCTCATCGCGGAAGCGAAAAAATACGGCATCATCACAGATCGTGTCAAAATCGCGGACTGCTCTTCCGGCCTCGGTCTTGTCCACTCGCTGGATGACGGCAGTGTTCACGCCACCATCGTTCGCGGTGCCAATTATGCCGTGACTCGCGAGGACATTGACAATAACATGGATGTCATCAAAAATTCAGGGGTCATCATTCTTCAAAATGAGATCACACCGGATACCAACCTGTATATCATGGAGATCGCCAAAGACCTCGACTGCAAGGTCATTCTGAACGCCGCTCCGGCAGAAGAAATCGACCAGGAGCATCTCGCTCTGTGTGACATTGTTGTCGTGAACGAAGTGGAAGCTTCCTTCTATTGCGGCCGGGAAATTAAAGATCTGAGCTCCGCTATGGATGCCATCACGATC
>JAFWIM010000127.1 GCA_017514845.1 Lachnospiraceae bacterium
AAGGGAAGGACCGACGTTTTTCGATGAAGATGATGTTTGCGCCGGATCATGAAACTCGGCAGCAGCCTGTCTGAACTGCCACACCCGAGTCAGCCTGTCTGAACTGTGATACAGGACTTGAATGCGTTAATATACTAAAACATAATGTTGACAGAAAGGGGCTTTGGTGCTAGTATGGGTGGAGTTATCAGAGGTAGAGGTTGCGTGATTCATAAGTAGACTGACAGATGCGTGAGGCGCAGGAGAAGCAGCTTGAAAGGGGATCATGCCGAAAGGTTCGTCACCTCGGGACGGATACTTGGGCGTACAGACAATATCTGTGCGACTGTCATCAGTTTGATGGGGCGCTATCCGAAAGATAAGAGTATCTTCAGGTGCCGTTCCGTGTGTGAACGGCAATTTTTTTCGCTGCAGGGAGTTAAATATGGCAATTTTCAAAGGCGCGGGTGTAGCGATTGCGACACCATTTTATGCGGACGGTTCAGTAAATTATGATGAATTCGGCAGACTTATTGAGTTTCAGATCGCGAACGGCACAGATGCGATCATCGTGTGCGGGACCACGGGTGAGTCGGCAACACTCTCCGAGGAGGAGCACGTTGATGTTATCAAATACTGTATCGATAAAGTAGCGGGGCGTATACCTGTCATTGCGGGAACCGGCTCCAACAGTACAGAGACTGCAATCATGCTCTCCAGGGAAGCCGAGAAGGCCGGCGCTGACGCTGTCCTTGTAGTCACTCCGTACTACAATAAAGCGACACAGAAAGGTCTTATCGCGCACTATACACAAGTGGCAAATTCTATCACGATCCCGGTCATTATGTACAATGTCCCGAGCCGCACCGGCTGCAACATTCAGCCGGCGACAGCGGTATGGCTGTGTAAAAATGTCGAGAATATCGTGGCGATCAAGGACGCGACCGGCAATATCGGCCAGACGATCGAGATGATGTCCATGGCGGACGGATGCATTGACCTCTATTCGGGAAATGACGATCAGGTCCTTCCGATCCTGTCCTGCGGAGGACTCGGGGTCATCTCGGTGCTTTCCAATATTGCGCCGCAGGAGACGCATGATATGTGCCAGAAATTCTTCGACGGCGATATAGCCGGATCAAGGGAGATTCAGTATAAGGCGATCAAGCTTATAAACGCGCTCTTTATGGAAGTCAACCCGATCCCGGTAAAGACCGCTCTGAAATATATCGGCATTGAAGCCGGACCGATGCGCATGCCGCTCACAGAGATGGAGCCGGAGCACGCGGAAGTCTTAAAGAAGGAGATGGAGGCCTTTGGCCTGCTGAAATAAAGCAATACAAGGAGGAGGGAGGAGATTATGACCACATCTCAGGTGTTAATTATCCTTACTATTATTGTGTATCTCGGTGCGATGCTGTTTATCGGCGCGTACTTTAACAGGCGAGGGAGCGGCAGCAGCTCAGCTGATTTTTACATTGGCGGACGTTCGCTGGGACCGATTGTCACAGCCATGAGTGCAGAGGCATCGGACATGAGCAGTTATCTGCTGATGGGTCTCCCGGGTCTGGCTTATTTTGCCGGTGTTGCCGAAGTCAGCTGGACAGCAATAGGTCTCTCAATCGGCACATATCTGAACTTCCTGCTGGTCGCAAAGAGGCTTCGCCGCTATTCGGATGAAATCGGCGCATTCACGATCCCGGACTTCTTCTCCAGAAGATATAATGACAAGCGCCACATTCTCTCACTGATCGCAGCGCTTATCATCCTTGTTTTCTTCATTCCGTATACTGCCTCAGGTTTCAAGGCAGTAGGAACACTGTTCAACAGCCTTTTCGGAGTTGACTATCACGCCGCTATGATCTTCGGCGCGATCATCATCATAGCCTATACCGTCCTCGGCGGATTCCTTGCGGTATCCACAACAGACCTTGTACAGAGCATCTTTATGTCGATCGCCCTGATCATCGTCGTTTTCTTCGGTATCGAGAAAGCCGGCGGAATGGCGAACGTTACAGCCAACGCGAGCGCACTTCCCGGTTATCTCAATATATTCAAGGGATATGATGCTTCCACCGGGACTGCCGGTTCCTACGGATTCCTTCCGATCGTATCCACGCTTGCCTGGGGTCTCGGATATTTCGGTATGCCCCACATCCTTCTCAGGTTCATGGCAATCAGAAAAGAATCTGAGCTGACCATGTCCCGCAGAATCGCAAGTATCTGGGCAGTGCTCTCCATGGGCATCGCGATCTTTATCGGTCTCATCGGCTACAGCGTCTCTGTCGCCGGCGAGATTCCGATGCTGACAACAAGCTCCGATTCGGAGACGGTCATTATCAAGATGGCAAACCTTATGAGTACGCACGGTGTTCTGTTCGCGTTCGTCGCCGGTATCATTCTTGCCGGTATTCTTGCCGCGACCATGTCGACTGCCGACTCTCAGCTGCTTGCAGCCGCGTCCAGCGTGTCTCAGGACCTTCTTCATGACTTCATGGGGATCAAGCTGAACCGCAAGACGTCTATGCGCGTAGCCAGAGGAACAGTTGCGGGCATTGCGATCATAGCGCTTTTCCTTGCCTGGAATCCGAACAGCTCGGTCTTTCGCGTAGTATCATTTGCATGGGCAGGCTTCGGCGCGACATTCGGACCGCAGATGCTGATCGCTCTGTTCTGGAAGCGCTCGACCCGCGCGGGCGCGATCGCGGGTATGACGGCAGGCGGAATCATGATCTTCGTGTGGAAGTTCCTGATCGCACCGCTCGGTGGCGCATTTGCGATTTATGAACTTCTTCCCGCATTTCTGATCGCTCTTGCTGCAAATGTGATCGTCAGCAATATGACTCCGGAACCCGAGAAGTCGGTCCAGATGACATTTGACCGTGTGACCAGAGAGATTTAAACAATTCAGCGTTAATTTATTATGACAAATGAGTTATAATGGATTAACGCTCTTTTTGTCCCCAAAGGAGAAATACTGCGGTATCGGCAGGGAAGAGAGAAACAGTACAAGGAGGCCATCATGGCACAGATGAATGAGACCCCATCGGGGGAGCGCACCCATATAGCCTTTTTCGGAAAGAGAAATGCGGGCAAGTCCAGTCTGATGAACGCATTCACCGGACAGCAGATCGCCATAGTCTCTGACTACAAGGGGACGACCACGGACCCAGTGCAGAAAGCCATGGAGCTCCTGCCGCTCGGACCGGTCCTCGTAATTGATACGCCGGGACTTGATGATATCGGGGAACTCGGAGCGAAGCGCATCGAGGCTGCGGAGAGGATCCTTCGGAAAACGGATATTGCGCTTCTCATCGCGGACAACACCGGCACGGACGAGGAGCTGCGGGAACTGCGGGACCTGGCCAGTGTCCGGGGAATTCCCTACATTATTGTGCATAATAAATCAGATCTGCTCGAGAAAGTGCCGGAAGAGACAGAGCATGAGATCTGGGTCAGCGCGCTCACAGGCGCAAATATAACAAGACTCAAGGAAAAGACCGCAGCCCTCATAAAGGGCGCGGAGAACGAGAAGAAACTCATCAGGGACCTCCTCGTTCCGGGAGATGTATGCGTTCTTGTAGTGCCCATAGACAAAGCTGCCCCGAAAGGCAGGCTCATCCTGCCTCAGCAGCAGACGATCCGGGATGTCCTGGAAGGAGGCGCGTCGGCCCACATTTGCCGCGAGACAGAGCTTAAGGACACACTGGGTAAACTTGCCCGGGAGCCGAGGCTGGTCGTGACGGACAGCCAGGTGTTCGGTGCGGTGAGCCGGATCGTTCCGGCCGATGTCCCCCTCACGTCTTTTTCTATCCTCATGGCGAGATATAAGGGCGATCTCGGGACAGTCTGCCGCGGCGCATTCACCGTTGACAGCATAAAGGACGGCGACCGGATCCTTATTTCTGAGGGCTGCACGCATCACCGGCAGTGCGGGGATATAGGGACGGAGAAGCTGCCTGCCTGGATCAGAAAGCACACCGGAGCAAACCCGCAGTTCGAGTTCACCTCGGGCACCGAGTTCCCGAAGGATGTGACTCCTTACAGGATGGTCATTCACTGCGGAGGCTGCACGCTGCGCGAGAAGGAGATGAAGTGGAGAATCGGCACCTGTGTATCGCAGGGAGTCCCGATCACAAATTACGGGATCCTGATCGCCCACCTTAACGGTATCCTTGCGAGAGCGACGGAGATGTTCCCCGAAGTTTTGGCACCGGAGGCGTGAAGCGCGGATTTTCGGACATATTCGCCTTCTCGATAATAAAATTTAAGAATTTGTACATAGAAATAACAAATATTGGCGGTAGAATAGTTTTTACACAGCGAATGACGCAGGGGCACGGCAAAGGCGCCTACGGGTGACACTGACCCGGACCCTGTGCTTTTATCCCGCGCGCGGGACATGTATTCGTAGATGGAGTGACAGGCATGGATCGTAAACAAATATATGCTGACCTCATGGAGAAGATCGAGCAGACCTTTACACCGACGGAGGAGGAGCTTGAAAAGCTGCATACGAGACTGGACAAATATGATGATACGGAGATCATGCATTTCCTGGAGAATTTTGCAACGTTCGGAGTGGAGGCTGTACTTGAGTGCCTGTTCGGCATTCAAGGGACCAAGGAGAACGAAGAGTAGTTTTTGACAGAGTCCTGCACGGATCCTAAAAGATCCGGTGCAGGATTTTTCATTTATACTAAAGCGGACAATCCGCTCTCGCTTAAAACTATAAATTTACACAAAAAGGACTTGTTCGTTTAAGGAAAATTGTCGAATTTGCAAAAATATCTGTTAAATACATGCGGTTACATGGTATCATAAAAGCAGTGCAGCATGTGCAGCCGAAAGAGTGCATGCGCAAAGCGTGACCAAATAAGAAAGGATAAAAAGAATGAAAAAAGTATTTGCAAGTGATTTTGATGGTAC
>JAFWIM010000128.1 GCA_017514845.1 Lachnospiraceae bacterium
AAAAAAATAAATTAATGCTTGCAAAAGAGTCCGCAGACTAGTATACTAGTATGCGGACTTTTGTGCGCCTTGAGCGCAGTTTTCGGAAAGGAGGTTCAATAAATGAAGGTTAGATCTTCCGTTAAACCTATGTGTGAGAAGTGCAAAGTCATCAAGCGTAAGGGCTCAATCAGAATCATCTGTGAGAATCCGAAGCACAAACAGAGACAGGGTTAATTAAAAGCTACATATTAAGTTAATACCAGTTCGTAGCGCGGCTGCACGAACTGTATACTATATATCAGCTTATGAGCCGATATTAGTGCTTAATACCGGTACGCGTCATCAAATCTTTTTTGTGCCGGAAAGGTCATCGCCGGGCGCGGGATGGCTGGGCTTATACTTAGCCCCAATTAGGAAACTAGTAACCCGAAGTAACAAAGAAACAAAAGAAACTTACAGTTGGAGGAAAACAATGGCTCGTTTAGCTGGTGTTGATTTACCAAGAGATAAGCGCGTTGAGATCGGTCTTACCTATATTTACGGTATCGGCAGGACAACGGCTTCAAGGATCCTTAAGGATGCAAATGTTAATCCGGATACACGCGTACGTGATCTGACAGATGAAGAAGTCATCCGTATCAAGGACGTTATGGATGAGACATGCGTCGTAGAAGGTGACCTTCGCCGTGAAGTCGCTATGAACATCAAGCGCCTCACAGAAATCGGATGCTACAGAGGCATTCGTCACAGAAAAGGTCTTCCGGTTCGCGGACAGAACACAAAGAATAACGCCAGAACCCGCAAGGGCCCGAGACGTACAGTCGCTAACAAGAAGAAGTAAAGCACGTAACTACGAAAGGAAAGTAGGTTAGTTTTTATGGCAAAGGTACAGAGAAAAACGACCAATACAAAACGTAAGGTCAGGAAAAACGTTGAACATGGACAGGCACATATCCAGTCTTCTTTCAATAATACTATTGTTACGCTGACGGATGCCAGAGGAAATGCTCTTTCATGGGCTTCCGCAGGCGGCCTTGGATTCCGCGGTTCAAGGAAATCTACTCCCTATGCAGCTCAGATGGCAGCAGAAACTGCAACGAAGGCAGCTCTTCCGCACGGTCTCAAGACAGTTGAAGTCTTTGTCAAGGGTCCGGGTTCAGGAAGAGAAGCAGCAATCCGTGCGCTCTCTGCATCAGGTCTTCAGGTAGTGAGCATTGAGGACGTAACTCCGGTTCCGCACAATGGATGCCGTCCGCCGAAGAGAAGAAGAGTATAACTGTTACTGCTCGGTTCCCGGCCAAACACTCCGATGTTTGGAACGGGAATATGTGTAGGACAGACGTGTGGGCGTTTCCCATTGCCCGTAGGGCGATTTGGAATAGAAAACGCCCGTTACTGTTCGCGTATGTGAACTGTAACGTAAATCGTATTGATTAGCCAAGTTCATTAGGAGGTCCATAATAAATGGCAGTAAATAGAGTACCGTATCTTAAGAGATGCAGAGCTCTCGGTATTGAGCCTGCATATCTCGGTATTGACAAGAAGTCTACTCGCGAACTCAAGAGAAGCACCCGTAAGGTTTCCGAATACGGCCAGCAGCTCCGCGAGAAGCAGAAAGCAAAATTCATCTACGGCGTACTTGAGAAGCCGTTCCGTAACTATTATGAGAGAGCCGACCGCATGAAGGGCATGACAGGTGAGAACCTCATGGCTATGCTCGAGCTTCGTCTTGACAATGTTCTTTTCCGTCTCGGATTTGCACGTACAAGACGTGAGGCTCGTCAGATCGTAGACCACAAGCATGTTCTGGTCAACGGCAAGACAGTCAACATCCCGTCCTACCAGGTAAAGGCAGGCGATAAGATCGAAATCAAAGAGAAGAAGCAGTCTTCTCCGAGATATAAGGCAGAGAACGGCATCCTTGCTGCAACAGCAGGCCGTGCAGTTCCGGAATGGCTCGAGGCTGATACAGAGCATATGTCCGGTGTTGTCAAGGAAGTTCCGACAAGAGAGCTGATCGATGTACCGGTCAACGAAATGCTTATCGTCGAGTTGTATTCTAAGTAATAGCTGATCATATGCCGGAAATGTGCACCACAATCCCAAAGGAGGGTATACTTAGTGTTTGATTTTAACAAGCCGAAGATTACAGTTGCGGAATTATCGGATGATAAGAAATTTGGCAGATTTGTAGTCGAACCTCTTGAAAGAGGATATGGCACAACGCTTGGAAATTCATTGAGAAGAATTATGCTCTCATCTCTCCCGGGCGCTGCGGTAAGTCAGGTCAAGATTGGCGGCGTGCTTCACGAATTCAGCCCGATTCCGGGTGTCAAGGAAGACGTCACAGAGATCATTCTCAATCTGAAGAGCCTTGCGATCCGCAACAATTCCGATACGGACGAACCGAAGACGGCATACATTGAATATGAAGGCGAAGGCGTAGTACATGCATCCGATATTCAGGCAGACTCTGATATCGAGATCATGAATCCGGAGCAGCCGATCGCAACTCTGAACGGCGGAGCGGATTGCCGACTTTACATTGAAATGACAATTACTAAAGGCAGGGGCTACATCAGTGCTGAGAAAGGCAAGTCTGATGATCAGCCGATCGGTGTGATTGCGGTGGATTCCATCTACACACCGGTCGAGCGCGTCAACATGAGCGTCGAGAATACTCGTGTCGGTCAGCAGACGGACTTTGACAAGCTTACACTTGATGTCTGGACAAAGGGTACCCTGAATCCTGAAGAAGCCGTAAGCCTTGCAGCTAAGGTCCTCAGTGAGCACCTTAAGCTGTTCATCGATCTGACAGAGACTGCCAAGTCAGCCGAAGTCATGATCGAGAAAGAGGACAATGAGAAAGAAAAGGTTCTCGAGATGAACATCGACGAGCTTGAACTTTCCGTTCGTTCTTATAACTGCCTGAAGAGAGCAGGCATCAACACAGTTGAAGAACTGTGCAACAAGACTTCCGAGGACATGATGAAGGTCCGCAATCTGGGCCGCAAGTCTCTTGAGGAAGTTCTCGCAAAACTCAAGGAGCTTGGTCTTTCTCTGAAGCCGAGCGAAGATTAATAAGAGCGGGGGTAAGCGACCGTCAGTAAGACCGAAGAGCATGGCGGCAACGTCCCGTGAAATGGAGGATTACTTAAATGTCTGGATACAGAAAACTCAGCAGAACAGCAGCACAGAGAAAAGCTCTTCTCAGAAACCAGGTCACAATGCTTCTTTATCATGGCAAGATCGTCACAACAGAAGCCAAGGCTAAGGAAGTTCGCAGAATCGCTGAAGGTCTCATCGCTCTCGCTGTAAAAGAGAAAGATAACTTTGAGACAGTCACAGTCAAGGCCAAGGTTGCCAGAAAAGATGCTAACGGCAAGCGCGTCAAGGAAGTTGTTGACGGCAAGCGTGTAACTGTTTTCGATGAGGTCGAGAAAGAGATTCAGAAGGACCTTCCGTCCAGAATGAATGCAAGAAGAAAGATGCTTCGCGTATTCTACCCGATCAAGGAAGTTCCGGAAGAAGGCAAGGGCCGCAAGAAGAATACAAAGCAGGTCGACATGGTCAAGAAGATGTTCGAAGATGTCGCTCCGAAGTATGTCGGTCGCAACGGCGGTTACACACGTATCGTCAAGATCGGCCAGCGCAAGGGCGACGGCGCTATGACAGTTCTTCTCGAGCTCGTATAATCTGTCCCGGCGACAGCTGAATGTCGGATAAGGACATAGGGCATGCGTTGTTCGGCCATGAGGCTGAATGACTTTAGTAATGAATGCAGGAGGAATTGCCGTATTGAGGAAATCTCAATGCGGGGATTCCTCTTTTTTTGCACAATCCCGGCAGAGTGATAGATGCCGGCGGCATGGCGCTCTTGCGGCTCCGGAAGACGAGGCATGAAAAAGAGGAGCGTTCGTGTCCTGCAGGACTCGTAAAGTTGAGTCTCTTTTTGTTTGTCTGCCCGTTGCTTATGTGTTATCATACACTGTGTAAAAAAAGAGAGGGGAAGGACGATGAAGAAGGTTCTCGCGGGTATACTGGTCCTCATCATAGCCGGGGTCTGCTTCCTTAATATTCTCGGCGACGGGCAGCAGGGTCAGAAAGAACAGCATTATATTGTTCTCGGGGACGGCAGAGCCGCTGATCTGATACCGTTCGCGTGTGATGAGGATAAGATCGAGTTCATCACAAAGAGCGGAGCGGATCTCGAATGGCTTGTCGGGGAAGCTTTGCCGGAGCTCATGGAATCGGACCGGAAGTTCTCCTGTGTCATAATAATGACGGGCATCTCTGATATGCAGAATGCCGGGGAGTATGTCACTGCTCTGAATGAATGGGGAAAGCGTCTTAAGGAAGAGCGGGATGCTGACCTGTGCATGAATTCTGTCAATCCGGTCACTGAAGGGGTCTTTGCTCCGGCAGATGTCGACGAGTTCAATCGGATCGTCAGAGAAGGTCTGGATGCGCAGATCCGCTTTATCGATACGGATTCAGGACTCAGGAAATCAGGATTTGCAACAACAGACTCGCTTCATTACACTGAGGAATCTTCCGAGATGCTTTATGAACTTCTTGTGAGAGAACTCGAGGATATTCAGGATAAATAGAGGAGGAAATGTTATGAAGAAAAGACTTTTGGCTGTGCTCATGGCGGCAGTACTGGGTACATGCGCCGTGCCTGCTTACGCGGATACGCCTGAGACAGCGGACTCTGCTGTTCTGGAAGTAGAGACAGACGGGCCGGTAGAGGAGACAGACGCCGCGGAGATGCTTCCGTCGGCAGAAATCGACCCGGATGACGAGACAGCAGAAGCGGTGGAGGACACAGCTCCCACTGTTGATTCGGAAATAACAGTGGACGAAGAGGCGCCGGAAGTCGAAGAGGACAAGCCGGAGGTGGTAACTGGAGATGCGAGCGGCATCTCTATTGCGGAGAATGATTCTGTCGCTCTGGATACTTCAGAGGATACGGAGATCATCGGAACCGAAGGTCTCCCGACAGAAGACGCGAAGATCGCGACCGGAATTTACTACATTAAGTCGAAGCTTGATCCGACATTTATACTCGGGACTGCCGGCAAGTCTGATCTCATACGCGCAAATATCGAGCTGCAGAAGTTCGATGAGTCAGTGGAGCAGAGATGGGTCATAACCAGCCGCGGCGGCGGGCTCTACTCGATCTGGAATTACGACAGCGGACTGTCCCTCGACGTATGGGGCAACAGCGGTGAAGTCGGCGCCAACATGCAGACTTTCTGGAGGAACAACGCATATGACGGTGAGAAATTTTACCTGCTGAAGGCGAAGGATGGCTCTATCATCATTAAGCCGAAGTGCACGAAATGCGTCGTTGAAGCTGACGGAACGAAGGCGGCAGCGAGAGTGAACATTCATACTGCTGTCTATACCGGGAATGACAACCAGAAATTCGAGCTTCAGAAGGCAAAAGGTGCCCCGATCAAGAGCGGCACGTATGTGATCCACACAAAGCTTGATGACAGCAAGACTCTTTACGTGGCCGGAGCCTCAACGAAAAACGGGGGCAATATTGAAATCAGAGACGCAAAACGCGCCGCTGCGTCCCAGATCACAGTCTTCGCCAGAAGTGACGGTACAGTTATTCTCTCGCCTGTGAACTCTTCCATGGCCATCGAGCCAAAGGATAAGGGCGCTGTCAACCGTGAGAACGTGCAGCAGGGCACGATGAGTACGAAGAATACCCAGAAATGGCTGATTCAGAGTGACGGCAAGGGGTATTACTACATCCGCATGTCGACCCGCAACAGGGTCCTCACGGTGCAGGGCAATAACACCGCGAACGGCACGAATGTATACCTCTGGGACAAGGCCAATACAACGAACCGCCTGTTCTCTCTCGAGAGAGTGGACGGCAACCGCGTGGTGCCAAACGGTACATATACGTTCACGAACCTGAAGAATACGAAGCTCAGAATGGAAGTACAGGGCGGATCCACGGCTAATCGCGGAAATATCCGCACTGCAAATGCAGTGGATAACAACAGACAGAAATTCAAAGTAGCCTATAATTCGAACGGCTATTACAGGATTTCCAATGTCACATCGGGGAAATTTCTCCATGTGAACACCGGAAAAGCCAAAATCGGCCAGAATATCATGCAGTATTCAAAGCTGGAATACGACTACCAGTATTTCAAGCTGACCGACTTTAACAGTACAGGTACCTACACAATGCTCACAAAGCTCGGAGATTATACAGTCGGAAACGGTAACCGGGCGTGGAGCGGGGCCAATGTCGAGCTGGCTCAGCACAGGAACTGGCTGCATGAGAGATGGGATCTTACGCCGACGACTGCGAAGAAGTCCTATCTTGTGGCGATTGACGCCGGACATCAGAGGAAGCAGAACACTGGCAGGGAGCCGATCGGACCGGGTTCATCGACGTATAAACAGAAAGTTTCCTCCGGCACATACGGCCCGTGGTCAAGGCTGAATGAGTATGAACTCAATCTCCAGGTCGCCCTCAAGCTGCAGAAGGAGCTTGAAAACCGCGGCTACCGCGTCTATATGGTCCGCACGACACACGATGTCAATATTTCCAATGCCGAGAGGGCTACGATGGCGGCAAAAGCGGGCGCGGATATATTTGTTCGAATCCACGCGAACGGTGATGACTATTCTTCTTCGGTCAACGGAGCGCTCTGCTACATGCCGTCGACTTCGAACAGATATCTTTCATCTTCAGTCATCTCAGGCAGCAGAAAACTGTCAAAGTGTGTTATTGACAGCTATTGCGCATCCACAGGTCTTCGAAATCTAGGGCTGCTTGAAGGCGATGATATGACCGGTATAAACTGGGCAAAAATGCCAGTGACCATCGTGGAGATGGGCTTCATGTCCAACCGGTCGAATGACCTGTTCATGGCGTCGGCAGCGGGTCAGACAAAAATCGTGACCGGCATTGCCAACGGCATCGATAAGTATTTCAATTCCTGAAGGACAGAGCCTTAAGGGGCTCTTCTTACGGACACCGGCAGGGCACAGCGTGTGCCCTGCGGCCGACGCAGCGGTTGGCGCGTGGGAACCTGCCGGTAAAAGCGATACGGCGCCGAAAGGGGAGCTTTCGACGCCGTATCTGGGGAGTATAAATAATTAATAAGGGGTTAATGTAAAAAAAATTTTTGAAGGGTAAATTCTTTTTACAAAGGTTATT
>JAFWIM010000129.1 GCA_017514845.1 Lachnospiraceae bacterium
ACCGGTATCCTTGTCGGTGTCGCCATGCAGGTCGTTTACATCGCTCTGGTAACTCCGGGCGGAACTGTTTCCGCTGACGTTCGTGCCGTTTCCTATATCGGTATCCCGCTGGCAATGCTGGCTCTGAAATCTCAGGGTCTTGATCCCGCCAGTGTCGAAGGTGCAGGTCTTGCAACTTCCTTCGGCGCCATGGTCGGTACTGTCGGTACAGTCCTTTTCTACGGCACAGCTACAATGAACCTTGTATGGCAGCATATGGGCTGGAGCGCTGTTGAGAAACGCAATTACAAGATGATTGCGATGACGGACAGATATCTGCCGTGGATCTCTCACCTGTGCTTCTCTATGATCCCGACGGTCATCATGCTTATGCTTGGCCAGACTGTTGTCGAAGCAATCAAGACATACCTCCCGATGGATGGTCTTGCAATGAAGTCCCTCTTCACAGTTGGTGCACTTCTTCCCTGCGTAGGTATTGCAATCCTTCTTAAGCAGATCGTCAGAAACGTTACGGATTTCATTCCGTATCTGACAGGCTTCGTATTCGCAAAGAGTATTGGTATTAACCTCGTATCCGCAACTGTTGTTGCCGGCATGTTCGCTATTCTTGTTTACAAGCTGAAGATTCTTGAGCTCACAAAGCCTGCCGCAGCCGCAGCCGGATCCGGCGATTTTGATGATGATGAGGAGGATATCTGATATGGCAGAGAAGAAATTATCCAAAAAGGCGCTGTCGACATCATTCCATCATTGGTATTGGGGCCATCTGACCTGCTTCTCTCAGGAGCACATGCAGACATTCGGTTATCTTCATGCAATGCTTCCGCTTTGCCAGGAGCTCTATGACAATGAAGATGATCTGGCCAGATCAATGAATACATACACCGCATTCTTCAACACAGAGCCGCAGCTCGGTACCGTTATCATCGGTATCACAGCAGGTCTTGAAGAAGCTCGTGCTAACGGCGATGAGGAAGTCGATGACGAGACAATCAACGGCCTCCGTGCAGGTCTTATGGGACCGATCGCCGGTATCGGTGACTCTCTGGTAGTCGGTACTGTTATCCCGATCCTTCTCGGTATTGCAATGGGTATGTCCGGCGGCGGTTCACCGCTCGGCGCTATCTTCTACATTATCGTATGGAACCTCTTCGCATACTTCGGCATGCGCTACCTGTACTTCACAGGTTACAACCTCGGTGGTAAAGCCGTTGAATTCCTTGTAGGTAATCAGGGTATGGCAATTCGTGAAGCAGTCTCCACACTCGGTGGTTTCGTCATCGGTGCGGTCTCCGCTACATGGGTATCTGTAACGACCTCGCTTGCACTTAAGAATTCAGAAGGCGAAACATTCCTCGTACTTCAGGATAAACTCGATGAAGTCTTCCCGGGCCTCCTCACAGCAATAACAATTATTATCTGCTGGTATCTGATGTCCAAGAAGAAAATGTCTCCTATTAAAGTTATGCTGATCCTCCTTGTCGTTGCCATCGTCGGCTGCGCAATCGGCGTCTTCAATCCGGGACTTTCCTATTAAGTTTACCTACCTCTATTATCAGATTCGTGTTCGAATCAGCAGAGGGATGGAGCGTATCTCCATCCCTCTGCGTTTCGGTTATAAAGAAGGAGATTTTCCATGACTAAAGCAGAAAAAGAGGCCTGGCTCAAGGAAGCCAAGATGCAGATGCAGGCAATCGCCACTCTCGAGAAGTATAACATGGCATCCCTGGCGACAGCCGGTGTCGGTGCTGCCCTGTGCTACTTTTCAATTGTTGCAGCCGACAGGAATCCTCTGTTCATCGCATGTAGTCTGATCCTGGCAATAGCAGGGGCAGTGTGCTCCATGGTGTTGAATCTGGGAATCAGGAACGGGAAGAGGAATGTGGAAAAGATCCTGAACGCTGTAGAGGGAAAGGATGAGCAAGTGGTGATCCCGGACCGTCTGAAAAATAAGAAGAAAAAGACGGATCCTGAGAAAACGGATGATACAGCCGGGAAGGCTGAGTAATAACGAAGAACTAAAACGCGCGTGTGAATGGCAGCTGATAGAGTGATCTATCAGCTTTTTTATAGGTGTTGTGCGGACCGGGACATGGTACAATAATACACAGAAAGAAAAGGCGGTTCTTTTCGCAATAGCAAGGAGGAATATTTATGGCTTTGAACATTACGGTATATACGCAGAGTTGTATAAGGATCAGCTGTGACGAGGGTGTTGTCTACTTCGATCCCTTCCGGATGAAGGAAGCACCGCATGATGCGGATTATATTCTGGTCACACACGACCACTTTGATCATTTTTCACCGGAGGACATAGAAAAGGTCGCCAAATCCGGTACGATTCTCATTGCCCCGGAGAAAATGCTCGCCAAAGCCGGTGAGGTCAGCCATCTTGTGAGGCGTATCGAGACAGTCAGTGCCGGCCAGAAAAGAGTGATCGAAGGGCTCAGCATAGAAACTGTTCCTGCATACAATCTGCTGAAGCCTTTCCACCCGAAGGGTGCAGGCTGGGTCGGATATATTTTGATCACGGGTGACAAGCGCATCTATGTGGCGGGTGATACCGATATGACCAAAGAGAACAAGCTGGTAAAATGCGATATAGCGCTTATACCGATCGGCGGCAAGTATACGATGGACGCAAAAAAAGCTGCTGAGCTGATAAATACGATCAGCCCAGCAGTCGCGATACCGACACATTACGGCAGTGTGGTCGGAAGTATGAATGACGCACAGGTATTCTCAGCCCATGTAAAAGCCCCGACCAAAGTAGAAATAAAGCTTCAGTATTAACATAGGCCTCTTTTCGCGGTCAGTATGCCCTACGAATGATTAAATGCACAGCACTGCCGTGCGAGAAAGGATGATGGATATATCTCAGCCAAGTGCCTTCTTCAGCACATCCAGATTGTTTTCCATGAGCGAAAGATAGGTCACTCCATTTTCAATATCAGCAGATTTTATGCTCTGCAGAGAGTCGAAGGCCAGGATTTCCTGGTCTTTTGTCTCTGTGTTGTCGCGGATCGTCTGCGCTATCTTCTGGTCGCTGTTCTCGAGAGTGCAGATCGACCGGAGACCGAGCTCGTTCACCTTGCCGGCCAGATAGACGATCGTCTCAAAACTGGCCTCTGTCTCGGAGGAGCAGCCGGCAAATGCCGCGTAATACCCAAGCCCGTAATCTTCCGCCATGTAAAGGAACGGGAAGCGGTCCCCGAACAGCAGGGTATCTGTCGCACCGCCGCTGACGGCCTTCTCGTACTTTTTGTCGAGGTCGGATATCTTTTCTTTATATGAAGCGAGATTTGCCGAATAGATATCGGCATTCTTCGGATCTTTCTCCGCAATGGCTTTTTCGATTGCGTCGCACAGGATCGCGGCGTTTTTCAGGGAAAGCCATACATGTTCGTCATACTCTTTTTCTTCCCCGCCTTCGGATTCTTCCTCATCTTCGGATTCCATGCCAAAGTCGATCACTTCTTCTTTTGCGGAATCTCCGAGTACATCGATCAGATTCACGACTGTCATATCCCTGCCTGTATCTTCCGTGAGCGCGTCTTCGACCCAGCTGTCGGATTCACCGCCGACATAAATAAAGATATCGCATTTCGCGATCTTCATAATGTCCTCCGCGGTGGGCTGATAGCTGTGCAGATCGACACCGTCACAAAGAAGCAGAGTGGTCTCAATATTCTGCGGAGAGTCTTTCACGATTTCCCGGACCCAGTCATACTGCGGGAAAATTGTTGTCACGATGTTGACCGCGGATCCGGACTCATCAAAAGAGCTGTCGCTCTGCGCGGAGACAGAATCGGCAGCCGGGGCAGCCTCTTTCTGCCCACAGGCTGAGAGAGAGCCGGCTGCGAGCAGACACGAGAGCGCTGCGCACAGAAATTTGTTTTTTATCATGGATTAAGCCACCTCCTCGGGACGTCAATAATAGATCCTCTCACAGTCGATCGGGATCATCCTTGTGATATCCCGCGCGTCCATCCGACGTTGACATGTGAGAGAATCTACGGTTTATTTCTATTATCATCGAAAGGGATTCTAACAAAGGCGCCGCTATAAGTCAAGAAGGGAGAGAAGTAAGTGAGGCTTACCTGACTTAGCCAAGGATTTTGAACAGTGTGTCTACGATCTTCTCGGCTGCCGCCATTTTGTACAGGAGACGTGAACTTTGCGGAGGGATATCCACTTCATACGAGGTGATCTTTCCGCGGAAATATACGGCATAGTAGAGGCGGCCGGGTCTGGAGGCATCTGCATTTGCAGGATCTATATTGCCCATGGTGCCGGTCACGCCTATTCCGATGTCCGCGTTGTAGAAGGCCGCGCAGCACCCGGCCATGGCTTCGGCAGTCTGGACCGAGTACACGGAGTATGTCCGGATAATATCTTCGGGGACTCCCATGCGGATCTTGGCTTCGTTGCTGTAAGTGACAAAAGCTCCCCTGATAATAGCCGATGAGCCCTCTGTGTCCGTTATCAGCGACGCGATCTGACCGGATGTGGCGCTCTCCATAGTGGTGATCATCAGGTTTCGCTCGATGAGAAGCAGGGTGAGTCTGTGATATTTTTCGCGAACAATATGGTTGTCTTGCGACATGGTGCCTCCTTTTTGTCAGTAGCGAAGTTTCAACTGGGACAGCTTCACGGGAACGTTATAGCCGAGAGAGGAGAGATAATATTCCATTCCGCGCCGGGCAAGATCTATGTGATTCTTCGGCGCTACGGTGACGCTTTTCACAGGCAGCTTTTCATCTGCCGAGCAGTCGATCCGAATGTAGGGCAGGAGAAAACCGTTCTGCTCGCGAAAACAGACCTGATTCGGCGGATTGCGAAATACGAACCGGTATTCTTTCTCGGATGCAAATGCAGTCTGCTTGAAGAACAGAGCATACAGGGCTATCGTTTTCTGCAGGGTCAGCTTGTACTCTTCGAAAAGCGCGTTGCCGCCCGGGAGATATGTGTCGAGGATATCGCCGAAAGACCTGCTCAGTTCGTGCGGAATCTGCTCTATAATGAGCCGGCGCAGGCAGTTTTTTTGTTCTTCGCGGTCATATACGACAAAACCGTCGCAGAAAATCCGGGTGTTGCTCATGATCCTGCTGCGCATTTTCAGCCCGTCGAATTCCAGATTATAGCCTGTCTTGTCTCCGAACTCGGACCACAGGGTGAGACTGTCCGGCGAGGTGCTGAAAGAGACGAGATAATACTCGTACTTGTGGAACTCGTCCAGATTGTCATAAATGAGGTGGCGTATTTTGTCGCGCCAGCTGGCCAAGCCGATTTCGTTCATGACTTCATCGAGGACGCTCAGTATATACTGCATTTCATTGACATCGCTCAGAAACTGTGTGTTCGTTGCGTATAGTGTATGGCTTTTCAGGATATCCTGGGCGCTCGTACAGCGCGTGTAATGGTAGAGGCTGGTCGTGCTTTCCAGGAATTTGAGATTTAAAAAGCGCCGCAGCATTGGCTTGTCCTCCTTGTCCGATAGTACATATATTATACCATAAAAGCGGCACTTCATACAGGATGCAAGTGAGTTTGAACTGCGTATGCGGTCTTTTGCGGCGGTCGCCCGAAGATGAGTTTGCATGAGAGGCGCTATTCATACCTTGTGATAATCGATCTTAAATGTTATACTTGGAATAGTTTGTTAGAATGAGGTAACTATGAGAATCGCTATTTGCAGATGGATAACAGCGGCTTTATGTATTATTATGCTGGCAGGATGCGGACAAAATGTTCCGAAGACTTCTGCAGACCTGATTTTCAGGTTCTACAGATCTTCCTCCGGCGATGCCAAGCTCATCAGGGAAGACTATCTGCTGACCACGATCAATCGAAAGCTTGTCGGGATCGATCTTGCGACCGGAAAGATCAGCGATCTGGGAATCTCCTGTGACTGGCTGAGCGTTATACCGGAGGACGGGGTCATCCTGTACAGCAATGCGGACTGTGAGCTCGGCGCGTGCGTTCTCGACAGTTATAACAAGATATCTCAGAACAATATTCTGTATACCAATACAGAAGCGGACTATATGATCGATCCGGCAATAGAAAAAGCCGGCGGATCTTACTACATCAGTATGACTTTTGTCGACGGACGCCTCAACAACTCCAACGCCAAGCGCACGAACGGCCAGTATACGATCCGCTTTTACAAGTCGGATGACCTCAAAAAGCTGACATATCTTTCTGACGTGGTGAGCGCGAACCGCAATCTTGAGGATGTCAAGCTTACATTCGCAAACGAAAAGATTTATATGTTCTTTGAGAAGGAGACGCTGGACCAGGGCAGCTCGGCGATCCAGATGGCTGTCTCATCGGATATGGGCCGTCACTGGGATTCCCCGGTAACTGTGCTGGAAAGCGACTCTGATCAGGAACCTGCCGGCCTGCTCCGGACAGACGACGGATGGTATCTGTACTACAGTTCCGACGTCGATGATCCGGGAGAGTCCTACAACGGGGCATGCGCCTATAGGACGCATCTGGACCGGGATATGGGCGTGGTATCAAAGAATGAGAAGCTGGAGCTTGCGACACCGGATGAATCCGACCCGGAAAAGGACCAGAAGGGCGGCATCCTTCTCTATGATGTCCAGAAATTCGGAAACAACGTGTATTTTGTTTACTCGGAGGATCATCTGAGCTCCGATAATTTATGTGTATCAGTATTTGAAACAGGAGAATGACAGGTGGCAAAAAAGAAACGGCCAAAAAGCAGGGTGAATACGGTTCCGTTCGTGCTGATAGCTTTGTTTATCGCTGTTGTCGGAATGGCTACGTGGTATTTATTCTTCTCTGAGGAGGAGCGCCCCGCGAAGACAGAGAGTACGACAGGGGTGGTCGTTGTCACGGGGGTCCCGGAAGCCCTGAAGAGGGACGAGTCCGCGGCCGAGGACGAATCTGACGAAAAGGATGACAGTGACACAGACGGAATCATTCGACCTGACGGCACCGTCGACGTCACCAAAGTTCCGCATCTCTATATTTATCCCCTGATCAATGACAGCCGCGCGTTTGACGTCAATTACACGTCGAAGGACAGGGTAGTGGTCAACAACAGCAACAACTTTACAACACAGGAATTCAAGGTCCTGCTGGAAAAACTGTATGAAGCTGACTACATGCTGGTCCGCCTGCGCGATCTTGTGGAGGAGACGGAGAGCCCCGGCGGCGGAGTCCTCATCACACCCAGGGAGGACCTTAAGCTTCCGGAGGGCAAGAAGCCGCTGATACTCACCGAGGATAATGTGAACTATCATCACACCACACAGAATATGGGCTATGCCTCAAAACTGATCGTCAGGAGCGGCAAGATAAAGTGCGTGTATGTGAACGCGAACGGCACGGAGAAAATTGGGAACTATGACGCGGTCCCGATTCTGGAGGAATTCATCGAGAGGTACCCGGATTTTTCTTATGAAGGCGCCAGAATGACGCTTGCCCTGACCGGCTATAACGGCGTGTTCGGTTACCGTACCGACGCTGCCTATCAGACGGGCGAGGGTCTCACGCAGCTGCAGAAGGACTGGCTCTCTGAAAATCCCGATTTCAACTATGATGAGGATGTGGCGAATGCCAAAGAGGTCGCCCAGGCTCTTTTGTCAGCAGGGTATGAATTTGCAAATAAGACCTGGGGAGACCGCATCGTCGGCACCTCCACTCTGACAGACCTCAAGGTCGATATGGAAAAATGGAAGACCTCGGTCGAACCGATCACCGGCGAGGTCGATACGTACGTATTCGCGCACGACAGCGACATTTCGGACAAACCGGGAGAGTACCTGACGACCAACGAGAAATTCAACTATTTCACCGATGAAGGGTATCACTATTTCTGTACCGGGAGCCCCACGGTATTCGGCATGGAGGCATACGGCACATCCTACACATGGTCCTGCAGATACGGGCTTACCCCGTTCAATGTGCGCGAGTGGAACCGAAGTGAGCCGGCAACGTCGATCATGAACGCGCTCGGTCTTGCGCAGATGGGCGGATACTATGACGCGGACAGGACAGGGGACTACGTATATCTGTCCTGAAACGCCGCTCGGTCAGGCAGGATAATGATTTATCCGCCGCAGAAGAAGCTGGGGTCTTCCCCGGCATAGATAAGGAATTTGATTCAGACAGGACCGACACACAGTGTTCGTCCTGACTAAATAGAATGTAACAAGGAGGAACTTATGTCACAGAATCAGGATCTCGAAGAAAAGAGAAGAAGAAGGGCGAGAAGGGAAGCACGGAGAAGGCGCGAGAGAAGAAGAAAGCTCATCATGCGCGCAATCTTTCTGGTGCTCCTTGTAGTCGTGCTCTTTGGCATTATAACTCTTGCGAGAAAGTTGGGCCGGAAGGACGATAGCGGTCAGGCGGAGTCTGCTGTATCGAATGCGCAGACGAGTTCGACGGTGACAGACGTAAACGGCAGTACACAGACGAATGAAGGAACGACGACCACCGCGCCTGTCGTGGAAAATGTGAACACAAATCCGCAGACAAAGGAAGAAGTCCTGGACTATGCCAGATATCAGGCAATGCAGTATGATTATGACGGCGCGATCGCCACGATCCAGGGTTTTGACGGTTACGACACGGATCCGGAACTCAGCAGTGAACTTGCTTCCATAACATCCGAGAAGAGCACCTGCGTTCAGGTCGATGTATCCACGACCCCGCATGTCTTCTGGCATTCTCTGATCAACGACAGCAGAGGTCTTGTCGCGTCCGCGACCTGCACGGAGGAGCGCGTTGAGAAGAACAATAAAGCCATGACGACAGTGGGAGAATTCGACGTCATGGTGCAGGATATGTATGATGCAGGCTACGTTGTCATCAGTCTCGATGATCTTATTGTGGAGGGAACAGATGAGAACGGTAATACGGTGCTCAAGAAGAATACCGGTCTCTATCTGCCGGAAGGTAAGAAGCCGCTCATTATGTCCGAGGACGACCTGAGCTACTATCACAGCTACGGTGAGAACGGTGCCCAGGGGTACGCTGACAGGCTGGTCATAGATGACAACGGAGAAGTCAAGTGCCTGTTCACGGACACCGACGGCGTCCAGAAGATCGGCGACTATGATATGGTCCCGAGAATCGACACTTTTATGAAGAATCATCCTGACTTCTCATACAAGGGAGCAAAGCCGACCGTCGCTCTCACGGGCTATAACGGTATCTTCGGCTACCGCACAAATGACTATTATAAACAGGGTGTAGACGGTGCCGACCTCAATGAAGCACAGAAGACGTTCCTGAGAGAGCATCCGGAGTATGACTATGATACGGATGTGGCAGAAGCCACAAAGATCGCGGAAGCCATGAAGGCTAACGGCTGGACATTTGCAAGCCATACCTACGGCCATCGTAACGCGACGGACGCATCTGTGGAAGCGCTGATGAACGACCATGAGAGATGGAAGATCGCTGTCGGCAAATGTGTCGGACCGACCAACAAGATCATCTTCGCCTTCGGTGCCGACATCGGACCGGTCTGGGGATACACGGATGACAACGCCAAGTTCACTTACTTCAAGGAGCAGGGCTTTGACATCTTCTGCAACGTCGACGGCAACATCGGATGGACCGAATTCGGTCCCAACTATGTCCGCACAGGCCGTGTCGCGCTCGACGGTGTCAGCATGTACAACGCAATTACACCGGGAACTCCGTCTCATGAGACATACTCTCATGACTTTGAGGTCCTGGGAATCAACGATGTTGCTTCTTTCTTTGACCCGAACAGAACGGCTTCCTACTGCCTGAGCGAGTCATAATTCGAAGTTATCAATTAATCGAACAGTTGAATACAAGTTTGTTCTGCACATTCCTCGTAGACTTACGTCACGAGAATCCTGTGTTGAAGATTGTAATTTTAAGGGCTGCCGCATGAATGCGGCAGCCCTGATTCTGTCTATTATGAGTGGTCTGGAGCCTGTGTTCGTCCCGCGCTTCGATATTGTAAGCCGCGAGGCGTGATCAGCTGATCCGTCTGAACATGAGCAGCGAACCAAGCAGAGGAATCGGTGCGAGCAGCAGGCAGGCGGCGAGGCTCCCTGCTTTTCGGACCGATGGGCGAAGCTCCCGGTCCCGGGTGTCTTTCTCAGCGCTTTTCTCACGGTGGGCCTGAACAATCAGCCGGTGCGAATTAATGCCCGGCGGTGTGCATGTATACAGGGTGAGGATATCCTCACCGGGCTTTATCCGGAAATACGGGACATCATAATCGTAGGAGTCCGCATGCTGAGTCTCGCCGTCATAAGGAAGGACGACGGAGATGTCATCATCGGACAGTACTGTATACGTGAGGACGCGGGAGAGTATATGTACAAATATCCTGTCACCCGGAGCTATTCGGCCGAGATCCGTGAAGAGCCGTGACGAGGCGCTTCCGGAGTGGGCTGCGATGACGGAGTTAGTTGATATTCCTCCGACAGGGAGGGAAGTGCCGTACACGTGGCCGGCCATTGTCTCGAGGACTTCATCGGACGTCCCGTGTCCCACAGGGAGGCAGATGTCGACGGAGGGAATCTCGATGATGCACATCACGCCGCCGCTTCCTTGAAGAATGGCGCGATACGAGTCAGTCTCTTCCGACGACCCCCGGTAAAAGAACGGGGAGCGTGCCTGAGCGGCCGCAACGCGTCTGTTATATTCGTCTGCGGACAGAAACTTTGCGCTCTGTCGTTCCCCGCAATTCTCCTCTTCGATATCCTCATAGTAACTTCTGATGATAACACTCTCGCTCATGTGCCCGATCTGACCCATAAAGGGTATGTAGACGACGGCGGACAGAAACGCGTAGGTCAGAATTGTGATCAGGACCCTGAGGAGGCGATCGGTCTGGTCATTATTTTTCATCAGGGATCCTCATCTCCCCTGCCCAGCCTGTGCTTTCTAAAGAGCAGAGCGCCAAGGAGCATACTTCCGAAGACGAAGATGAGCGCAGCTGTCTTAACGTAACCGTTATCCCCGGCCTTCAGAGGTGTGATCATGCCTTCGTTGCTGACGGAGACCCTGGCTATGCCCCCGTTGTTCTCGGAGACAGTCAGGGGAATCGAATCTGAACCGGAAATTTTGAGTTCTGCCCGGGCAAGCGAGCCGGATGCCGAATCTCCGGCCAGTGTGACCGTGAAGGGCGAAGGGAGCAGACTGTGGCCCGGCTCTGTTTTTATCTCCGTGAATGTGTAGGATGCCGCATCCAGACCTCGTACACAGAGATGACCGTCCGGTGCCGGGGCGAGAGAGGACAGGGAACCTTCGGAAGAATCTGTTCCCGATACGGTGTAAGTTCCGCTGCCGGTCTCATCGAAGTACACAATACTGTCTCCCCGACTGATCCGGAACCTTGCTTCCGACGCATTCGAAAGACCTGTTTTTATGAGATCTATGCCGTAAGCGGAGGCTCGCACAGGCGGCGAGCGGAGTATGCAGTTCGCACCGGTGCGGTCGGTGCCGACGGTCCACTCGCTCTCATTTGCATTCAGACCCTCGGTCCCGACAGCTGCCTCCGGCCCCATAAGGACATCATAGATGACGTAGACGCCGGAATTGCCGGCGAACGCGTTTATTTCGCGAAGCCCTTCGTCTGTGAGTGACAGTGTGAATCCGTGTTCACCGCCTGAAACCGTATAATCCGTCTCCGGTGAAAGCTCCTTATACGTATCGAGAATGCTGCGGGACATTTCTTCCTCCCTGAGCCAGGCTCCGCAGACGACTTTAGAGATTACTTTATGACTGAGACCATCGGTCATTGTATCGTCCAGAACTGCATTGTCATAATTAGCGTCGTTCCCGAGATCCGGAAGGTTTACATAAGAGATAAAGGTGATTGTACTGCCGATCTCGCGGTCATCCGCATCACCCGGTGTCCCATCCGTAAGCAGAATTTTTTTGCCGCTCTTTAGGGTCCTGCTCTTCGGGTAAACGGATACGTCATAGATCCACAGATCATCCGGATCCTCTATTTCCCCATCGGCGCCGATGCTTGCTGTGTTCAGCTGCGGGAGCGTGAGAAGGATCGGCGCGTGGCCGGAGAGAACACTGAGGTCGTCTCGTTCCGGGACCGCTGTGATGGCGAGGACGTACAGCCCCGCGGAAAGACCGCCGGCCTGCGTGATTCCGTCGGCACCTGAAGACGGCAGTGCGCTGCCGAAGGACCTGGCAAGATCCGTCAGCGCCGCCTCGTCGCCGACCTTATCCCACGTGTCCTGAATTTCCGCCAGCCGGTAATATGTGTCCTCGTCCGCGTTAATGCTGCCGGAAGAACGGTCATCGGGGATGAGGAGTTCCATGAACTCGTCGTTCATATTGCAGGCACAGTAAGTCACGGTGCCGTCCAGAGTCTTAGAAACAACATCCCCGACTTTCCATAAGGAGTACACAGCTCCCGCAAGAGGCGAGGCGTCATCCGGGACACCCTGTTCTTCGGCGTGCGTCTCCCCGCCCGCGTCACCGCTCTGGCTGATATAAGAGTGAACAGTGAGCGAACAGGATCTGTCGGCGAAAATACTCTGAGGATACATTAAGACGAGCCAGGCTGCGGTGATAATGAGAAACAGTGTATATCCTTTCCTTGGCATAGTTTTCCTCCTTTGGCAATCCAGTGCCGATGTTTTGATGTTGATCGGGAAAAATAGTCCGAACGGACCGTGTCGGGAAATGACTCGCTGCGATTGAGAATTGAATTGAGAATTTGAACAACAAAAAAACCCCGAAGCGTTATACTTCGGGGTTTTCAGTGAATAGCCGGTAGGGGAATCGAACCCCTGTTTCCGCCGTGAGAGGGCGGCGTCTTAACCGCTTGACCAACCGGCCATGTTCGCTGCTCGATTATAATATCATCATTCCTGAAGGAATGCAAGCATTATTTTATTTATTTTTATCTTTTATGTATAAGCCTTTTATGTATAACTCATCCGGAGCGGCCTGCAGCAGCCGCGCGGTTTCAGCAGTCCGGCTGAACTGTTGCGGCTGCCGATGGATTCCCCCTTGCGAACATGCGTTCTATGTGATATAATGCAACACTCAGGGGGTAGCTTATGGCAAGAAAAAAGGAAATCTACGACGAGTCCAGCATCCATGTGCTGGAAGGCCTCGAAGCCGTCAGAATGAGACCGGGAATGTATATCGGAAGCACATCCCGCAAGGGTCTCAATCATCTGATTTATGAAATCGTCGACAACGCTGTCGATGAGCATCTCGCAGGCTTCTGCGACCATATCGAGGTGACACTGGAGAACGACGGCTCATGTACAGTGAGCGATAACGGGCGCGGCATCCCGGTCGGAATGCACGAAAAAGGAGTGCCTGCAGAGCGCCTCGTATATACGACTCTGCATGCCGGAGGAAAGTTCGACAACGAAGCCTACAAGACGTCCGGCGGACTTCACGGAGTCGGCTCATCTGTCGTGAATGCCCTGTCGACATATCTGGATATCAAAATAAAGCGTGACGGAGCCATCCATCATGATCACTACAGACAGGGCAAGCCGGATCTTGAGCTTGTGAACGGTCTGCTTCCCATCATGGGGAAGACCAGGGAGACGGGGACATGCGTTAACTTTCTCCCGGATCCCGAGATATTTGACACAGTGCGCTTTTCCGCGACAGAGGTCAGATCACGCCTGCATGAGACAGCCTACCTGAATCCCGGGCTCACGATCGTATTCCGCGACAGGCGGGATGACAAGAATTCCGAGATCACTTACCACGAGCCGGACGGTATAATCGGTTACGTGCGTGAGATGAACAAAAATGAGGAGGCTCTGACGGAGCCGATCTATTTCAGAGGCATCGACGAGGGAATTACCGTCGAGGTGGCTTTCCAATATGTCAATGAGTTCCATGAGAATATCATGGGTTACTGCAACAATATTTTCAACGCGGACGGGGGGACCCATCTGACAGGCTTCAAGACTGCCTTCACGATGGTCATGAACAGCTACGCGAGAGAGATCGGGGTACTGAAGGATAAAGATCCTAATTTCACGGGACCCGATATCAGGAACGGAATGACTGCGGTCGTGTCGATCAAGCACCCGGATCCGAGATTTGAAGGCCAGACGAAGACCAAACTGGATAATGCGGACGCTTCCAAGAGTGTTTCCAAAATTGTCAACGAGCAGGCACCGCATTATTTTGACCGGAATCTGGACACACTGAAAGTTATACTTGGCTGCGCGGAAAAATCGGCAAAGATCAGAAAAACTTCCGAGAAAGCGAAGAACAGCCTGCTGACCAAGCAGAAATACTCATTCGACACGAACGGCAAACTCGCCAACTGCATCAGCAGGGATGCATCTAAGTGTGAGATATTTATCGTAGAGGGAGATTCCGCCGGCGGCTCGGCAAAGACGGCCCGCGACCGCAACTACCAGGCGATATTGCCGATCCGCGGCAAGATCCTGAATGTGGAGAAAGCGAGCATCGATAAAGTGCTGGCCAACGCCGAGATCAGGACTATGATAACGAGCTTCGGCTGCGGTTTCTCTGAGGGGTACGGCAATGATTTTGACATCACGAAGCTGCGCTACGACAAGATCATCATTATGGCCGACGCCGATGTCGACGGTGCCCACATCGGAACACTGCTGCTCACGCTTTTCTACCGCTATATGCCGGATCTCATACGTGAGGGTCATGTGTATATCGCGATGCCGCCCCTCTATAAGGTGATCCCGCATAAGGGAGAGGGGGAGTACCTGTACGACGACAACGCGCTTGCCAGATACAGAAAGACACACCGGGATCAGAAGTTCACTCTGCAGCGCTACAAGGGTCTCGGCGAGATGGATCCGGATCAGCTCTGGGAGACCACACTGAATCCTGAAACCAGGATGCTTCGCCGCATTGAGATCGCGGATCCGAGACTCTCTTCAGATATCACCGGCGTGCTCATGGGTACGGACGTTCCGCCGCGCAGAGATTTCATCTACGAGCACGCGCGGGACGCGGAACTGGACGTCTGAGGCGCGCGCAGCGGACGGCAGGCACACTGCCGCACGGACAAAATAGAAGGATATTGATTGGAATATATGAGACAGATTGAAGATCGCATACTGAGGACCGATTATTCGGAAATCATGCAGAAGAATTATATAGATTACGCCATGTCGGTCATCGTGTCGAGGGCTCTGCCCGATGTCCGCGACGGACTGAAGCCGGTCCAGCGGCGCGTGCTCTATGATATGTACGAACTGGGCACGAGGTACGACAGACCGTACAGAAAATCCGCCCGTATCGTCGGCGACACGATGGGTAAATATCATCCGCACGGCGACAGTTCCATTTACGACTCGCTGGTCGTGATGGCTCAGGATTTCAAGAAAGGCCAGGTCCTGGTGGACGGTCACGGCAACTTCGGCTCGATCGAGGGGGACGGCGCGGCCGCCATGCGTTACACGGAAGCCCGCCTCATGAAGATCACGCAGGAGGTCTTTCTCGCGGATCTTGACCGGGATGTCGTCAATTTTGTCCCCAACTTTGATGAAAATGAGAAGGAGCCGGAGGTGCTTCCTGTCCGGGTGCCGAATATTCTGCTCAACGGTTCCGAAGGAATTGCCGTCGGCATGACGACTTCCATCCCACCTCACAACCTCGGGGAGATCGTCTCCGCGGTGTGCGCATTTATTGAGGACCCCGACATTCCGGAAGAGAAGCTTCTTACGTATGTGAAAGGTCCTGATTTTCCGACCGGAGGAATCATCGTTAATAAAGATGAGCTGCCGCGGATCTATGCCGAGGGCTCAGGGAAGCTCCGTGTGAGAGGCCGGACTGTCATTGAGAAGGTGAAAGGCGGGAAACAGCAGATCGTCGTGACCGAGATCCCCTACACCATGGTCGGCAGCGGTATCGGCAAGTTCATGAGCGATGTTGCCCAGCTCGCTGAGACCAGGGTGATCACAGACATCGCTGACATCTCCAACCAGTCATCGAAAGAGGGAATCCGCATCGTCATCGAGCTGAAGAAGGGGGCGGATGCGGAGAATATCCGAAATATACTCTATAAAAAGACGAGGCTTGAGGATACGTTCGGCGTGAACATGCTGGTCGTCTCTGACGGCAGACCGGAGACCATGTCACTCAAGCGCCTGATCGAAGCCTTTGTTGACTTTCGGATCGACATCGCCAACAGAAAGTATCATAACCTTTTGGAAAAGGATCTGGAGAAGAAGGAAGTCGAGGAAGGCCTCATTGAAGCCTGCGATGTGATCGATCTTATCATTGAGATCCTGCGCGGATCAAGAAACGCCCAGATGGCGAAGAACTGTCTCATCTACGGGAAGACTGACGGCATAAAGTTCAAGACCAAAAAGAGTGAGAAGCTGGCTTCAAAGCTCAGATTTACCGAGAGACAGGCGCAGGCTGTTCTTGACATGCGCCTCGTCAAGCTCATCGGCCTCGAGGTGGAGGCTCTTATCGCCCAGCACAGGGAGACGCTTGAAAGGATTGCTCACTACGAGCATCTCCTGAATGACTATGACGCCATGTCCGAGGACATCATTTCGGACCTGAGGAGCATAAGCCGGGAATATGGCAGAGAACGCCGCACATCGATTGAGAACGCCGATGAAATCATCGTTGAGGAGAAGAAAATTGAGCCGGAGGAGGTCGTATTTGCAATGGACCGCTTCGGCTATGTCAAGCTCCTTGACACGGCAGTGTACGAGAAGAACAGGGAGGCGGCTGACGCGGACCACAAGTACATTTTCCGGGTCATGAACACGGATAAGATCGGTATTTTCACGGACACAGGAAAACTTCACACCGTGAAGGTCCTCGACATTCCGATGAGACGGCTCCGCGATAAGGGAGTGCCGATCGATAACCTGACGAATTTCACTAACCGTACAGAAGACATCGTATGGGTATGCTCCATGGAGATGATCGCCGGCGGAAGAGTATTTATGGCCACGAAGATGGGACAGGTAAAACTGACACAGGGGACCGAGTTCCTCAGCAGTGTGAGAACAGTGACCGCGACCAAGCTCGCGGAATCCGATTCCGTTATCATGGCCGGCATGGCTGATACCTGCGATACCGTGTTCCTGCTTAGCGGCATGGGGCAGTATATCAGATTCGCGCTCTCCGAGGTCCCGGAGATGAAGAAGGCAGCCGTCGGTGTGAAGGGCATCCGCCTGGCCGAGGAGGATGAGGTGACAGCAGCGTACCTCCTCGGAGGTCAGACTGAATTCACGATCGATTACAATGGCAGGAAGCTTACTCCCGGCCGGGTAAAGATCGCAAAGCGCGGGGGTAAGGGAACCAGGAGATAAAAACAGTTCAGACAGGCTGCGGCGAAGTTTCATAGGCCGGCCGCAAACATCATCTTCATCGAAAAACGCAGGTCCTTTCTGTGAGCTTAAAAAGGCTAAAGCCTTTTATGATCTCACAGGGAAGGACCTGCAATGCTTTTCTCATGAAGATGAATGCTTTGCTGCCGGCAACAAAATACAAGCTGCAGCCTGTCTGAACTGTTATCCGAAGGTGAAACTTGCGATGAAACTTTGCGCAGATTCGGCGGAGAAAGTGCTTGCAATTTATATAGGCGGGTGCTATAGTTTTATCTGATGATTAGATACTGTAGACTGTAGAGCGGGCGGATGCCCGCTCTTACTTTTGCACAAAGGAAGAACTGTGAGCAGAAAAGAGTTAATTGAAGAAAAAGCCTGGGAGCTTTTATGCGGTGTGTGTGAAGCGCAGGGACTCATCCCGGTCGACGCGGAGTATGCCAAAGTCAGCGGAGAGTACAACCTGCTGATCTATATCGATAAAGAAGGCGGTGTCGGTATCGATGAGTGTGAAGCCTGCAGCCGGGCTCTTGACCCGCTCCTCGATGAGGCGGATTTCATCTCCGATGCCTATACGTTGATCGTCAGCTCCCCCGGACTCGGCAGACAGCTGAGACGGCCGAGGGATTATGTATTTGCCATGGGAAAAGAACTGGAGATACATACGTACCGGGCAGTGAACGGGGAGAAGGAATTCTACGGAATCATGACCGCTTACGATAATGACACCGTCACGATCTCGTCGGACGGAACTGATACAGTCTTTAAAAGGGCAGATATTTCCAATATCCGCCTTGCATTTGATTTTTAACATGGAGGAAATCTGAATAATGAACACCGAATTAAAAGAGGCGATTGAACTACTGGAGAAGGAAAAGCATATCAGCAGGGAATCCCTTCTCGAGTCAATTGAAATGTCACTTATGCAGGCATGCAAGGCCAATTTCGGAAAGAATGAGAATATCAATGTTAACATTAACCCGGAGACGTTCGACTTCTCGGTAACGGCTGAGAAGGAAGTCGTTGAGTCTCAGGCGGATATTGTTGATCCGATCCTCCAGGTCACGGTGGCGGAGGCGAAAGTTGACCATCCCGAAGCGGAGGTCGGCGACATCATCATCGTCGACATCAACTCCAAGAATTTCGGACGTATCGCGACTCAGAACGCGAAAAACGTCATCCTGCAGCGCATCCGTGAGGAAGAGCGCAATGTGGTCTTCAACGAGTACTACCAGAAAGTGCGCCAGCTGGTGACAGGTGTTGTCCAGAGAATGCAGGGCAAGGCATACTGCATCAACCTCGGCAAGGCGGATGCTCTTCTTTCCGAGAATGAGCAGGTCAAGTCGGAGAAGTTCTCGCCGACGGAGCGCGTCAGAGTGTATGTGCTCGATGTCAAGAATTCATCAAAGGGTCCGAAGATTCTTGTATCCAGAACGCATCCGGAGCTTGTCAGAAAGCTCTTTGAGGAGGAGGTCACGGAAATCAGAGACGGTATCGTCGAGATCAAGGGAATCTCCCGCGAAGCAGGTTCCCGCACAAAGATGGCTGTAGCATCGAGTGAGAGGAACGTCGATCCGGTAGGCGCATGTGTCGGACAGAACGGCTCGCGTGTCAACGCTGTCGTAAAAGAACTCAGAGGCGAGAAAATCGACATCATTGCCTGGAATGAGAATCCGGCGATACTGATTGAAAACGCGCTCAGCCCTGCCAAGGTCATTTCGGTTGAAGCCAACCCGGACGAAAAGGCCGCAAGAGTCATTGTTCCGGATTATCAGCTCTCACTCGCGATCGGCAAGGAAGGCCAGAATGCTCGTCTGGCAGCCAGACTGACAGGCTATAAGATCGATATAAAGTCAGAGACACAGGCCCGGGCAAGCGGTGAGTTTGACGATGTGATGAAAGAGGAGTTCGCAGAACCGGAGAGCGAGGTAGTTAATGAGTCAGAGACAGCAGACAGCTACGAAGAAGAAGCCGCAGCGGACATGTCTGGGATGCCGGGAAGTCAGGAATAAGAACGAACTCGTCAGAATAGTCCGGACGCCCGAGGGCGAAGTCATCGTGGACGCAAAGGGCAGAGCCAACGGACGCGGAGCGTATATATGCAGCAATACGGAGTGCCTTAAGAAAGCGGTCAGAACCAGGGCTCTGGAGAGGGCTCTCAAGGTCGAGATCCCGGAGGCAATCTTTGAATCGCTGGCGAGGGATATCGAAAAATGAATTTAAAAAAAGCATTCGGATATCTCGGGCTCGCCCAGAGAGGGCGAAGCGTCGCATCGGGAGAATTTCAGACCGAAGAGGCAGTCAGATCGCGAAAGGCGAGGGTGGTCGTCATAGCGGGGGATGCCTCGGACAATACAAAAAAGCATTTCACGGATATGTGCACGCATGCGGGCATACCATATTGCATACTTTCGGATAAAGACACTCTCGGACATGCGATCGGCAAGGGAGAGAGGTCATCACTTGCAATTACAGATGATAATCTTGCTAAAGTGTTTATGGATAGTGTGAGGGAATAATAAGGAGATTGGAATGGCAAAAATCAAGGTTCATGAGCTTGCAAAACAGATTGGCGCAGACAGAAAAGCTGTCGTTGATTATCTGCATACGAAGGGCTATGACACTATGACAGCTGTTTCGGCGGTGCCGGATAACGAGGTGGATAATATCCGCTCGCGTTTTGGCGGATCATCAAAGGCCGTATCGGCGGATGGACCGACAGCTGCTGCAGCATCAGGAACAAATGAGAATAAAGATAAAGGCCAGGCAGAAGCCGCACCCAAAAAGAAGGGGATAGTACGTGTCTTCCGTTCACAGAATGCGAGCGTGCAGACTCCGAGCAGGAAGAAGCCGGAGGCAGCAGAGGCAGCGGCGGAATCGGCGCCGAAGGCTGAAGAAGCCGCACCGAAGCCGGCAGAAGCGGCCCCGAAGGCAGCGCCGAAGCCGGAATCCGCGGAAGAGCCAAAGACCGTGAAGATTGAACGCGCAGCCTCGGCGGAGACAAAAGCTGATTCCGAATCTGCAAGAACAGAGATCCGTCATGAAAATGCCCGGACGTCGAACGTCCAGGACGGACAGCGTCCTCAGAGCGACAGAAGACCGAGAGAGGCCGGTCAGGAGAGACGTCCTCAGGGGCAGACTCAGAGCCGCGGCGACAGTCGCGCGCAGGGTGACAGAAAGCCCAGAGAAGCGGGTCAGGAGAGAAGACCTTACGGTCAGGATCGTGACAGACGTACATCTTACGGTCAGGGTCAGGAAAGGCGTCCGTACGCTCAGGGCCAGGGCGGCCAGGAGAGACGTCCGTACGCCCAGGGTCAGGGCGGTCAGGAGAGACGTCCGTACGCTCAGGGCCAGGGCGGTCAGGAGAGACGTCCGTACGCTCAGGGTCAGGGCGGTCAGGAGAGACGTCCGTACGCTCAGGGTCAGGGCGGCCAGGAGAGACGTCCGTACGCTCAGGGTCAGGGCGGCCAGGAGAGACGCCCGTACGGTCAGGGCCAGGGCGGTCAGGAGAGACGTTCTTACGGTCAGGGCCAGGGCGGTCAGGAAAGACGTTCTTACGGTCAGAATGCCGGCCGTGACCAGGGCGGTCAGGAGAGACGTCCGTTCGGCCAGGGTCAGGGCATGGGCCGCGGCGTAAGGCCGGGCGGAGCTTCCCGTCCTGCTGCAAGCGCTGACGGTGCGCTTGCCCACAAGACAACACGCGATTACCGCAAAGACGGCGGCAAGGATTATGACCGCAATAAGGAGGAGAGACGCGAGAACGGAAAGCACAGCCAGTACGGCAGCACTTCTTCAAAGCCGAATCAGGGCAAGAAGCAGTTCTCCCGCATCCCGAAGGCTCTTCAGCAGAATAAGCCGAAAAATGAAGCTCCGAAGGAAAAGGAAGTCGTGACGGAGATCAAGATCCCGGAGAAGCTCACGGTCCGTGAGCTGGCTGAGGCTATGAAGATGCAGCCGGCAGCCCTTGTGAAGGATCTTTTCATGAAGGGCATGATGGTCACGGTGAATCATGAGCTTACGTTTGAGAAAGCTGCAGAAATCGCGATGGAGTATGAGATCATCGCGGAGCAGGAGGAGAAGGAAGACGTCATCGGCGAGCTTCTCGCTGAAGCCGAGGAGAATGAGGACGAGATGGTCGCCCGTCCGCCTGTCGTCTGCGTCATGGGACATGTCGACCACGGCAAGACCTCTCTGCTCGACGCAATCAGGAACACCCATGTGACTGATCGTGAAGCCGGCGGCATCACGCAGCACATTGGCGCATATATGGTCACTGTCAACGGTCAGAAGATCACCTTCCTTGACACACCGGGTCACGAGGCATTCACAGCCATGCGTATGCGCGGCGCAAACTCCACCGATATCGCGGTGCTGGTCGTCGCTGCCGATGACGGTGTCATGCCGCAGACAGTGGAAGCTATCAATCACGCAAAAGCAGCTAATGTAGATATAATCGTAGCAATCAACAAGATCGACAAACCCGGCGCGAATATCGACCGCGTAAAGCAGGAGCTTTCTGAGTACGGCCTTCTTTCCGAAGATTGGGGCGGTGAGACGATCTTCTGTCCGGTATCGGCAAAAACGCATGAAGGCATCGAGAATCTTCTCGAGATGATCCTTCTGACAGCGGAAGTCGATGAGCTGAAAGCTAACCCGAACCGAAAGGCGAGGGGTCTGGTCCTCGAGGCAAAACTCGATAAGGGACGCGGTCCGGTGGCGACGATCCTCGTACAGAAGGGTACCCTTAAACAGGGTGATTTCATCGCCTGCGGCAGCGCCAGCGGTAAAGTCCGTGCCATGACAGACGAGAAGGGCAGGAGGCTGCATAAAGCAACTCCGTCCATGCCGGTCGAGATCATCGGTCTTTCATCTGTCCCGGATGCCGGTGAAGTCCTGGTCGCTCTCGACAGTGATAAGGAGGCCAAGGCATTTGCCCAGACCTTCATCACAGAGGGCAAGAAGACTCTGATCGAGGAGACAAAGACACAGATGTCTCTCGACGATCTCTTCAACCAGATCAAGGAAGGCAACCTGAAGGAACTTCCAATCGTCATCAAGGCGGACGTTCAGGGCTCTGTCGAGGCCGTGAAGCAGTCCCTTCTCAAGCTGTCGAACGAGGAAGTTGTCGTCAAGGTCATCCACGGCGGCGTAGGCGCGATCACCGAGTCCGATATTGCGCTCGCATCCGCTTCCAACGCGATCGTCATCGGTTTCAACGTCCGTCCGGACGCGACAGCCAAGGCTATGGCGGAGACACAGAAAGTCGACGTACACCTGTACAATGTCATTTACGAGGCAATCGAGGATGTGACGAGAGCTCTTAACGGCATGCGCGCGGCAGTCTATGAGGAGAAGGTCCTCGGACATGCCGAGATCCGCCAGGTATTCAAGGCTTCCGGTGTCGGCAACATCGCCGGCGCGTACGTGAGAGACGGTGTATTCCAGAGGAACTGCCAGATCCGTGTATTCCGCAAGGATGAGAAGCTCTATGAAGGTTCTCTCGCATCTCTGAAGAGATTCAAGGACGATGTCAAGGAAGTGCGCGAGGGCTATGAGTGCGGTCTTGTATTCAAAGATTTCGGCGATTTCGAGGTCGAGGATACTGTTGAGGCCTACACAATGGTAGAGGTACCCAGAGAATGAAAAAAAACAGTCCAAAGAACAGGCGCATCAATGAGGAAGTGGCCCACGAGCTTGCCAATATTATCCGCGAGCTCAAGGATCCCAGAATCGCGGTCATGACATCTGTCATGGATGCATTTGTCGCCACTGATCTTAAGACATGTAAAGTGTATGTCAGTGTTATGGGTGATGAGGAACAGCAGAAAAAGACGATGGAAGGGCTTCGCAGCGCAGAGGGTTATATCAGGCGCGAGCTCGCTCACGGACTCAACCTGCGCAACACGCCCGAGCTCACATTTGTACTTGACCGGTCAATAGAGCGCGGCGCGCGTATGTCGCGTCTCATCGATGAGGTCATGGCAGGCAGTGCGCCGGAAGAAGAAAATGATGAAGCTTGATGATGTATTTACCCAAAATATAAAGACTTGTGCCATTGTCGGGCACGTATCGCCCGACGGTGACGCGGTCGGCTCCACGGCAGCTCTGTTTTTATATGTCAGGCGGAACTATCCGTGGATCGATGCGGAACTGTATCTCGAGAGACCTAAGGAGAGCCTTATGTTCCTGCCCGGTCTCTCGGATGCCTTTTTTGAAACGCCGGAAGAATCCACCCGGGATCTCTTTGTGTCCTGCGATGTGAGCTCGACCGACAGGTTCGGGGTAGCCGGGAATCTGTTCCCGCTCGCGAAGAAGACCTTTTGTATAGATCACCATGTAAGCAACCCGCTTTTTGCGGATATAAATGTTGTGGACGCGGAGGCCAGTTCATGCGCCGAGGTGCTGTACGGACTTATGGATCCCGCAAAGATCGATCTGGATATTGCGACAGCACTGTATACCGGCCTGGTCCATGATTCGGGTGTCTTCCAGTACAGCAACACCAGAGGAAAGACCTTAAGAGTCGCCGCGGACCTGCTTGAGAGAGGTGTCCCGGCCAGCCGGATCATCGACGAGTCTTTTAACCAGCGAACGATGAGGCAGAGCCGGATCCTCGGTAAAGTACTGCAGGAGAGCGAGCTTTATATGGACGGAAAGGTCATTGTCGGAAGCGTGACCCTCGGGGATATGAGTTCGTTCGAAGTGACGAAAAAGGATCTCGACGGGATCGTCTCCGAAATGCGGCTCGTCCAGGGCGTTCTGGCTGCTGTTTTTATTTATGAGACGGAGCCCGGGGTCTTCAAAGTATCACTGAGAAGCAACGGAGACCTCGATGTCAGCCGCGCAGCTGGCACTTTCGGAGGCGGCGGGCATATAAAGGCGGCAGGATGTACGATTCAGGGAACAATTCCGAACGTGCGGAGGATGCTGCTCGATGAGCTTGCGAAATATATCTGAGTATTGATGGGCTGGGCTTTTGTGTGCTTCAGCTCATTATTATTTGACGACCGGCGCCGGCTAAAGTCCCGCAGGGGAGCTTCGCCTTGCCGCGCGGCATCCCGGGAAAAAGGGATCGGAGTCTGTGTCCGGGAGTGGAAATGCTCGTGACCCCAATATGAGGTGATCAATGGTACATGGTGTAATTAATGTAAAAAAAGAGAAGGGAATGACATCGTTCAGCGTCGTGGCCCGATGCCGAAGAATATTCGGACAGAAGAAAATCGGTCACACAGGCACCCTGGATCCAGATGCGGAGGGTGTGCTGGTCGTCTGTCTCGGCAAGGGCACAAAGCTGGTCGACATGCTGTCCCACGGAACGAAGACCTACGAGGCGGTCCTCCTGCTCGGATGTGTCACGGACACGCAGGATACATCGGGGACGGTGCTCAGGGAATATGAAGTGGGGGTCAGCCCCGAAGAGGCGGAGGCGGCGGTGCTCTCATTTGAAGGTCCTCAGATGCAGGTCCCGCCCATGTATTCCGCGCTCAAGGTAGACGGAAAGAAGCTTGTCGATCTGGCCAGAAGAGGAATCGAGGTCGAGCGCAAGGCGAGGGAAGTCACCTTCTCGGATATAGAGATCCTCGAGACGGATCTTCCGCGGATCCGTTTCAGAGTGACCTGCAGCAAGGGAGCTTACATACGGACACTCTGCGAGGACATAGGAGCGAAACTCGGCTGCGGTGGGTGCATGGAGTTCCTGCTTCGGACGAGGACAGGCAGATTCGAAATCGGGGATGCGCTCACATTGGATGAGATCAGTGAAAAAGTGAACGGCGGTGACCTCTCGTTCGTCATGCCGATTGACTCATTTTTCGATGAGTACCCCAGGGTACAGGTGCCGGAAAGCCTTGACGCGGATATCAGGAACGGCAATCGGTTCGAGCTTCGCGGTCTCGGGGACATACCGAATAAAAAAGTGCGGGTGTATCTGTCCGACGGAGCATTTGCAGGAATATATAAAAAGAGCGGAAAAAGATTCTCGCTGGAAAAGCACTTTTACATTTTCGACACAGAGGAAGGGACCGCGCAGTGATTGCCATGCAATAAAGAGCGGGTAAATACTTTAGAGATATGCTGATTATTAAAGACACAATTGATATTTCATATGATTATCCGACAGTCGTGACTCTGGGAAAGTTCAACGGCGTACACAGGGGCCACATGGAACTTGTAGACCGTGTTCTCTCTTATGAAAAGGAAAACAGAGTGGAGGGCATGAATCCGGTCAGCTGCGTGTGCTGCTTCCAGGTGTCACCGGTAGGACTCCTCACAACGGAGGAGCGCAGAGATATACTGAGAAAAAAGGGCGTGCAGCTTCTCATTGAGGTCCCGTTCGTCCCGGAGCTTATCACGATGGAGCCGGAGCAGTTCGTCTCCAGGATCCTTGTGGAGGGACTGCAGGCCAGACACGTCGTTGTGGGAGAAGATTACCGCTTCGGATACCAGAGACGGGGCGATGTCGGTCTCCTCAGAAAGCTCGGCGAGGAATTCGGATTTACTGTCGAGGCTGTATCGAAAGTACAGGACGACGGGCAGGATATCTCCAGCTCGAGAATACGCGAAGCTTTGACGAAGGGGGATGTGGAGACTGCGGGACGTCTGCTCGGATACCCGTATTTTGTGACGGGCAAGGTGATTCACGGTCGCCGGCTCGGCAGGACGCTCGGGTTCCCGACGACCAATGTGATTCCGGATCCGGGAAAGATCCTTCCTCCCTGCGGAGTCTATACCGTGAGATCCGAAGTCAACGGCAGGGTTTATAACGGAATAACCAATATAGGGACAAAACCTACTGTCGACGGTCATTTTATCGGCGTCGAGACGTTTCTGTACAAATGCAACGAGGATCTCTACGGCGAGACACAGAAAGTCGAGCTACTTCATTTTCAGAGGCCGGAGATGAAGTTCCCGACGATCGAGGAGTTGAAGGAAAGAATAGAAAAGGACCGGAAGGCCGGTGAAATTTTCTTTATGAATCAATAAAATCTTGACGCGGTAAGCAGGATTTGCTATACTTTGAACCGCTGCATGGGTCAGCATGTATTACTACACCTTCACTTGGAGAAAGGAGTCTCCGACCGTCTCTTGGTGAAAGGCAAGAATTTTTATAAGGAGGATCTTAAAAATGATCACAAAGGAAACAAAAGAGCAGATTATCAGAGATTTTGGACGTACTGAAGGCGACACAGGTTCACCGGAAGTTCAGGTAGCGCTTCTGACAGCTAACATCAGATCCCTCACAGAGCATATGAAGAAGAATCCGAAGGATTTCCATTCAAACAGAGGTCTTCTGAAGATGGTCGGTCACAGACGCAGCCTTCTTGCTTATCTCAGAAAGAAGGACATTAACCGCTATCGTGCTCTGATCGAGAGACTTGGACTCAGAAAGTAATGCATTTATACGGGGGCAGGGAAAACCTGCCCCTGCTTTGTGTGCAGGCATTGTTTCGGGCTCGAAAGCACACAGAGAGTATGTGGGCTACACAAATATGCGGTTTATGACCGCGATGTTTTAGGCCAATCGGCCAGAAGGAGAAGAATGGGAGATTATAAAAGCTATTCAATGGAACTCGGAGGCAGAACACTGACGATCGATATCGGACGTGTCGGCAAACAGGCAAACGGATGCTGCTTCATGCATTACGGTGACACAGTCGTGCTGTCCACAGCTACGGCTTCCAAGGCACCGCGCGACGGCATCGATTTTTTCCCGTTGTCTGTAGAATTTGAAGAGAAGATGTATGCAGTCGGCAAGATCCCGGGCGGTTTCAACAAGCGCGAAGGCAAAGCCAGCACACACGCGGTGCTGACAAGCCGTGTCATCGACAGACCGATGCGCCCGCTGTTCCCGAAGGATTACCGCAACGACGTAACACTCAACAACCTTGTAATGTCTGTAGATCCGGAGTGCGATCCGGAAGTAGTCGCTATGCTCGGCTCCGCTCTAGCGACCAGCATCTCCGACATTCCGTTCGACGGCCCGTGCGCAATGACTCAGCTTGGCCTTATCGACGGAAAGTTCGTCATCAATCCGGGCTATGAGCTCAAGCAGAAATCCGACCTTGCGCTCACTGTCGCCTCCACAAGGGAAAAAGTCATCATGATCGAGGCGGGTGCCAATGAACTCTCCGACGAAAAGATGATCGAAGCCATCTATACCTGCGACGAAGTGAACAAAGAGATCATCAAGTTCTTTGACACGATCATCGCCGAGTGCGGAAAAGAAAAGCATGAATATGTTCACTATGAGATTCCGCAGGAACTGTACGATGCCCTCTATGAAATCTGCCCGCCGGAGAAGATGGAAGAGGCAGTCTTCACGGATGATAAGATGGTCCGCGATAAGAACATCTCTGAGATCCGCGACGCATTTGCAGAAAAGTATGCTGACAACGAGGAGTGGATGGCCCTCATCGGCGATGCCCTGTATCAGTATCAGAAGAAGACAGTCAGAAAGATGATCCTCCGCGATCACAAGAGACCGGACGGCCGTGCCATGAAGCAGATCCGCCCGCTCGCTGCGGAGATCGACCTCATCCCGAGAGCTCACGGCTCCGCGATGTTCACACGCGGTCAGACACAGATCTGCGACTGCGTCACACTTGCTCCGCTTTCTGACGCGCAGCGCATTGAAGGCCTTGATCCGTACATCACTGAGGCAAGATATATGCATCAGTATAACTTCCCGTCATACTCTGTCGGCGAGACAAAGCCGTCAAGAGGTCCGGGACGCCGCGAGATCGGTCATGGCGCTCTGGCTGAGAAGGCCCTTGTTCCGGTCCTTCCGTCCAAGGAAGAGTTCCCGTACGCGATCCGTGCCGTCTCCGAGACATTCGAGTCCAACGGCTCGACATCTCAGGCTTCGATCTGCGCTTCCTCCATGGCGCTCATGGCAGCAGGTGTTCCGATCAAAAAGGCCGTCGCAGGCATCTCCTGCGGTCTGGTCACAGGCGAGACAGACGACGATTATATCGTTCTGACAGACATCCAGGGTCTCGAGGACTTCTTCGGCGATATGGATTTCAAGGTCGCCGGAACACACGACGGTATCACCGCTATCCAGATGGATATCAAGATCCACGGACTTACACGCCAGATCGTCGAGGAGGCAATCAGGAACACACATGAAGCCCGCGAGTACATTTTGACAGAGGTCATGGAGCCGGTCATCGCCGCTCCGAGAGCCGAAGTCTCCAAGTGGGCTCCGAAGATCGTTCAGATCAAGATCGATCCGGAGAAGATCGGGGATGTTGTCGGCCAGAAGGGCAAGAACATCAACGCGATCATCGCTGCGTATGATGTCCAGATCGATATCGATGATGACGGATCTGTATCTGTCTGCGGTACTGATCAGGTCAAAATGGATCAGGCGATCGAGACGATCCGCATAATCACCACTGACTTTGAGAAGGGCATGATCCTCACTGGCAAGGTCGTCTCCATCAAGGAGTTCGGCGCTTTCCTTGAGTTCGCTCCCGGCAAGGAGGCCATGGTCCACATCTCCAAGATCGCGAACGCCCGCATTAACCGTGTAGAGGATGTTCTCCAGATCGGTGATGTAGTCCGCGCGATCTGCCTCGGCAAGGATAAGATGGGACGCATCAGCTTCTCCATCAAGGACTGCCCGAAGGATGCGGCGATCGGCAAAGTCGTCGCCTCTGCGGACCCCGAATAAATGACTGATATGACTGTCGTTCACCGGATATGGATCCGTGTGAACGACAGTTTTAATCTCTGACGCAGAATTCTCGTGACTTTAGTCGTGAGATGAATGCGCAAAAGAAACCTGCCTCTGACATGGGATACAAACCCGCGTCAGAGATTAAATGCCTCAGCTGCACAATGCTCCACTGGAGCATTGTTACGCATGCTTAGGCACGGCGGATCGCAGCCGCGCAATGATGAAGGTGCTTCGCACTTTGCGCGGCG
>JAFWIM010000130.1 GCA_017514845.1 Lachnospiraceae bacterium
GGCAAAAAGGGCTCGTTCGAGCCTTCGGAAAAGCACATTCCATTCTGTTGGTTGAGAACTTTCTTTTTTTTTTTTGCAAAAGATGTAATGAAAGTGTTGACAACTTAGCTGTAATGTGATATATTACAACCATCAGCTGATAAAATTTGTGTGGAGGTGAAAAATGCAGATCGGAAGCAAATTTACAATCGGGGTTCACATCATCACGGCCATCGACTACTTCAAGGATGTGGATCGTGTGAACAGTGAATTCCTCGCCGGAAGCATCGGGGTGAACCCTGTCATCGTCCGCACAGTCATTTCACAGTTACGGGAAGCCGGTATTGTGCAGACACAGCGTGGCAGCAGCGGCGCAGAGCTCACAAAGCGGCTTGATGAGATCACACTTTACGACATCTACATAGCCGTTGGCAGTGTAGATACGGAGGAAGGTCTCTTCCATTTCCATGAGCAGCCGAACCCGGACTGCCCTGTGGGCAGAAACATCCACAAGGTGTTGGATCAGCGTCTCATTGATGCACAGAAAGCTATGGAAGAGAAACTCAGATCCACAACGCTTGCCGATATCGTGGAAGATACAAGGCAGGCAGTCGACAATGAATCGAATGAAGAAAAGGAGTAATCTATCATGAAGAAGATTTTGATCGTCAACGGCAGCAAGAGAAGAAAAGGCAATTCCTATGCGCTGGAGTCCCGTATCGCAGAGCAGCTTCAGGGCAAGGCGGAAGTCACCACCTTTAACATCGGTGAGAAGGACGTTCGCGTATGTCTTGCCTGCGATGGCTGTAAGCGCGAGCACACCCCCAACTGCATCCAGAAGGATGATTTCACAGCCCTGATTCCGGAGATCGATTCCTGTGACGCCATGCTGATCCTTGCGCCGGTGCACTGGGATCAGTTCCCTGCTCAGCTCAAGGCGTTCCTCGACCGTACCTACTCCTTCATGGACTTCACCCAGCCCGATTTCTCGATGGCAGGACGTAAGGACAAGAAGCTCGGCGGATACTTCTTTGCCGGTTTCGGCCCGGTTGATGTGTACACGCAGATGGTGGAGACCAATCTGAAGAGCTTTGCCACCGCCGGATTCCGCGACTACAAAGCCCATGTAGCCGGTGATGCGAACGTTCCCGGCAGCATCATGGAGAAGCCGGAAGATCTGAAGGCCGCTGACGAGATGGTGGACTGGCTGCTTGCCTGATCGTTCATCAACACATATAGAGTAACAACAAAGGAGGCTGGACGAACTGGTTCAGTCTCCTTTTCAAAGGAAGGACAGGAAATGAAAAAGCAATTATCCATCAGAACCATGACATCCATAGCGGTACTATCGGCAGTCGCTTTCGTACTGGCTTTCTTTGAATTTCCTGTTCCACTTTCTCCATCCTTTGCAAGAATGGATCTGTCAGATTTCCCGGCACTGATTGGTGCATTTGCTTTTGGTCCTGTCGCTGGAATCCTGATAGAACTTGTAAAAAACCTGCTTGGGCTTTTCTCCACGTCTACAGGCGGAGTTGGAGAGCTTGCCAATTTCCTGATGGGAGCATCTTTTGCCGCCACAGCCGGACTGATTTATAAGCAGCATAAGACAAAAAGGACAGCATTGATCGGTGGGATTATCGGAAGTGTCGTTATGGGTATCGTGGCTGCGCTTGCAAATTACTTCATCCTGCTTCCTTTATTTGAGCAGTTTATGCCGCTGGACCAGGTGATTGCATCCTTCGGAGCGTTTATCCCATTTATCAAAACAAAGCTGGATGTTGTTCTGTACAATGCATTCCCATTCAACTTGCTGAAAGGACTTGTGATAACTGGATTCACAATGCTCGTATATAAAAGAATCAGACCGCTTCTGAAAGGAAAAGAATAACGATGTTGAACGCAGAAACCTATTTCCGTTATCTTGTAAATGAAATCCACACGACCATAGTGGCGACAGTGGACGATGAAGGCCTTCCAGTTACGGCGGCCATCGACATGATGGATTGCGATGAGAACAGCTTGTACTTCCTTACTGCAAAAGGGAAAGGTTTTTATGACCGGCTTATAAAGCGTGGTTTCCTTGCCTTTACGGCGCTTAAGGGTGAAGACACCATGTCAAGTGTGGCCCTTTCTGTCAGAGGAAAAGTGCGCGAACTTGGTTGTGGAAAGATCCCGGAGCTGTTCGATAAAAATCCGTACATGCACCAAATCTATCCGACCGATGAGTCCATGCAGGCGCTGACCGTTTTTCAAATCTATGAGGGCACCGGTGAATGGTTTGACCTGTCGAAAAAGCCGATCGAGCGTGCCTCTTTTACCTTCGGCGGAGCAGAAAAGAAAACAGAGGGGTACTACATCACAAACGCATGTATCGGTTGCGGAAGCTGCACAGAGGTCTGCCCGCAGAACTGTATTGTTGCGGACAGCATCCCGCATGTGATCCGGCAGGAACACTGCCTTCACTGTGGAAACTGCGCCTCTGTGTGCCCGGTCAGCGCAGTGGAAAGAAGGTAACCGTATGAATGAGAAAATGACACAGAATGCGCGGCTGGATTATCTTGTTGAAGAATTCAAAGCAGATTCTGTTCAATATAAAGATTTGCAGATGCCAAAGGATACTGAAGGAAAGCGTCGTATCTTGCGGTCACTTATGAACATCCGAATGCCTCGAAAGATGGATGAGGCGGTTCTTTCTGTGCAGGATGAATATCTGCAGGAGCGCATCCGTGAAAAAGGAATTGTGGAGCCTGCCGATATACCCATAATCCGAGATCGAATGTCCATCTGGCAGGGCGATATAACGAGGCTGGCTGTAGATGTCATCGTGAATGCCGCTAATTCCCAGATGCTGGGTTGCTTCGTTCCTATGCATACCTGTATTGACAACTGCATCCATACCTTTGCGGGCGTGCAGCTTCGAGCTGAATGCAATCGGCAGATGAACGCGCTCCGCATTCGGTATGGCAGCAATTATGAGCAGCCGACATCTGTCCCCATGATGACAGACGCCTACAACCTCCCTGCGAAAAAGGTGGTTCATATCGTTGGGCCTATTGTCGAATGTGGATTGACAAAAGAACTGGAAGAACAGTTGGCAGCTTGTTATAGCAATACGCTGGATATGTGTTTGGAGAATGGACTTAGAACAGTTGCGTTCTGTTGCATTTCCACTGGTGTCTTTCGTTTCCCCAACAAGCGGGCTGCCCAGATCGCGGTACGGACTGTATCAGAGTGGCTGCCCTTGCATGCTGGTCAGATGGACCGGGTAATCTTCAATGTTTTTAAGGATGAGGACAAAGAATACTATGAACAGCTTTTACAATAACAGACCAAACGGATATCAGGAGTCAATTCAAAAAGGACTCTCTGCTGTCCGCTCCTTCCATTCTGGTCTGTCCTACGGAACCGGGAGCCGCGAAGAAAACATTCAAAGGCTGAAATCAGAAATCGAAACAGCGGATGCGATTGTGATCGGTGCCGGAGCTGGCCTTTCCACAGCTGCCGGTCTAACCTACAGCGGTGAGCGGTTTGATCGATATTTCTCAGACTTCAAGGAGCGTTTCGGCATCACCGATATGTACTCCGGAGGCTTCTATCCGTTTCCGGATGATGAGACTCGCTGGGCATGGTGGGCGCGGCATATTTACTACAATCGCTACATTGAAGCGCCAAAGCCCGTTTATCAGAAATTATTTGAGCGTGTCTGCGGTAAGGATTACTTTGTCATCACCACCAATGTGGATCATCAGTTCCAGAAAGCGGGGTTTGATAAAAAGCGACTATTCTATACACAGGGCGACTATGGCCTTTTTCAGAGTGTAAACCCATCAATCCGGAAAACATATGATAATGAAGAATGGGTCATGCAGGCAATGGGGGCACAGGGCTTTATTAAAGATGCAGAAGGCATATTTCAAATTCCCCAAAGCGGTGTAGTCATGAAGATTCCTGCTGAACTGATACCAAAGTGTATGGACGATGGATCTCCGTTGACGATGAATCTTCGAGCTGACGATTCCTTTGTGGAGGATGAAGGCTGGCACAGGGCTTCCGCAGCTTACTCTGATTTCATTCTCAGACACGAAAACTTGCACACCCTGTATTTTGAAATTGGTGTAGGAGCAAACACACCGGTCATCATCAAGTATCCTTTCTGGCAGATGACGAATGATAACCCGAAGGCAGTCTATGCTTGTCTCAATTACAATGAAGCCTTCTGTCCAAAGCAAATAGAAAAGCAGTCGATTTGTCTTGATGGTGATGCAGGAGTCATCCTTGACCTGATAAAATAACAAACAGCTCCCGGTCACCGGCGTAATGATAATAGAATCACTGTACCACTTGAGCAATTTGTGGTCGTTGAAGTCCCTTGAACCTGCAATGATGACCTTTCAAATCCAACTCCTCCCACCAAAAAACCCGTAGAATGCTCCATATATGAATGTTAACAGATTCTTCACAGAAGAATTAGCACTCTCTCTTGACGAGTGCTAAAATTGGTGGTATAACATAATCGCAAGAGGGAAAGAGATCCGGAACTAAGGTTCCGGGTTTCCTCATCTCCCCCTTGCGGCATATACCATAGCAACAGCCCTGAACAGCATCCAGGACCGAAAATAAAAGGAGGTTTGACTTATGTTGTACATGCCTAGTATTTTTGGTGAGGATCTGATGGATCGTTGGTTCGATGACATGGACCGGGAGTTTGCCCGAATGGAGAAGCCGCTTTATGGTCACAATGCCAAGAACCTGATGAAGACGGATGTGCGGGAGCACGATGACAGCTATGAAGTCGATATTGAGCTTCCTGGCTTCCACAAGGATGAAGTTCAGCTCAGCCTGGAGAACGGGTACCTGAACATCACGGCGGCAAAGGGCCTTGATAAGGATGAGAAGGACAAGAAGACCGGAAAGCTCATCCGCCAGGAGCGCTACGCCGGCAGCATGAGCCGCAGTTTCTATGTTGGCGAAGATGTCACAGAAGAGGATATCAAGGCCAAACTGGAACATGGTATTCTGTCACTGCAGATCCCGAAGAAGGAAACAAAACCGCAGCTGCCTGAGAAGAAATACATCGCGATCGAAGGATAATCCCTTGACAGCTCCCCACCAATCACGGTGGGGAGTTTGCTTTCAGGAA
>JAFWIM010000131.1 GCA_017514845.1 Lachnospiraceae bacterium
AAAAGTAGTACTATGTAGAACTACAAAAAGTATACCACGAGCCATGGTGAAGCACAATATTATGTTGGAATTCTGCGGGTTTTCCGCAGATGTTGTAAGTGAAAGATTGGTGTAGTGCTACTTTTCCACCAATCTAAGGTTAAATAAAGAAAAGATACAAAGTTTCATGGTGGGAGGAGATAAATGAAACCAGAGAATTATGATGAATATGAAGAGATTGATCTGGTAGAGCTATTCTATGCGATTGCTTCAAGATGGACTATCATATTGCTGACAACAGTAGTTCTAGCAACTTTAGGGTACTGCTATGGTCGATTCGTTGTCACACCCATTTATTCTTCGAATTCAGCCCTATATGTTCTGAGTAAAAGTACCTCAATTACATCGATGGCAGATATTCAGGTCGGAGCCAATCTGACTAACGACTATATGGTTGTAATAAAAGGGCGTCCGGTACTTGAACAGGTTATAGAAAATCTCGGACTTGAGATGAATTATGATACGCTCAAGAATAAGGTATCTGTGACGAACGAGTCTAATACGAGAATTCTTAATATATCTGTTAAGGATCATGATATTAAACTGGCAAAAGTCATAGCTGATGAGATAGCCAATGTTTCATCATCATTTATTTCCGAAAAGATGGACCAGGACCCGCCGACTATCCTGCAATATGGCTATACGGACACCAAGCGAGTCAATAGAAGTCCTAACAGCTATGCGCTTATTGGTGCTTTAGCTGGTTTGGTCATTTCTGTAGGTATAGCGGTTCTTCTATACCTTCTGAATGATAAGATTATGACTCCTGAAGATCTGGAGAAGAGAACAGGCCTTAACACTTTGGCAACACTTCCTATGGAACGATAATAATGCGCGGAGGAGAATTATATGGAATTAATTAATATTGATCCCGGAAAAGAGCCGGGATATGAGATGAAGGAATCTCTGCGTACGTTCAGAACTAATATTGCTTTTTGTGGCACAGATGTGCGGGTCATCATGTTCACAAGCTGCATGCCGGATGAGGGTAAGAGTACTGTTGTATTTAACCTTGCCAAAGCGCTCACGGACAGCGGAAAGAAGGTACTCATCGTGGATTCCGACATGAGAAAATCGGTCATGATCCACAGGTATCATGCCTATAGACCGGAGAATCAGGAAATTTATGGCTTATCCCACTACCTTTCAGGACAGAACACAGCTTCCGATATTCTCTATCAGACAAATATCGATGGCATATTTATGGTCTTTGCCGGACCGTCAGTATCCAATCCGACCGAGATGCTTGAGCGAGTTGAATTTCAAAAATTTGTTGAAATAGGAAAAGACTACTTCGACTACATTTTAATTGACTGTGCGCCCCTTGGTGCTGCAATTGACGCTGCTATAGTTGCCCGCGTTTGTGATGGTGCAATTTTGGTCGTAGAGCAAGGTGGTGTAGGAGCACGAATGATCATTGAGCAGAAGAAGCAGCTTGAAGCTTCAGGTGTAAGGATTCTTGGTGCTGTACTGAATAAGGTCAAGATGAGTGGTTCCGGATACTACGGTCATTACTATAAAAAGTATTACGGCAAGTATTACTCCAACGAAGCAGACGAAAAGGGTAGAAGACGGAAAAAAAAGAATAAGGAGTAAACAATATGGGGCGTCGCCGGAAAAAGGCCGGTCCAATTCGGATAATTATTCCTATAATAGTCATAATTGTTTTGGCATCTCTTGCTTTAAGTGCTATAATACTTAAGAAATTGAAAGAAAACAACATACAGGCAGGCTCTGCCGTTGAAGCACCGGATTACGACAATGCCGATAAGTGGTCTGAGGGAATTGTTACCTACAATAATCAGAGATATCGCTATAACAATAAAATAAGGACATACCTTTTCATGGGTATTGACACTGACGAACCCGTCCATAAAGCCGAGGATGGTATTAGCGGTGGGCAGGCGGACGCTCTATTCCTAATTGTAATAGACAAGTCTCATGAAAAGCTCTCACTAATCTCGATCCACAGGAATCTGATGACTACGGTCAAGATGTACAACCGTGAAGGGGAGTATACCGGTGACGCGGAACTTCAAATCTGTCTTCAGCATGGATACGGAGATGGCGAGAGACTTAGCTGTCAGAGGACAGTAGATTGTGTTTCGAATCTTTTCTACGGGATTCCGATTCATGGCTATGTATCCCTCAATATGGGTGGAATTGGTCTTCTCAATGATGCGCTCGGAGGTGTTGAGCTGACAGTAATGCAGGACCTTAATGTTCAGGGAAGAAATGTAAGGCTTACTGCCGGCGAGACAAAGGTATTAAATGGCGATGAAGCTTATGTTTACGTCAGGAGCCGTGATACATCTCAGTTCGACAGTGCGTCTGACCGACTTGCGCGTCAGGAGCAGTACCTTAATAAAATGGTTCCGGTCTTACTTAAAAGAATCAAACGAGCTTCATCCGCAGTCTCTGTTTACGGTGCGTCTGAAGACTATATTTTTTCCAATATAGATTACAACAGACTTGCTGATGAAATCGACGATGTTACATATGATTCCTCAGAAGGAATGTTGGAAATTCCCGGAGAGGTCGTTATGGGGGAACAGCTCGAAGAATTTTATGCAGATGATGAAGGCCTGTATCAATTGATACTGGATGTGTTTTATGACAAAGTTTCCTGACAGGATTAACGATATGGTTATTATTCTTGGTCATGGAAAATCCGGACCGAGTTTAATATATACCACATGAAATTCTTGAGGGAAGGAGGTAAAAGCCAATGAAATTGAAAAGACTTGTTGTCGGTCTTGTTGCAAGCGCTCTCTTAGTTGCCTCTATGACAACAACAGCGTTCGCTGCACAGAGTCCGAAAACAGAAAATGTCACACCAACACCGGTTCCGAGCAAGGAGACACCGAGTACACCGAGTAAGTCATCTCCGAGCACACCGTCAAATACAGATAATGTAGACGTTCTTGCATCCGGAATCTCAGGCGATGTTATCAAGTATGACGGCGTAGATCTTGACCCGACGATTCCGGCAGATCTCTACAAGCTCACTGCTGAAATCATCGCTTCAGCACGAGCTCAGGGTGCAACTTACATCCTGAAGGCTGTCGATGCAGAGGATTCTTCGAACCATAACGGAAAGGGCGTTAACTATCAGGATACGATTACTGTCAGATTCCACAGCAGTGCTTTCAAAGCTGGCATGAATATCACAGTATACCATCTTGCTGACGGCCAGACCCAGTTCGAAAAAATCACACCGGATTCAGTTACGGACGGTGAGTGCATTGTTACATTCACATCCCTTTCTCCGGTAATTTTCGCTACACAGGGAACATCTGACAAGACAGGTGAGACTGCTCCGATTCTTCCGATCGCTGCAGCCATTTGCCTTGCAGGCATTGTGTTCTTCGGCACAAAAGTTAGATTTGCAAAATAAACTCATGTGGTAAATCCGGCAGCCGGGCACAATTCAACTGTCCGGCTGTTATTTTGCAATGAGGATGCGTTATGAAAAAGACAATATATAGACTATTTTTTATTATATTCTTACTATGTTTTGCTTTTTGTTGCGGCGCGATGACTTACGGATATGCTGCTCGTCAAAAAGCGGCCGAGGCGATGGAGAAAACTAAAGAGGAAACCAATGTCACATCTGAGAGTGACAGCCAAGCTGAGGATTCTACTTCTGGCTCACTACACTCTGAGATGAGTCCTGCTCCGGAGACCGAATCGGTCATCGCAGAATCGGTTGTATCCGATAATCAGACTGAAATTAAACCTGTCGACATCCTTAAGGAGCGGGGGATTACGATACCTGAGAAAAGTATTGACTGGGATGAACTTCACAGTCAGAATCCTGATGTTTACGCCTGGATCTATATACCGGGGACCAATATCGATTATCCGATTCTTCAGCATCCTGAGGAAAAATCATACTATCTGAATCATAATATAGACGGCAGCGAGGGCTATCCCGGCTGCATCTATACACAGAATGTGAACGTAAAAGACTGGACAGACCCGAATACGGTTATTTATGGGCATAACATGAACAACGGGTCTATGTTTCATGACTTGCACAGGTTTGAGGATGCAGTGTTCTTTGATGAAACACAGTACTTATATATATATACACCGGAACGCAGTCTGGTCTATGAGATTTTTGCAGCATATCCCTTCAGCAATATAGATCTGATTATGTGTTTTGACTACAGTACACCGGAAGCGCTTCTGGTCTATTTTGACGGCATTTGGACAAACCGCAGTATGACGTCGCATTTTAGAGATTCGGTCGTCCTTTATGGGGACAGCAGGATTATAACCATGTCTACCTGCATAGGAGGGCAACCGGATATGAGGTATCTGGTCCAAGCCGTGCTCTTGAACCCGTGAATACGACTATTTAATACACGTATTTAGGTATTGAGATATGAGTAAAATAATACGAGCAAAAAAGAGAAGATTTGAACATTGGCAGATTATTAGTTTATATCTTTTGATCTATGATATTATTGCAGTGAACGCGGCTTATATAGTCGCGCTTCTTCTGCGTTTTGATTTTCTCTATTCCCGTATTCCTGATCGCTATCTAAGTGCGTATATTCATTTTGCACCTATCTACACAGTATTCTGTATATTTGTCTTTGCGGGTTTAAGACTTTATAAGAGCCTCTGGCGCTATGCAAGTTTTTCTGAGCTCAACAGGATTATTGTATCTTCAATCATTACATTTTTATTCCACACGATTTTTATAACAGCGTTCTTACAGAGGATGCCAATATCTTACTACCTCACCGGAGCAATTCTTCAGTTTGGTGCTATAGCAGCTGTGCGTTTTTCTTATCGATTTATTCTCCTGGAAACCCAGCGTCGGAATAAGAACGCTAATGACAAGCTTACTAGCAGAATCATGATGATCGGAGCAGGCAACGCAGGCCAGATGCTTATGCGGGATCTCCATAAGCAGGTGGAGACTCGAGAACGAGTCGTATGCGTCATTGATGACAACCCAAATAAATGGGGCAGATATATGGATGGCGTCCCGATCGTTGGAGGCCGCGATGATATCCTTGTAAATGTTGAAAAGTACCGCATAGACAAAATCTACGTGGCAATTCCTTCTGCTACTCCGCAGCAGATCAGAGACATTTTAAACATCTGCAAAGAATCAGGCTGTGAACTTAAGAATCTGCCCGGTATGTTCCAGTTCGTGACAGGTGAGATTACTGCAAGCAAGATGAAGACTGTTGCAGTTGAAGATCTACTCGGCCGTGATCCCATCAAGGTAGACCTTACCGAAATATCCGGTTATATTACTGGCAAAGTAGTTCTTGTAACCGGAGGCGGAGGAAGCATCGGCTCTGAGCTGGTACGGCAGATAGCGAGAACACTGCCAAAACAACTCGTAATATTCGATATTTATGAGAACAATGCTTACGAGATTCAACAGGAGATGAAAAAGAAGTATCCTGATCTGGATTTGGTCACGCTTATCGGTTCGGTCAGGGATAGCCGCAGACTCGATCAGGTGTTCTCAGAGTATCAGCCACAGATTGTATATCATGCAGCTGCTCACAAGCATGTTCCGCTAATGGAAGACAGCCCTTGCGAAGCTATCAAAAACAATGCAATCGGAACTTATAAGACTGCATACGCGGCTATGATGTACGGATGTGAACGATTTGTCCTTATATCAACCGATAAAGCTGTAAATCCGACTAATATCATGGGAGCAAGTAAGCGCCTGTGTGAAATGGTCATTCAGGCATTTGCCCATATGATTTCTGCGGGTAGAGAATTGGAGATTCCTGTACTACATACACATGCGGATGATGCAGCTCCAGCTAATTCAGAAATGATGAAACCACGTGCCAAATCACACACAAAATTCGTCGCTGTGCGATTTGGCAATGTTCTCGGAAGCAACGGTTCAGTAATTCCTCTGTTCAAAAAGCAGATTGAGGAGGGTGGTCCTGTTACCGTAACACATCCGGATATCATCAGATACTTCATGACGATTCCAGAGGCAGTCAGCCTTGTTCTTCAAGCCGGATACTATGCTGAAAGCGGCAGTATATATGTGCTTGACATGGGTGATCCAGTCAAAATTGACACACTTGCCAGAAATCTGATAAAGCTGTCAGGACTGAAACCGGATGTTGACATTGAAATTAAATATACAGGCCTCAGACCTGGTGAAAAGCTCTATGAGGAGAAGCTGATGGCAGAAGAGGGGATGAAGACAACACCGAACCAGCTAATCCATATAGGCAATCCAATACCTTTTGAAACAGAGGGCTTCCTTGGGCAACTTCAGGATCTGATGCATACAGCTTATCTCAATGATGAGAAAAATATACGCAAGCTGGTTAAAGAAATCGTGACGACCTACACACCTGCCGGCAGACATGGTTCTGAGTCAAAGGGAAAGACTTACGAACGGCTGGTAAGGGATATGCAGGCACATAACAAATAGGCTTCTATTTAAAAATATTTGACCTGTAATGATAAAAGGATAAGTGTGAAAATGAATAATTTTTTTAATGATCCGAGATTTGCCGGAATTGAACCATTTGAGAAAAAGATTTGGTTATCTTCTCCGACCATGCATGGCGATGAACAGAAGTGGACCGATGAGGCGATCCAAACGAACTGGGTCAGCACTGTAGGCGCCAATATCAATGAAGTGGAAAAAATGATAGCTGAATACATTGGTGTTAAATATGCAGTTGCTCTATCCTGCGGTACGTCTGCTCTTCACCTGGCAACAAAGCTTGCCGGTGAAAGACTTTACGGTCAGGCAAAGCCTACTCAGGGAACGCTTCAGGGACATAAAGTATTTTGTTCTGACTGCACTTTCGATGCGTCTATAAATCCGGTTGCTTATGAAGATGGCGAAGCTGTATTTATCGACACTGAATATGAAACCTGGAATATGTGCCCGGAAGCTCTCGCTAAAGCATTTGAGATGTATCCGGATGTCCGGCTTGTCGTTGTCGCTCACTTATATGGAACACCCGGTAAGATGAATGAAATCAAGGCAATCTGTGATCAGCATAATGCACTTATAGTAGAGGATGCTGCAGAGTCTTTAGGAGCAAAATATAAGCTTAACGGTCAGTGGGTTGAAACAGGTGCTATTGGCAACTACAACTGCATTTCATTTAACGGAAATAAGATAATCACAGGCTCGGCCGGCGGAATGTTCCTCACTGATTCAATAGAAGATGCGAATAAAGTCCGTAAATGGAGTACACAGTCACGCGAAAACGCTCCATGGTATCAGCATGAAGAAATCGGTTACAACTACCGTATGAGTAATATCATCGCAGGTGTAATCAGAGGTCAGATGCCCTACCTGGAAGAGCACATCGCGCAGAAGCGAGCTATTTGGGAACGCTATGAAAAAGGACTGAGAGATCTGCCTGTTAAAATGAATCCGTGGGATCGAGATAATAGTATTCCGAATTTCTGGTTGTCATGTATGATAATCGATGAAGACGCAATGGCACCAATGGTGCGAGGAGAACAGGATTATCTATATAAGAGTGAGTCCGGCAAGAGCACTCCACACGAAATTTTAGATGCCATTGCAGCTTTTAATGCCGAGGGAAGACCGATATGGAAACCTATGCATATGCAGCCGATCTATCGGATGAACCCCTTCGTCACAGTCGAAGGAAACGGTCGAGGCCATACAAATGCTTATATAAACGGCTCTGGGGCAGACGTAGGAGCTGATATTTTCCAAAGAGGGCTGTGCTTGCCGAGCGATAACAAGATGATGGAAGCGCAGCAGGAAAGGATTATCGACATCATTCATAGTTGCTTTCTCTAAATCGGTTGCACGTACATAAGGCAGCCAAATCGACCTATTGCATAGGAGAGAGCAAGAACGAGCTCCCGAAACTCTTGAACATCATCAAAGGAGTTATGCCGTGCTAGGACCACACCCACTCTCGGTGGAGTATCTTCCTTACCATACGGTAGAAAAGCACCCTATGCATGACGTGAGACCGGGCTTGGGTGGTTGGGCACAGGTAAATGGCAGAAATTCAATACATAGTTGGGAAGAGAGATTCCAATAATATTTGGAGTATGTGAACCATATCTCGCTAGCCATGGATTTGGAGGTGCTTTTCACGACGGTTGGAAAAGTATTTAAGCGTCCCGATATTCAAGTAGGCAGCGAGATCAAGGTCGGTAGATTGGACGTGGCGAGAAATGAAGGTAAGTATACGAAGGTTTAATAGGATTGATATTCCGAAGAAAGTTGAATGGATCAACAATCCAGAGAACAATCAATTCCTCCATTATGATATTCCGATTTGTGTGCAGAAAACAGAGAAGTGGTTTGACAGCCACCAAGGTGAGGATTCACGGTACGATGCTATTATTGAAGCTGACGGTGTTCCAGTTGGCACAATTGGGCTGTTGTCTATAGACCGTAAGAACAGCAAAGCTGAATACTACATCGCGATGGGAGAAACCGCCTACAAAGGGAAAGGTGTTGCAAAAGAAGCCAGCAGGCTGATTCTAGCCTATGGTTTCGAGAAGCTTGACCTTAACCGTATCTATCTATTCACCGAGAGTGAGAATATATCAGCTCAGAAACTGTTTGAAAGGGTAGGCTTTGTGAGAGAGGGCGTTATTAGGCAGGATATTATCTCTCATGGGAAATATGTTGATCGGATTGCCTACGGCTTTCTCAGAGAGGATTGGAACAGATGACAATCATCCAGGACTTAGGCGAATATAAAGGTGATCATCTGTACATCAAGCTTTCCTGAGTATTAAGCTATGGTGAATTCGGAAAGTATATTCTTAATTGGTCATTCCTTTCAATGGGCTTACGAGGAGCAGCAGCTTTAGTACCAATTTATTACTGCATTATATTTTCCCGGTAAGGTCAACAGAAAGTATGTAACACTTGCTATTGTTGTTAGTCCAACTATGACCCTGGTTGGTAAATTTACGTTACCTTCATCTATAGATTCGCTGTTTCTAGGAATTATAGTATCATTACTGCCCATGATTATTGGTTATTATTTTAGTAATAAGAGCTTAGGTCGAAACTGAATTTTTGATTTTATTACTTAATATTTATAAGCGGACGTATGTTAATTATGAAAACACCATGTACTCTTATTGATTCAAATTGGATTAACAGTAACAGACTATATATAAAGCGTGATGACTTGTTCCCTTTTTGTTTTGGTGGAAATAAAGCAAGAAAAAGTGTTTTATTTTTTCAGGAGATCGATAAGGGAAACTATGATTGCGTTGTAACATACGGTTCCAGCAGCTCTAATCATTGCCGGGTGATTGCAAACGAATGCTGCAGAAGAGGATTACAGTGCTATATTATTAGTCCTGAAGAAGCATCAGAACCAACATTTAATCAGCAGATGATGACATTATTTGGCGCAGAAATATCTGTTGTATCTGTAAATGAAGTTCACAATACGATTGAAAAGAAAATTTCGGATTTAAAAAATGCAGGAAAAGTTCCCTATTTTATTGCAGGTGGAGGACATGGAAACATTGGTACGGAAGCTTATGTACAGTGTTACCAGGAAATCAAAGAACAAGAACAAGAGTTAGGAACATATTTCAAGCATATATTTTTTGCTTCGGGAACCGGAACAACACATGCCGGTCTGATATGTGGCAAACTTTTAGCCGGAGATGAACGAAGCATAGTTGGTATCAGTATCGCACGAAAGAATCCGAGAGGGCGCGATGTTGTCATTAATAGTGTTAAGTCGTACATCGGAGATAAAGCCAATGAAGAAGTTATACAGGATGCAACGATTTTTATTGACGATTTTACTGCAGGATATGGCAGAGAAGATAAGCGAGTAATCAATGTTATTGAGGATGCGCTAAAAAAATATGGGATACCCTTGGACAAGACATACACAGGCAAGGCCTTTATGGGGATGACTGAATATATAAAAAGAGAAAAAATAATTAACGAAAGTATTTTATTCGTTCATACCGGTGGAACGCCACTTTTTTTTGACGGACTGATAAAACATGGTGAAGAAATATGAATATTCTAATTCTTGCAGCGGGCACAAGAAATAAAGTTGTCCAGTATTTCAAAAAAACTTTTGAGGGAGTGGGAAAAGTAATCGCTACAGATGCAAGCAGGCTTGCACCTGCTATATATGAGGCAGATAGTTATTATATCGTCCCTCCAATTACTGCGCCAGGCTATATTGATGTGATTCTCGATATTTGTAAAAAAGAAAGGATTAATGGAGTACTGAGCCTTATAGATCCAGAACTATCTTTATTAGCTGCTAATGAAGAAAAGTTTAAATCTATCGGAACTACAGTCATCGGTAGTTCTTTTGATTTATGCGAAATGTCGTTAGACAAGATGCAGATGTATAAATGGCTTGTCGAACATAGTTATAATTGTGCTCGATCCTGGATGAATAAAGAAAAGTTTTATAAAGCAGTTGATGCAGGCGAAATATCATATCCTGTATTTCTTAAGCCCGCCAGGGGTTCTGCATCTATTAACATTTCTAAAGTTTATAATATGGATACTATCGATGTTATCTTTAACCATGAAAATGGAATTATGATTCAAGAATTTCTTAACGGTCAGGAGATAGGCGCAGATGTATATATAGATATGATAAGTGGGGAAGTCGTATCAATATTTACAAAAAAGAAGATTGTAATGCGTGCCGGTGAGACTGATAAGGCAGTCAGTTTTAAAAATCAAGAATTATTTGACCTGATTGAACGTTTTGTTCTTGAAGCTGGGTATAAGGGTCAAATTGACATTGATATTTTCGATGTAAATGGAGTGTATTACATTTCAGAGGTCAATCCGCGCTTCGGAGGAGGATATCCCCACGCCTATGAGTCTGGGTGTGATCATATGAGGCTTATACTGAATAATTTGAAAGGTGAAACAAACCAAAGACTAATAGGATCCTATGATGATGGTATCTATATGATGAAGTATAATGAGGTAATGATAAATAGAGGAATATGATAATGTATAAATCAGCTTTAGTTTTTGCACCTCATAATGATGATGAATTATTAGGTGCCGGTGGGACTATAGTCAAGCTCGCAAAGAGTGGCTGTAACGTAACAGTTTGCGAAATTACATCTGGTCCATCTTCCAAAAGAATCCAAGAAGAAGCATGCAACGCACATCTCTTAATGGGAGTAAAGGAATCTGTATTTTTGAATTTGCCTTCATGCAAACTTGAAGAAATCTCAAAAACGAGACTTAATAATGAATTGTCCAATGTTATAAAGAAAGTGAAACCTGAAATTGTATTTATCCCTCATTATGGAGACATGCATCTAGATCATCGATGGGTAGCTGAGGGCGCTATGGTTGCTATCCGTCCTATTGTCGCCCCATACATTAAGCGTATTCTTGCCTACGAGACTCTGTCAGAAACTGAGTGGAATACGCCTTCTGTGAAAAATGTATTTATTCCAAATGTATGGGTAGACATAAGTGAACACTTAAACGATAAACTCGAAGCGATGAGATGCTATCAATCGCAATTAATTGATTTTCCGCATCCCAGATCTCTTGAAGCGATAGAGGCGTTAGCTCGTTATCGAGGCTCAACTGTAGGCGTTGACGCAGCTGAGGCATTCATGCTTATCAGAGCAATAGATTAAAGGAATTTATCATGTACAAACACGTAAAAAGAATACTAGATATTGTACTATGCTCATTTGCAATAATTGTATTATCTCCTGTTTTCATTCTTACGGCAATATGTATTGAGATTTCGAGTCCAGGAACAGTCTTTTATCATTCTATAAGAGCAGGAATTAATAAAAAGCCGTTTAAGTTTTATAAGTTTAGATCCATGCATCCGCCGAAGGGAAAAAAGAAAGATATGTTTCTCACAGATCAGAGCCGAGTATTCCCATTTGGAAAACTTATCAGGCGTCTGAAAATTGATGAACTCCCACAACTAATTAATGTCATTAAAGGCGATATGAGCATTGTTGGTCCCAGACCAATGACAATTGAGCATGTCGACGAAATATACACAGGTGATTACGCACAGGTTGCAACCGTTAAGCCGGGGCTTACAAGCGCCGCAAGTCTTTTTGATTATACTGTTGGAGATACATATAAAGACAATGATGCGTATAGAAGAGAAGTCTTACCAATAAAATTGGAAATGGAGAAGATGTATGTAGAGCGACAAAGCTTTGTGTATGACTGCAAATTGGTTTGGAGAACAATCATAACAATTTTACAGGTTTTGTTTGGGAAGAATGATTTTAAGGATCAACCGGAGCTCATAGATATTAAAAATCGGTGATAAAGGGTATATAATCCTCTTTGACAGAATAGGAGTTATTATGGAATTCTCAAAAATACGAGTCCTGGTTACAGAAGCTGGCGGAAAGCAGTCTCTTGCAATGGTTAGGGGATTAAAAGAATTAGGTTGTCATGTTACTGTCGTCTGCGATTCAAAATGGGCGACCTGTTATGTTTCTAATTTACCAGATAGAAAATTACTAAGCAGATACATAACCAAGCATGATCAAAGAACGTTGCATGTATTATTAAAGCTTGTGAAAACCGGAGAATATGATGTATTAATGCCTATTGGTGAGTTGGGTACTAATTTTGTGACAGCTCATGAAGATGAACTGTCTCCATATGTAAGACTTGCATGTGCTCCTCGGGTAGCCTACCTCAAGGCTTTTAATAAGCAAATAACGTTTGATACCGCAATCGAGGATGGTATTCCATGCCCTTATACAAGACATAGCAAGCAGGCCATCGAAGACTTTTTGGATAAGTGTCATTTTCCTATTATAATCAAACCTCGTCAAGGATTAGGCTCTATAGGTTTTCATAAATTTTATAAGCGTGAGGATTTTTGGCCATACATGCAGGAGAACAACCTAGATCCTGATGATTATGTAGTACAGGAATTTGTTAATTTCGATAATCGAATTGGAACTAATCTTTTTATGGATAAAAAAGGCAACATCTGCACTTCTTACGCAGTAGATGTGTTAAGATGGTTCCCTATCGATGCCGGAGCAGGCGTGCTTATTGTGACAATGGATGCACACGAAGTTCTTGGATATGCAGGAAAACTGCTTAAAGCACTCAATTGGCAAGGATTTGCCAATGTCGCTTTTATGGTAGATAAAGAAAGCGGTGAACCCAGACTACTTGAGATTAATGGGAGAATTCCCGCCAGTGTAAAAATGGCTTATATGTGTGGATGCAATGTTTCCAGACAATTATTGGAAATGGTATACGATGAAGAGGTGACCCAGTATCCTGAGAATGATAAATTCGGGATGTATATAAGACACTTAGATACAGATATAGCATGGTTCATCAAATCCCCTGAACGATTTAAAACCAAACCATCCTGGTTTAGTTGGAAAAATACACAGGAAATTCTGTTCAGCATGGATGACATGAAACCATTTTTTGCGAATTTTATCCACAAGGTGCTCGAATATAGAACTATTATGAGAAAAAAGAAGCATTGAGGTAACTGACATGACATTAAAAAGATTGTGGTATACATTTAGGCTTTATACAATAAGAGGCAGTGCAGCCAGAGCCGCGTATATCCGTAGGCAGCATGTGTACGGAGCAATTGGCGAAAACTGTACTATTCAAAAACGGAAAGTGCCACTTTATGCAAACCTGATTCGACTTGGTAATAACGTTCACATAGCATCTAATGTTTCGTTTCTTACTCACGATGTCACACACTTAGTATTTAACAATCTAGATGAATTTAAAGCTGTGGGAGAAGTACAGGAGCGAATTGGTTGTATAGAAATCGGAAATAATGTTTTTATTGGTTCGGGTACGCATATTCTGTATGACACAAAGATTGGCTCCAATGTAATTATTGGAACTTGTAGTGTTGTGACGAAGGATATCCCTGATAATTCTATTGTAGCAGGTGTGCCTGCCAGAGTAATTGGTACATTTGATGATTATGTAAAAAATATGTAAATGAAAAGCAGTATCCTGGTAATCTGAGACCAAAAAGGCAGATTGTTTCTGCTGAGTTGGCTGGCTATCTATGGGAGAAGTTTGATAAGTCTCATTCATAACTTATAAACTAATATAATAGAGTGTATCACAAGCCTATAGGAATAATTGTGATTTCTATTGTATTTTATATTTTTTTCCTCTGAACAACGTCGTTGCAAGTATTCTGAGCCATTTGTCTCTTATAATGAAGCAGAGTGTCTATATATTATTTTTGATGATTTTGATTAGTATAAATAGGATGGAAAAAGATACGTTGCATTATTAATAGTATTTTTAACGACATACATGATAGCAGTGTGTAATGGTGTTCCAGTAAGGGTTATAGGCACCCTTAACCATTTTATTTAGAACTGTTCATTACTAAAAAATACAAGATAAAATAAAGCCAATAAAGTAGCTCGTTTCTAAGCGTTTTACCGTTTTTTATGGAATAGACTTAAAAACAAACTCAAATATGTAAACTATATAAATTAAAATCGAGAAACTCTACTAGCTGTTTTAAATATATAAAGGGGAAAGGCTATGTTTTCTGAAGACTATGATAATGCAATAGAGCATCCATCCATAAGCGTCATTGTACCAGTATATAAAGTGGAAAAGTATCTTTCTAAGTGCATTGACTCTCTTATATCACAAACATACAAAAACTATGAACTCATACTAGTTGATGATGGTTCTCCGGATTCTTGCGGTGATATATGTGATGAGTATAAGAGTAAGTATTCAAATATAATCGTCATACATCAAGAAAACCAAGGGCTGTCAATGGCTAGAAATAATGCTGTACCGTACGCAAGAGGTGATTATATAACATTTATCGATTCTGATGATTATGTAACTCCTGATTATCTTGAATATCTTATTTCACTAATTAAAACTTATAAAACTCAAATTTCTGTGGGTGGAATGATTTACCAGTATGAAAACAAACCATTAATGAATCCAAGAGAAGAAACTAAAAAAGAGTGTTATACTGTTGACGAAGCGCTTACTAAAATGAATTACGGTATTGGTTTTGGCGCAACAGCTTGGGGAAAGCTATATAAAAAAGAGCTCATAGAAAAATACCCTTATCCGCAGGGAAAACTATATGAGGATCTTTTTACCACGTACAAAATTATTAGCGCTGCAGATGGTGTTGCTTTTGGAAATAAACAGATTTATTATTGGGTTCAAAGAACAGGAAGCATAATGCGTAGACCCTTTAGAAAAGATCAATTTGACGGTATACTCGCAGCAAAAGAGCAGCTTCAATACATAGAAAAGTATCATCCAGCTGCCCTACCAGCTGCCAAATATCGCTACGCGGCAAAAGCAATTGAACTGATAGGAATATCTTTGTTATCAGGTGGCAATAGAAAAGTATTTAAATTATTAAAGCGAGAAATGAAGAAATACTATAAAGATGTCATTTCTGATAAAACGGCGAGAAAAAGCATGAAGATAAGGATGCGATTTGTCAACGCCGGATATATTCCAGCAAAGATTGTTTTTTTCATTCATGAAAAATTGAAGCGAATAACAATAGGTTGATAGAAAATTCATTATTTTATAAAGTTGGAATGCGATGAATGACATGAATTCACTTAAAAGAGGGAGAGCATCGAGAGGATATTCGGCTCTTGTTTTTTTGTTTTTCTTAGCGATTTTCACTTCAACACTCATTGAACGAGGCATAACTAAGCAACTAGTGTATTACGCTGCATCAATTTTGTGTTTAGGTGTATATATTATAGAAAAGCTTATAAAAAAAATGCTCTCTATTAACAAGAATATATTTATTTTTATGTTCCTATGTATTTTAACAGGCATATCAAATTTTGTGTTGATTCGCAATACAGGCGTAAGTGATATTATTGAATGTGCTATCCTTAACACAGTTATGGCTATTATTCTTAATGAAAAAAGAATAAAACTTGAGTGGTTAGAAGCAATTATATATATAGAATGCGCATATTTTGTATATAAATTTTTGAGTGTCGGATTTTATGCCAGGGTAATGACCTTATATAGCAACAATGCGGTTTCCATTGCATTACTAATTCCGCTAGCAGTTTATTATGCATTGGTGGATTTACAAAATGAATCTTTAAAAATAATGCCAGTTATTGTAGCATGGGTCATTTCGCTTTTTGCAAAGGGCAGAAGTGGAATCATAATAATGACATTTTTGTTGATATGTATTGTAGCTGCTAATTATTATCATGGCGTGAAAAATGGACATGTCAATAAGTGGATCTATGTAAGACAATTATTATACCGTATTTTTGTAATCCTTTTATTAACAGGTATATCCTACTATATTTTGTCAAATTACACGAATGTCGTTTTCAGCAAGTTTTACAGAAGTGGAACAGATGATACTGGAAGGTTTTTGATCTGGACAGAATACCTACATTATGCTTTTAATAGAATTAAGTATTTTATTTTTGGTGTGCCTTATAGGATGTTATTGATTGGTAATTTCTTTGGTGGAAATTCGCATAACTCATTTATTAGTATACATGCTAAAAATGGTATCGTAATGCTCACTATCTGTTTAATTTTCCTGTCGAAAAGTATTAAATGGGCAATAAATAACAAAAAGTATGTCTATATGGTTAGTTTACTGGCATTTTGTATGAGAAGCTTTTTTGATAATGTCTTTTGGGGTACCAGAGGCACAACTACGTTTATTTTCTTTTTATTTACACCTTATATTATTTCAAGTTATAAAAAAGATTTAAGTCAGCAGGAGGAGATCTATTGAGATATTTATATGTTTGCGCTACACCTTATCAATTGCTTAACATTTTAAATATGCATATGAATGCTATATTATATCGAGATGATAAACATGTGCACACAACGCTTTGTATTATTGATATTTTTCCTAAAACCTCTGATATTGCAGATAATGTGTCAAAACTCAACATATTTAATGAAGTATATGTCATACCTGAAGAAGACAGGAAAAGTCAGAAGAATGGCTATCGCAAGTATTTTTCATTAGCATATGATGTTTTATTCCCAGGCCGTTTAATTAAACAACAATTTGGCACAGAAAGATACAACCAACTAGTACACGGCTATGATGCTATTATTGCCAGTGTCTTTTCACATACAATTGCAGCCTTAAGAACTGTAAATAGACATGCAAAATTATATATGATCGATGATGGCATAGGGAGCTATTTTGGAAATAGTATCAAGACCATGCGTTCTAATGATTATTTAAGGTTACTTCGACTAAGGAACAGAGGCATTAATATCGCAAAAGTTGATGCTTTGTATTTAACTCAAATTGAGTTTTCAACCAGTACATTATCTGATAATGTAATTCAGCTACCTTATATTTCTGATACTATAATAATGACTGCAAAAAGAATCTTTCTGCATCAAAGTGCTGAAGAATTATATAACAAACAGATAATATGGCTAACCCAACCCATACGGACTCCAGCATTAAATAAGGTATCAAATCAAATTTCCCAGATGCTGTTATCACATAAATCAAGTGTTGTTGTAAGACCACATCCGCGTGAGAAAAATCGTGATAACTATGTTTTATATGACATTGATAAAAGCAATAACATGTGGGAATTGATGATTAGCGATCTTCAAATTGATACAAAACTATTAATCTCATATCATTCTACAGCTCTTTTTTCTCCGAAATTATTATATGACAAAGAGCCATATTTAATTTTTGCATATAAGCTTTTAAATCTATCTTATAATGAGATGTTGGAAGAAATCATTTGTAAACTTAGAGATATTTACAAAAATAAAGATCGTATATGTGTACCTGATTCCTTTGAAGAGATGGAAAGTTTTATTGATAAATATATCAAGAAAGAATTAGACTAAATATAATCCGGAGGAAGTATGGATAATAACGCAAAAGCTTTAAAATCAGGCTTTTGGTATATACTTGCCAATATGCTTGTGCGAGCAATGTCATTTATTACTACGCCAATATTCTCCAGACTGTTAACTAAAAACGAGTATGGTGAATATAGTAATTTCTTATCTTGGACAAGTATAGCCGTAATCGTTATAACTATGCGCATGGAATCAAGTCTAATAAGTGCCAGATTCGATTATAAAGAGGGACTAAACCAATATATTTTTTCTGCTCTCGGATTAACAACTACAATAGTTGCAGCATGGACGATAGTGATTACGTTATTCTCGAGTTATTTTGCGGGATTAACAGGTATCGGATTAACATACATTTATTTAATGCTTTTATACTGTTTATTCTATGCTGTAATACTTTTTTATCAGGTAAATGAACGCTACCACTATAAATACAAAGTTTCTGTTCTTATCTCTTTAATTATTTCAATTGGTGGCACTGTTTTTTCGATAATTCTTGTGCTCTTAATGAGTGATAAGTTTTCGGCTCGTGCTTTAGGTCACGTACTGCCAACAGCTTTGATCGGGCTTTTTTTATTAATGCTTATTATTAAGCGTGGCAAAAAAATTGATATAACTGTTTGGCCTTATATCTTAAAGGTATGTATACCATATATCCCGCATCTATTATCTTTGCAAGTATTGAATTCTGTAGATAGGATAATGATAACAAAAATATGTGGTGCGGCTGATAATGCTATGTACACCATTGCTTACTCTTGTGGACATATAGTTACTTTATTGCTGACATCAATGAATATGGCATTTTCTCCTTGGCTTGGGGATAAATTGCATGATCATGCTCATAAAGAAATACAAAAAGTATCTTTATTTTACATGCTTTTGTTTTGCATATTTGCGTTAGGTATGATGCTCTTAGCTCCGGAACTCCTCTTGATAATGGGAGGGAAGAAGTATCTGGAAGCCAAGTACGTGATGACACCTGTAGCTATGGGATGTGTTTGTCAGTTTATGTATACTCTCTATGTAAATATTGAACAGTATAAGAAAAAGACTGTTGGCATGGCAATTGCCAGTGTCACAGCCGCTCTAATTAATTATGCACTAAACGCATTATTCATCCCAAAATATGGTTATATTGCCGCTGCATATACAACACTTTTCGGCTATCTGGTGCTTTTTATTATTCATATGCTGATTGTAAAAAGTTTAGGTTATGGAGATGTGTATAATACCAAAGCCATTTTACTTATCTTGAGTGTAATGCTTGCTCTTACCATCGGAATCAGCTTTTTATATAAGTTTAGTGTACTTCGTTATATTATAGTATGTATATATATACTAATTTTATGCATTATAGCATGGTTCAATAAATCACTTTTGATTAATTTAATAAAAAAAATAATTAAATAATACCATATAAGTATTCTCTTACAACTATGCAATTAAGGAGGTAAGATGTTTAATCTTAATAAGTTTATAGCTGAAAATGTAGTATTAAGACCACATAGTATGTTTTATCCCGATATTGAACAAAACAGAGCTGCCTTATCAGAAAAGATTTCCGGTAAAAGTGCTTTAGTTATTGGTGGCGCCGGTTCAATTGGTTCTTCTTTCATCAAAGCAATTCTACCGTTCAGACCTGCAGCTCTTGTCGTTGTAGATACAAACGAAAATGCTTTAGCGGAACTGACAAGAGACTTGCGTTCGACCAAAGGTATGTATGTCCCTGAAGACTTCATTCCTTATCCCATGGATTTTGCTTCGCCGGTTTTTGAGAAAATGTTCATAAATCATAACGGTTTTGATATCGTTGCAAATTTTTCGGCACATAAACATGTCAGATCCGAAAAGGATATCTATTCTGTAGAAGCTTTACTGCAGAATAATGTTCTGCACGCAAAGATATTATTAGATTTATTATCAAAATATCCACCAGAAGAATACTTCTGCGTTTCAACTGACAAGGCTGCTAATCCAGTTAATATTATGGGAGCCTCCAAGCGAATTATGGAGGATGTCATTTTTAGCTATTCAGACAGATTCCCAGTCAAAACTGCACGCTTTGCAAATGTCGCCTTTTCAAATGGATCTTTACCAGCCGGGTTTCTTGCAAGAATACAAAAGCTTCAACCATTATCTGCACCTTCAGATGTAAAACGATATTTTGTAAGTCCGGAAGAATCCGGTCAAATATGTCTGCTTTCCTGTATCTTAGGAGACAATAGAGCAATTTTCTTCCCTAAGCTGGACGAAGCTCAAATGATGACATTTGATGCCATAGGAACTGCCTTACTCAAAGCTCATGGCTATGAGGTTTTGGAATGCAGTACAGATGCTGAAGCAATCGAAAAAGCAGAAGCATTAAAAAACGGAAGTAACGTTTATCCCGTTCATTATTCAGTTTCAGATACTTCTGGTGAAAAAGCATTTGAAGAATTTGTAACAGATACTGAAAAAGCTGATATGAATATCTTTTCTTCATTAGGTGTTATAACAGATAAAAAAATACCGGATCAAAGAAAGGTAGCCAAACTTTACACGAATCTTAGCGCGGTATTTAATAAAGACAAAACAACAAAAGAAGAGGTAGTTGCAATATTGCAGGACTATCTGCCTAATTTCAAGCATATAGAGACGGGAAAGTCATTGGACAGCAAAATGTAATGCCATTGTATGATATTTATCCATGAGAGGAGACGTAATGGGCAGATTTATTCCTTTATCCATCCCGAATTTTGAAGGGAATGAAAAGAAATACGTAGACGATGCACTTGATCAAGGCTGGGTATCTACTGGCGGCGCGTATATATCAAAATTAGAACAGGAAATGGCACATTTCCTTCATGTTGATAATGTGGCAGCTTGCCAAAGTGGTACGTCGGCTCTTCACCTTTCTTTAGTTGAGGCTGGCGTAAGACCTAATGACATTGTACTTGTCCCTCCTTTGACTTTTATTGCGGCCGTAAATCCTGTTAAATATCAGTTTGCAACGCCTGTGTTTATCGACTGTGACGACAGTTTTTGCATGGATCCGATTAAGTTAAGATCGTTCTGTGAAGATGAATGTACATGGGATGGATCATTCTTAAGACACAATGGCTCTATCATTAAGGCTATTATTGTCGTTCATGTATTTGGAAATATGGCAGACATGGAGTCAATAATGGATATTGCTATGTTGTATAACTTGAAAGTAATCGAAGATGCTACAGAAGCGCTCGGATCATATTATACAAATGGCAGATATGAAGGAAAGTATGCTGGAACTATCGGTCATTTTGGCTGCTACAGTTTTAACGGAAATAAAATTATAACTACAGGCGGTGGTGGGGCTGTTACTGCTAATAATCCAGAAGTTGTCGACCATATACGTTTTCTTTCTACACAGGCTAAGACCGATCCGCATTATTATATTCATGATGAAATCGGATATAACTATAGGATGACGAATCTTCAGGCTGCGCTTGGTGTAGCTCAAATGGAGGAACTTCCAGAATTTATACGACGGAAAAATCAGAATTATCAGACATACAAGTATTTATTCGAAGGCTTTAAATATGCCAGATTAGTACCATTTAGATCAAACATATATTCTAATAAATGGTTCTATTCACTTGAAGTAAACCGATCATATATATCAGCCTCCATGAAAGAAATCATTATAGCTCTTCAGGAGAAGGGTATACAGACCAGAGCCATTTGGGGATTAATTAACGAACAGAAACCATATCAAGGCGAAGAAACATATAAATTGGAAAAAGCGCCTTATTATGCCGCACGTATTCTTAATATTCCTTCTTCGACACAAATAACAGAAGAGGAAATAAAGTATGTGGCAGAACAGATAATGCTATTGTTTAGGAGCCTGGCAAATGGATAATATTAAAGCATTCCTAGGAAAACCAAATCTTACGCTATCTGAAGCAATGCAACTGATTGATAAAAATGCATGTGGAATTCTATTCTTAGTCGATAATAATGGCAAACTAATTGGGTGCTTGACCGATGGCGATGTCAGACGTTTTCTTCTGAAAGGAGGTAAAATGTCAGCAATGGCAATGGAAGCCGCAAATAAAAAACCACGATTTGCCAATACAATCGATGAAGCTAAAATGCTATATCATAAAAAGAATTATATAGTTATTCCTGTTGTTGACGAAGACGGGACAATAATTGATCTCTACAGCGGTAGTCCGGGAATTCAAAAAAGGCGAAGAGAACCACTTCATATTCCTGTCGTTATTAATGCAGGTGGAAGAGGCACTAGGCTTGATCCATATACACGAGTATTGCCAAAACCCCTTATCCCGGTGGGCGACATCCCTATTATTGAGCTGATCATGCAAGAATATCAATCATATAGCTGCGATGAATTTCATATTATTGTGAACTATAAAAAGGATTTGATGAAAGCATACTTTGCAGATAGCGAGCGAAACTATAATATCACCTGGTATGATGAAGAAAAACCACTTGGAACCGGAGGCGGTCTTAGTTTATTACGCGGAAGGTTTAATGATACATTTTTCTTTGCCAATTGTGATGCACTTTTAACTGCAAATTATGAAAGCATGCTTAAATTTCATAAAGACAATGGTAACGCTATAACAATGATATGCGCATATAAAAATATAAACATTCCTTATGGTGTTGTTGAAATGGGAGCCAATGGCGTTATTATGAATATGCGAGAAAAACCTCTCATTTCTTTTTTAACGAATACCGGAATATATATAGTAGAACCAGAAGTAATTAATGATATTGAGGATGATACCCCCATTGGGTTTCCTGACATAATTGAACATCAAAGGCACAAAGGCCAAAAAGTAGCTGTTTTTCCCGTTAGTGAAAATGATTGGATGGATATGGGGCAAATATCTGAACTGGAGAAAATGAGAATAAAACTTTATGGTGAGTAAAGTGGGGGAAAACATGAGTGAAGAAAAAAACATTGCAATAATAACAGCACGTTCAGGTTCTAAAGGACTTCCTGATAAAAACATAAAGCCTCTTATGGGAATTCCTCTTATGGCATATTCTATTTTAGCGGCGCAGAAAAGCAACTGTTTCCAGAAAATATTTGTATCTACAGATTCAGAAAAATATGCAGAAATAGCGGAACAGTTTGGAGCAGATGCCTCTTTTCTTCGTTCACCAGAGACTTCATCAGACACAGCCGGTTCGTGGGATGTGATTCGAGAAGTAATAAAAGAATTTGAAAAAAGAGGTAAAACCTTCGAACGAATTATGCTTCTTCAGCCTACTTCTCCGTTAAGAACAGCTTCAGATATCAGAATGAGTTTTCAATTAATGGAAGAAAAAGATGCTAACTCAATTGTCAGTGTTACCGCAACGGATCATTCTCCTCTTTGGTGTAACACACTTCCTGATGATCTTTCTATGGAATTTTTTAGGAATGAACAGTATTGCGATTGTCCAAGACAGTTTTTGCCTAAGTATTATCGAGTTAATGGTGCGATATACCTTGTTACCAGAGATGAGCTGTACGTTGAGAGGATGCTGAGAAAGAAAAGCTATGCCTATATTATGCCTCAAGAAAGAAGTATTGATATAGATACAGAATTTGATTTTGCACTTGCTGAACTTATTATGTCTAAGACAGATAATAAATAACTGGATGGAGGTACATGTCGATGAGTCTACAGAAGACACTTATCATTGCAGAAGCAGGTGTCAACCACAATGGGGATATGGACACTGCAATCAAAATGATTGATGTTGCAAAAGATGCTGGAGTTGATATTATTAAATTTCAAACATCGATTACTTCTACTTCCAAGTATTCAGAAAAGGCTAAGTACCAAAAGGAAACGACCGGAGATGAAGGCTCAGGGCTTGATATGATCAAGAAACTACGTTTTTCATTCGATCAGCATAGAGAACTCAAACAGTATTGTGATAGTATTGGCATTCATTATTTGTCTACTCCTTTTGATTTCGAAAGCATTCAATTTTTAGAGAGCCTTGGGTGCGAGTTTTGGAAAGTGCCATCCGGAGAGATTGTAAATATTCCGTACTTAAGAAGAATTGGGAAAACCGGCAAAGATATCATCATGTCAACAGGAATTGGAACTATAGAAGAGATACAGACAGCAATTGATATCCTTAAGGAAAACGGAGCCGGAAAAATATCCTTACTTCAGTGTACAACTGAATATCCTACACCATACGAAGATGTTAATCTTAGGGCTATGAATACATTGAATAAACGCTTTGGCGTTGATGTAGGCCTGTCTGATCATTCTATGGGAATTGAAGTGCCTATAGCAGCTGTTGCAATGGGGGCGAAGATCATTGAGAAACACTTTACCCTTAGCCGAGAATTACCTGGTCCAGATCAAAAAGCTAGCATAGAACCAGATGAGTTGAAATTGATGGTCAATGCAATCCGACATATTGAACTAGCTCTTGGAGATGGTATAAAAGAACCTCATAAGGGTGAAATAGAAAATCGTCACGTTTCCAGGAAAAGTATAGTAGCAAGTCGTGATATAAAAAAGGGTGAAATTTTCACAGAAGATAATATTGTTCCGAGACACGCGGGCAAAGGCATTTCTCCGGCTCTATGGGATGAAGTGATAGGAAAAGCAGCTATCAGAGACTTTATTGAAGATGAGATGATAGAATTATGATCAAAATGGATGTATTAACAACAACAAGAGCTGAATATGGATTAATGCGGCCTCTGATAAGAAGGTTGATGAACGATGCAGATATTCGAATGAGACTTCTTGTTACAGGCACTCATCTGGATCAGAGATTCGGATTAACATATCGCGAAATTGAAGATGATAATATACCAATTTATAAAAAAATCGAAATACTAAGTCATAGTGAAGGTGCGTTATTTGTATCAGAGACGATGGCTAATGCCCTACGATTGTTTACTTCATATTTTATAAGTGAACAGCCGGATTTTTTATTAGTCGATGGAGACCGATACGAAACTATGGCTATATGTCTTGCAGCTTTTAATGCAAATGTTCCTATCATTCACCTCAGTGGCGGGGCAACAACAGAAGGTGCTGCAGATGAGTTCTATAGACATGCAATAACAAAAATGGCTTTATTACATTTTCCGACAACATCTCTTTATCGAAAGAGAGTTATCCAATTGGGAGAAAGTCCTGATAGGGTATTCACAGTAGGTTCACTTGGAATAGAAAACATACTTTCAACAAACTTGCTTTCAAAAGAAGATTTAGAGAAGAGTATCAATTTTAAATTAGATCAACCGTACTGCTTAATAACCTTCCATCCTGTAACATTAGAAAAAATGACTCATTTAGATCAGCTTAATGAGCTTTTATCGGCATGTGACAGTATTCCCGATTTAAAATTCATATTTACGATGGCAAATGCTGATTCTGGTGGAAATGAAATCAATGCTGTTCTACTTGAATATGCTATGCGCAGAAAAGATAAGGTACTTTGTGTTAAATCACTCGGTTCATTGCGATATTTAAGTGCGATGAAGTATTGCGAATTTGTGATGGGAAATTCTTCTAGCGGATTAATTGAAACCCCCTCATTTAAAATTCCCACAATCAACATCGGTGATCGTCAAAAAGGTAGAATCAAAGCTGAAAGCGTAATTGACTGTTATCCATCAAAAGACTGCATTTTGGAAGCTGTGACTCGAGCCAGGTCCCAGGAATTTAGAGACTTTTGCAAGCATGTGGTCAATCCAAATGGTGACGGAGACACATCAAGAAAAATAGTTGAACAAATCAAAAAGTATTGTAAATTTAATACCATAAATCTAAAAAAGAAATTTTATGATATTTCATTTTAATGAAAGGACAAACATGAATATTATTATTACGAACATCGGAAGACGAGGCTATCTTGTTAAATATTTTAAAGAAATACCTGGAATGACCGGTTGTATTTATACCTCAGATTGTGATGTAACGGCTAGCGGCCTGTATGGTAATAATGACGGACACTTTATTCTCCCAAGACCTGTAGATAACGAAGAATTATATGTCAAATTATTAATGGAAACTTGTCTTGAGAATAACATTAATGCAGTCCTTCCAATTATTGATCCCGAGATATATATTCTTTCAAAATACGTTGATGAGTTTCGTAATAAGGGTATTACTGTTGTTGTTTCTGATGGACGTGTTCTGGACATATGTTTTAATAAACTAATGATGAATGATTTCTTAAATGAGATCGGGATTGCATATCCAAAAACATATACATCTATCAAAGAATTCGAATCAGATTACTATCATGAACAAATTCAATTTCCTATTATTACTAAACCTATTCTTGGCAGTGGAAGCGTTGATACTTTCTTTGTTGATAATATCGAAAAATTGCATGCTCTCTTTAAAGATGGAATGATAATTCAGGAAATGTTGAATGGTATTGAATATGGTACAGATACGTTTAACTCATTTGAAGGAGAACCCTTGCGCTGTGTCATAAAAAGAAAGATTTCAATGAGAAGCGGAGAAACAGATAAAAGTATATCTGTTCACAACGAAACAATTCAGAATACTCTTTTACAATTAGCGCTAAAGCTTGGTCATGTTGCTAATCTCGACTGTGATGTAATTGAGCGTAACGGAATACCTTATGTCATTGATATGAACCCAAGGTTTGGTGGTGGTTATCCAGCAACGCACGCAATTGGCGTAAATTTATTGGAGATACTCTATAATCTTCTTAATGGGATAGCGATCAAGCCGGATTTCGGAAATTATGACGAAGATATACTTGTTATGAAAGAGATTTCCGTGCAGTCTACAGTTATTCATGGACTATAGAGGAGGGGGACAAATGATATTAAGGCTCCCAGTTAAAAATGACTTTGATTTTTATTATGAACTGAAATGCGAACCATCATCCATATACTGGAGCGGATTTGCGAGTGCTCCTGATAGGGAAAAGCTTTATGTTCATTTTATGCGTTTTGTTAAAAACAACTTCCCAGACAGAGATTTTTATATATTAGAAGATCAAGGAGTCCCGACTGGGTATCTTCAATTAACTCATAATAATGCCACCGAAATAGAAATAGGTTACGGTGTTAGTGAAAAGTACCGAGGCCGCGGATATGGATACTGTATCTTAGATCAGGCAAAACAAATAGTTGCAAAGATGAATGGTTGTATCAATCTGATAGGCTATGTAAGAGATGACAATTATTCATCAAAAAAATGTTTTGAAAAAAATGGATTTTTCAGAAATGGTACATATGTAAAAAGGTATTTTGCTCTAGATAGTTCGGATGCGAAAATGTATCTATACTATTGGAATAAACAAATGTGATTAATTAAGAGGAAAGCACATGGATAAAGTACATTTAATAAATAGTACAACACCTGTTCAAAAGCTTAATTATAAAATCGGAAACACAAATATATATATGAAACGAGACGACTTAATTGATTTCGCATTCGGTGGCAATAAAGTCAGATTGTTTGAATATATTGCTGCAGACATTTTAAAAAAAAATGCAGATAAGATAATAACATTTGGAAGCTTACACTCTAATCACGTACGCGTTGCTGCTGTAGTAGCAACACGGCTGGGAATACAATGTGATATTATCGTACTTTTTGAAGACAGCGTGGATGATAATTCTATTCCTCCCAATTTAAAGCTCGTTAGTTATTGTAACAATACTCACATTGAGTACTGTGAAACGAGAAAAGCACATGATTTTATTGATGAATACCTGGCAGAACAGAATTCCTTAGGGATTAATTTCTATTGGATTCCAGGAGGAGGACATACCGCTTTGGCTGCTCAAGGATATCGTGAGGCTGCAATAGAAATACTTGAACAGACACATGGCATAAATCTTGATGCAATGTTTCTTCCCTGTGGTACGGGAACAACGCAAGCTGGGTTAATAAACGGTTTGGAACATAAAGTGCCTGTCTATGGCGTAACGGTAGCAAGAAGCATCGAGCGGTGTCATAACGAGATTGAATATCTACTTAAACAGATGACTGCTTCCGCAGCAACAAATTACGAAATAAATGTACTTCCTTGTGAAATTTGCTATGGGGAGGAGAACTCATTACTAAATACTACAATATTACATCTAGTTCAGACCGACGGAATATTCTTAGATCCGGTTTATAATGCTAAGAGTTTTTTAACCATGACTCAATTTATATCAAACCACCCAGAATTAAAAGATGTTGTTTATATTAATACCGGAGGTTCTCCCAATTTATTTTGATAGATACGTAGCGCAAGTAAAAAGAAATCAGCTATGGGATTATCAACTGAATTCGCAAATGATCTTTTTGTACTCAGGTTTTATCTAATATTATTCGGAAGCAACTAAGAATACTGATTATTGATTTTTTGCAGTAGCCTTTGCTAGTTCCTGACATAATTTTGCCATTAAAACTCTAGACTTTACGTAATAAGAATAACTGGAATGATTATTGACGTAAGTTCTAGGTTAACTTTTTAAGCAAATGAGTGATATTACGATATGAAAACTACGATGGAGATAGTGCATGAATAAATCGATTATCTTTTTAAATGAAATTGATACCATTTGGAGTAATTCAATACCAAAATATGTTTTTGAAAGAGCCAGGCGAAGCTTGCTTGATTATCTGGCTGTAACATGTGCCGGAGCCAGATTTCAAGAAAATAAACTAACAAAATATTGGCAATTTGCAGAACCCGAAGAGGGGGCGTTTCGAGCCATCGGAACTGGAAATGATTTGGTACTCAAAGAAGCTATATTTCTTAATGGACTTAACGGACATGCGCTTGACTTTGATGATGGTACGAACAGCGGTATCATTCATCTTGGTTCACCCATATTTTCACTTTTGATACCTCTTTCTCAAAGATATAGAATCAGTGTGGATGACATGCTCAAAGCAGCAATTGTTGGATATGAGGCAAGCTATACAATGGCCGTCTCAATTCAACCCGGTCACAAAGCATTAGGTTACCATGCGACTGGCACGTGCGGTACGCTGGGAGCAACTCTGGCTGCAGCTTATATGCTTGGATTTTCTGAAGATGAGCGTTTTCAGGCTTTTGCGAGTGCCTGTGTAGCCGCAAGTGGAATGCTAAAAGTACTTGATGACGGTAGTGAATTAAAACCGTACAACGTAGCTAAAACTGCTTTGTTGTCACTCACAGCCCTTCAACTTGGAAAATCCGGTTTCAAAGGCCATGCAGATCCTCTTGGCGGACGTGGTTTTTTGAAGATGATGACCGGTAAAGATGATGTTGAACTGAAACCGGTACTCTTGAATGGAACATACGCAATAATGAAATCATATACAAAGCCGTATGCATCTTGCCGCTATACACATCCATCTGTTGAAGCTGCTATCCATCTGAGAAACAAAGTAAGACCTGAGGATGTTGAAGCAATCGAGATTAAAACTTACGACTTGGCTGTTGCCGGTCACGATCATACGGATATTCCCGGCAGCTATAGCGCAAAGATGAGTATCCCATACGCAACAGCGGCAGGACTCATATATGGTAAAGCAGGTTTACAGGAGTTCAGTGAAGCGGCTGTCAAAGGTATTGATATTTTAAACTTGACAAAAAAAGTAAAAGTCACTGCCGATGAAGAACTAAGCAGTGTGTTTCCCGGCATTCAGGCTGCTATTGTAAAAATCATAACCAAGGATGAGGAATACACTGAACGTGTTGATTTCCCGAAAGGAGAGCCTGAGAATCCGTTGACTGACTCAGAATTCAGAAGCCGTTACGACGCGTTAATGGAATATGCCGGTGTAAACGCAGAAATCAGTAACGATGTGTTTGAAACGGTTTATAAGAATAACGCAACCGTTAATGAAGTTGTATGTAAATTATAAGGGAGTATAAAATTGAGTAACGTTAATTTGGTCCTTGGAACTATGACTTTTGGTGAAAGCGTATTTCCTCCACAAGTAACCGAGTTTATTAATACATTCTTAGATGCAGGTTATTGCGTACTCGATACAGCCTACGTTTATAATAATGGAGACTGTGAGAGAATGCTGGGAGATTCATTGTCTGAGCAGAAACAACCATTCAAAATTGCGACTAAGGTAAATCCCAGAATTACCGGAAAATTAGATGCAGAAGCAGCATATAAACAGGTTAGCGAATCGCTAGATCGATTAAAAATGGAATGTGTTGACACAGTATTTCTTCACTTCCCAGATCCGGCAACTCCGGTAGAAAGTGTGCTTGGAGCCATGGCTGACCTTCATGGTCAGGGAAAATTCAAAGAACTTGGTCTTTCTAACTTTCCAGCGTGGATGGTAGCTGACGTATGGCACATATGTGATAAAAACGGGTGGGTTAAACCTACAGTGTTCGAAGGCATCTATAACCCTTTGACACGTAAAGCTGAGACAGAACTTAATGCTTGCCTCAATAATTTCGGAATGCGTTTTTATGCATATAATCCGATGTGCGGAGGTCTCCTGACCGGACGTTATGGTTCTTATACCGATGCTCCTACAGACGGGCGTTTCACACATCGTCCGAACTATCAGGGACGTTACTGGAAAAAGAGCTTTTTCGAAGCTGTCGATCTTATAAAGAAAGCAGGAGAGAACTACGGAATTTCAACGATAGAAGCGACATATCGCTGGCTTTCATACCATTCCATGTTGAACGGTGACCGTGGAGATGCTATTATTATTGGCGCGTCGAAACTGAATCATCTCGTTCAGAATATGAACGCTGTGAAGTCCGGACCACTTCCTGATGAGATGGTGAAGGCGTTTGATACGGCATGGGAGATAACAAAAGGTGACAGTCCTGAATACTTTACGCTCTATAAAGGGAAAGGTTCAGTTGGAGGAGAAAAGAAATAAGGAGGCTGAGTTTCTATGCTTGACCAGAAATCAGTATTTGAGGTACTGGAAAAACATGGCATAACCTTTTTCACAGGTGTGCCGGATTCTTATCTGAACGGTTTCTGCAATTATGCGCTTTCACATTTTCCTGAGAGCAATGTGATTGCCGCAAATGAAGGCAATGCCGTAGGAATAGCAGCCGGGCATTATTTCGCCAGCCGTCAGATTCCGCTTGTCTATATGCAGAATAGCGGACTTGGAAATACGATAAATCCGTTAGCCAGCTTAGTAGACAAAGATGTCTACGCAGCTCCGATGCTTCTTCTCATCGGTTGGCGCGGAGAGGGAAACACAGAGCCTAACCATCCCCAGCATAAACTTCAGGGAGAGATAACTCCAAAGCTGCTCGAGGTGATGCATATTCCGTATACTGTTCTTACAGATGATGACAATGAATTCGCGTCTGTCATTGAAAAAGCTGTTATGTACTGCCGAGAGACAAGACAGCCATACGGATTAATTGCCCCAAAGGGCGTCATGGCTGATCCGGATAAGCCCAATAATGTAGATGATACATATCCTATGAGCCGCGAAGAGGCAATTGAGGTCATCCTGGATCATATGCCTGCTGATACAATCTACAGTGCTACGACCGGACGGGCGACACGAGAACTGTTTTTCCTCAGAGAAAAACGCGGTGAGTCCAAATCGACTGATTTTTTAAATGTCGGATCAATGGGACACGCAAGTTCTGTTGCTCTGGGAATTGCTCTTACACAGCCTGAACGACCGGTCGTTGCTCTGGATGGTGACAGCGCAGCGATTATGCATATGGGCGCTCTGACAATGGTCAGCAAAGTGAAAGCTCCTCACTTTATGCATGTAATCCTCAACAACGGTGCTCACGAATCTGTCGGCGGACAGCCTTCTGCAGGACATCTTGTTGATTTCACTAAGATTGCTGAAGCTTCCGGTTATAGAACAATGGGTAAAGCTGTTACAAATGAGGAAGAATTGATAGAAGCAATCAATAACCTTAAAAACTGCGGTCAGGCTTCTTTTATTGATTGCAGAATTCATAAAGGATTGACTCGAAAGCTGCCTCCCATTATATTTGACCACAGAGAGGCTATTGACGAACTGATTGATGAGCTTAACGGATAGTTGTCACATAATTAATATGCATTTGAATCGTGCCTTAAAAAGGCAGAAAGGAATAATTCTATGAACAGCATGGATAAAACAAGAGAGTTTTTAAAGTCGATCGGTCTCCCCGGCGGTGACGCTTACAGTCTTCCCACATCTGAGAAACGCTTTAAAGATGGCGGTCAGTATCGCTTTGAAGTGCCGGGCATCCAGGGACCGAAGGTCATGCAGGCCCTTCTTGAAGCCATGGACGGATATGGACTTTACCTGCATCGCGTCACTCAGACTCAGGGTATCATGCGCCTGACTGATGCTGAAATCAGCAAGATGGTCGACTTGGCACATAAGTGGGAGACTGATCTCATCCTTGCTATCGGACCGAGAGCAACGACAGATACTTCTGCTTCTGTACATACTGAGGAAGGCGTCCGTATGGGGTATCGTCTTCGCGGTCAGGAACAGATCGTTCGTGCAATTGAGGACGTAAAACGTGCCGCTCGTCTTGGATGCCGCGGATTTCTCGTTTATGATGAAGGCTGCCTCTGGGCTCTCAATGAGATGCGCAAAGCAGGAGAGATTCCTGCTGACTGCCATTTCAAGGTTTCTGCCCACGCTGGACATGGAAATCCATGCTCCGCAAAAGTTCTTGAAACTATCGGTGCTGATTCCATTAATCCTGTCCGTGATATTCAGCTTCAGATGCTTGCAGCAATGCGTCAGGCAGTGGACTGCCCGATCGATATTCATACGGAGAATCCGAAATCCACAGGCGGTTTCATCCGCCATTATGAGGTCCCCGAGATGATCAGGATCGCAGCGCCGATCTACCTCAAGACCGGAGGTTCTGTAGCTGCAACACACAGTTGGGACAGCACTGAGGATGATGCTCGTAAACGCGCAAAGCAGTGCAGTCTCGTTAAGCGCATGATCGATGAATATTATCCGGAAGCTGTCTGGAGCCCGAAGGGAAGTTTGGTATAATTATTCGTAAAACTATAACATATAGAAAGAAGGTTGATTAATTATGAGACATCATAGGTATAATCCGGATTTCAAGTTCGTTGTTGAACCTGAAAGCTTTAATAAGTATACTGACAGAGAACTGCTTCAGTACTGCCTTGGTGCGACAATGTACATGCCGGGTTATAAGGATTTTGCACCAAAGATTCTTTCCAATGCGATGCCGGGTCTTACCACAATAGTTCTCTGCTTTGAGGACGCGTGCCCGGAGGAGAGGGTTCCGGAAGCGATGGAGAATGTCCACCATCTGCTTGCCACTGTCACAGAAGCTGTCGACAATGGTCAGCTTGATGCCGATTTAGTTCCGCTTATTTTTGTTCGAATCCGTAATCTCGAACAGTTCAAAGCCTTTGGAAGTAAGCTCACAAAGCAGGAAGTAAGGTCCCTCTGCGGTGTAAACTTCCCCAAGTTCAATGCGGAGAACGGTTATGAGTACTATGCTTACCTTAAGGATCTCAACGATAAGTTTGGGGAGGTTCTTTACGGAATGCCGATCATTGAGGATCCGGAAGTAGCATATAAGGAAACACGCATTCAGGAGCTTATCGGAATTAAGAAGATTCTTGATAAGTATCATGATCTGGTCCTTCAGGTCCGTGTCGGTGGTACAGACTTCAGTTCAGTATTTGGCGTCCGCCGCGGTGTTGACTACAGTCTGTATGATATTATGACTGTCCGTGAGTGTCTCAGCGATATTATTAATGTCTGCGGCAGAAACAATGATTACGTTATTTCGGGTCCTGTATGGGAGTACTTCCGTGCGCCGAAGGAATTGATGTTTGAAGAACTTCAGCATTACGGCATAGAAGATTATCTGATGCGCCGTCAGCCGCTTGTCAATAATGAAATTGACGGACTTCTGCGTGAAGTACTCCTTGATAAGGCTAACGGATTTGTAGGCAGAACAGTTATCCACCCGACCCATGTCAAGTTCGTAAATGCCCTTATGGCTGTAACCAAGGAAGAATATGATGACGCATGCCAGATTCTCGGAACAGGCGGCGGTGTAGTAAAGGGTTCCGGCGGTAATAAGATGAATGAGATCAAACCGCACACCAACTGGGCTAAAAAAGTGTATAACCGCGCGCGAGCATTTGGTGTGGTAAGGAACGAGAGTGGATATGTTAAGCTGTTTGCTATAAACGATCACTAATGATTACATGACCTCTCCTGTTCTTACAGCTTTGATTTCCAAAAATCATTTTTAAATGGTTCCGGAGATTTAAAGAGTAAGACAGGAGAGATTTGTATTTGAAAGGAAGAACATATGATTGAGTTGACTACACCGATCAGCGATGATGATATTGCAAAGCTGAATGTCGGAGATACTGTAGAAATAAGCGGATATATTCTCTGTGGCCGCGATGCTGTACTTCCCAAGGTTTTAAAGATGATTGACGAAGGCTCAGTCGATAAACTTGGTGTGGATCTTCATGGCCAGGTCATCTTTCATACCGCTGTAAGCCCAGCCGGGGTCGGACCGACATCTTCTAATAAACTTGAAATCGAAAGCTCTATTGCTCCCTTAAGTGCTGCCGGCATTAAACTGCATCTTGGAAAGGGCGAACTGCATAAGGAAACGATAGAAGCATTAGATAAGTACAACGCGGTGTATGCAGTGATTCCTCCGGTCACAGCTCTGCTTGGAAGTAAAACCAGTGAAGAGAAAGTAGTTGCGTTCCCTGAACTTGGTATGGAAGCTCTGCACCTCATTAAGATTGATAAGTATCCCGCAATCATTGGCGCGGCACATGGGAGGAGCATCTATGAGTAAGAGTTATGAAGAGATTGTCGCTCTCGTTAGAGATACTTTAGTTGAGGCCGGCAGCACATTTCGAGTGGATAAAAAGGAAGCTTACAGACGGGCCATTGAAAGTGAACGAAGTGAGAAGGCTAAGTGGGTATTAAACACGATTCTTGAGAATGCGGAAGCAGCAGAGAGGAACCACAGCCCTCTGTGCGATGACACCGGTATTCCACATCTGGTCCTGGAAGTCGGTGAGGATTGTGCTGTTACAGGCAAGATGTTGGATGCAATCAGGGAAGGGGTTGCTAAGGGGCTTCGAAAGCTGCCCGGACGTCCTATGGGAATCATGGGTGATGACAGCCACAGAATTGATCAGTCAGGCGGATTGAACCCGGACAGCGCCGGAGTCGAGTCGGCTCCAATATTACTTCGCCAGTGCTCTGAGAACGCTATAAGGCTGCATGTGCTGATGTTCGGCGGTGGACCGGCTATCCGAGGAAAAACATATCGTGTTTTCCATAAGCACAACACACAAGTTGTTCTGGATGAAATTGTTAAGTGGGCGACAGAAGGAGTTGCGCAGCTCGGATGTTCTCCGTGTACATTGGCAGTCGGTATTGGCAGGTCACATTTCGAGGCAACCAGCATGATGCTGGAGGCTCAGGTAGATGGTAAGTATGATGTCCAGAGTGAGATGGAAGCCGAAATTACACGCAGAGTGAATGAAGCTAACATCGGACCGCTTGGTCTCAGAGGAGACACTTCTGTTATCGCAACATTCATGAAAGTTGGTCCGCAGAGAGCAAGCGGTGTAAGAATCGTATGTGTACGTCCGACATGCTGTTTTGAGCCGAGGATTGCGACAGTTGAATTGTAAAGAATTGAGAGTGCATTCATCAGTACTTATGACTTTGTTGAAATAGATTCTGAAATGTATGCCATAAACACATTAGACACGTAAGGGCTATGCTTATAGAAGTAACTATGTATATCTATTAATGAGATAATATGAAGGGAGAATTGAATGCGAGATGTATACATCATGGGAGCATGCAGAACCCCAATCGGTAAAATGGGTGGAGCGTTATCGTCTATATCAGCTGTAGATTTAGGTGCGTTAGTTATTGAAGAATCGCTTAGACGCAGTAGTATTTCAAAAGAATATGTTGACCATGTCTATATGGGATGTGTAATTCAAGCCGGTCTTGGGCAGAATGTGGCTAGACAGGCAGCTCTGAAAGCACATCTTGATTATACTACTACGGCTCAGACCGTAAACATTGTCTGCGGTTCTGGTCTGGATGCTGTCAACGCAGCAGCTCGTCTTATACAAATGGGAGATGCTGACGCTGTAATTGCCGGTGGCATGGAATCAATGTCCGGAGCGCCATTTGCTCTTAAAAATGCTCGTTTTGGCTATAAATTGGGCAGCCCGATGATGAATACACCAATTATCGATACTATGGTTAATGATGCTCTCTGGGATGCAATTAATAACTACCATATGGGCATTACAGCTGAGAATATCGTTGAAAAATGGGGGTTAGATAGGAAAAGCTTAGATGAATTCGCTTTGGAAAGTCATAATAAGGCCGTATCTGCAATAAAAGCAGAAAGATTCAAAGATGAAATAGTTCCTGTTATTATTAGCGGGCGTAAAGGTGATAATATAGTGGATACAGACGAAGGACCGCGTTCGGATACTTCGTTAGAACTCCTCTCTAAGCTTAAACCTGCATTTAAACCTGATGGCATTGTTACTGCCGGCAATAGTTCCGGTATTAATGATGGTGCGGCAGCAGTTGTACTGGTATCAGATAATTTAGTTCATAAACTTGGTTTAAAACCGCAGGCCAAATGGATAGGCGGAGCTATTGCTGGAGTTGATCCTTCCATTATGGGTATCGGTCCGGTTGCAAGCACAAATAAGCTCCTGAATAAGTTGAAAATGACAATTGACGATATCGATATTATTGAAGCAAATGAAGCATTTGCAGCACAGTCAATTGCGGTAAAGACCGAATTGAAGATCCCGAGTGATAAACTAAATGTCAACGGTGGAGCAATTGCACTAGGTCATCCTGTGGGTGCTTCGGGTTGTCGTATACTCGTTTCTTTAATTCATGCACTGAAACAGAAGAGTGCATCTACTGGCTTGGCTACCCTTTGCATTGGTGGTGGTATGGGCTGTAGCACGATAATTGAACGAATATAAAGAACGGAGAATAGTATTAATGAAAATTGCTGTTATCGGTACAGGTACCTTGGGACCATCAATTGCACAGGTTTTTTCCCAATGTGACTCAATAGACGAAGTATGCATCTGCAAGGGACGAACTTCTTCCTTAAGTAATGGTAAGGATAAAATAGAAAAGACTTTTGAAAGACTTATTTCCAGAGGAAAGCTTTCAAATGATCAAGCAGAGCTATATTTGTCGAAAATCAAGGTGGGAGAGATCGAATCATCTGCTGGTTCGGATTTATTGATCGAGGCGGTTGCAGAATCCTTAGAAGTAAAAAAAGAAATTTTCAAGCAGTTAAACTCTATTTGTGGAACAGAAACTGTATTTACTACAAACACATCATCTCTTCCTATTCAATTAATCAGTGAAGGTTTAACGCGTCCGCTGGTCGGAATGCATTTTTTTAATCCTGCTCCTATTATGAATCTTGTGGAAGTAATTACTACGGAAAAAACCCCTCAGGATTTAGTGAAATATGTCATGGATATTGCTCGCATGATTGGAAAAACACCTGTGTTGGTGCAGGAGGCTCCTGGCTTTGTTGTCAATAGAGTACTTATTCCCATGATTAATGAAGCAATTAGTATTTATGCGGAGGGCATTGCTTCGGCAGAAGATATTGATATTGCTATGAAATTAGGAGCAAATTTTCCGATGGGTCCTTTAGCACTTGGGGATATGATAGGACTGGATGTAGTGTTGGCAATTCTTACTGTGATGCTTAAAGAAACCGGTGATAACAGGTATCTGCCCCAGCCGCTTCTAAAAAGAATGGTCAGAGAAAAAAAACTTGGACGTAAAACCGGTGAAGGATTTTATGTATATAACAAATAAAAGTAGAATACCTGGTTGACCAGGGTTAACGATAATTACATAGTATGAGAGGAGAAGCAAAACATGCAGTTTAGGAGATTATATTTAACTGTGGCCCTGAATCTTCAGACTTCAGCAACCAAAAGAGGGAGATGGTTAAAGAAACATCATATTTTTGCTGAATGTGGAAATAACGTAAGATATCAGATTAGAAAGATTCCGATTTGCCCAGAATTGATTAAAATAGGTAATAATGTTAATATCAGTACAGGAGCTTCTCTAATGGTCCACGATGCTATTCATTTAATCTATAATAGTCTGCCTGACAAGAAAATGAAGATGAATGAATATGCTAATCCGATTGAGATTGGCGACAATGTATTTGTTGGTGCTCATTCTATCATTATGGGCGGTGTTAAAGTCGGATCAAATATCATAATCGCGGCTGGAACAGTGGTTACAAAAGATCTTGAAGACGGAGGAATTTATGGTGGAATCCCTGCAAAAAGAATTGGAAATATTGAGGATTTCTGGAAAAAGAGAGAAACGACATATTATCCTTCTATAAAGTCTAATAGACGTGTCACAAAGAAAGAAGCTAAGGAGTGTTGGGACTATTTTTATAATTCAAGGAAGCAACAATAAACATAAGATAATTAATATCTAGCAATCAATTAGTACTTCTCACTTGAATGCGAAATTAAACTCCGCATTCAAGTGAGAAGTAATTTTTGGTCAACAATAATAATCCTTATACCATTCAGCAAAAGCCTTTAGTCCCTCACGTATTCCAATCTTTGGTGTAAATCCATAATCACGTTCAAGAGCTTCGTGTATATTCCGACCGAAAAGATCAGCCATCACGGTCAATTTGACCACCAGTTACGGTGAAATAGATCACCCTTAACGGAAGAATAGACCACCAGTCACGGAAAGATGATCACCAACAATTGTTCTCTTTATGCAGTTACCTGCTGTCCGACAGTATAGCCGCAACAGATATCCCAAGATTTCCTGAGCTCAATACTAAGGGAGCTTCGGGATACCAGCCACCGCGTAAGCGGCTTGGCCTTGACCGGCGGCAGATGCGCGATATAATGGTTGCCGCGACGGAGACTGTGAAGATTCAGATATCCCTGAGTTCCCGTCGCCATAGACGGCACTTCGCGCAGATGAAGACTGTCAAGGCTGGCGGATGCAATTGATCAATACGCCGTGACAACTGATCAGTTTCAGCGTTTCGGGTGATCTAATCGGCCGTGACAGCTGGTCTAATCGCACGGAATATACACTTCGGAATCAGCAAATGTTATAGGAATCACAACATATACTGTTTCCATACGCAATACAATGGGATTTGAGCTGCCTCATACCGGCGGAAGCGGAACCGGACATTTTTACATCCTTGGTATCTTGATGACCGGTATCGCAGGTGTTGGTCTTCTAATGAAACGGAAATGGCGAACCGAAGTGCACGGTTGATAAATCGGAGACACGGAAAAGAACTGAAGTAAAATTGATTCGACAGATACGTGATTGGCTGTATAGCTGATCGCGTATCTGTTTTCTTTTATTTGAATTAGTGCATATGAACATTCTTCTGTATTTAAAAAGTTTATTTGCACACATTATTATTCTGATATTGATTGTCATATGCACAATAGGTATAATTCTTATAGGGATTGCTGCATTTGCACAATACCGTAAGAAGAACACTCAGATACACCGGTAGTATGTAGATTGCGCATGATGTAAACGGAGGGAGCCTATGCGAAGAGTGCGGTTATTATTTGTTTCAATGATTCTCGTTATTCTGATTTCGGCCTGTGGTGGCCAGACAACTCTCCCGGACGAGCCCTATTCTCCGGTAGAATATTCGCTGTATCCGTGCCCGGAAGATGCCTATGTCGGGGATACGATGCCTTATGTTACTGAGGACGGAACTCTTGAACTCTATTATCTGTATGACACAGACCACAACGGGCAGGGATATCACCCGATATACAAATATTCGACAAAAGATCTGTGCTCCTACACGGACCACGGTATGGTCCTCAATTACGGTCTTATGTCAGACCCCGATCCCGCAGTCGGGACGGGATCTGTACTTTGCGATAAAGATGGGCTTTACCATCTCTTTTATACCGGCCACAACGATACAGGGAACGGCGGGAAGGGCAAAGAATGTGTCATGCACGCCACAAGTACGGACCGCGAGAACTGGACAAAAATCCCGGAGGATACATTTTACAGTCCGGAGAATTATTCAAAAGATGATTTTCGGGATCCGGAAGTGTTCTGGTCTGAGGAAGAGAACTGCTACTGGATGCTGATCGCGGCAAGAGATAACACGCTTGGCGGTGTGGTGGCAAAGTATACGTCTGCCGACCTTAAGAGCTGGGAGTTTGAGGGACCTATTTTCGCGCCGAAAGAGCAGTTTATGCTGGAGTGCCCGGATGTCTTCCGCATGGGAGATACGTATTATCTCACTTACAGCTGGGACTGCGTCACATATTACGCGATGGGTGAATCACCTAACGGACCGTTCACTGTGCCGGAGGACAATATACTTGACGGTAATAATTTCATATTCTATGCAGCCAAGACAGCTGAGCTTAACGGAAACCGCTACCTGTGCGGGTGGCTGGGCCGGGCCGGACTCTCAAGTGATTCCGGTGTCTACCAGTGGGCGGGCAACGTCCTGAACCATCAGCTCATTCAGCGTGAGGATGGGACACTTGGTGTGTGCGCGCCTGTTACATTCGAGGAGTATTTTACGGTCGATAAACAGTTTGCCGCTGTGAAAAAAGAAGGAAGCGCAAAGATCAAAGACAATACGATCACGCTCTCAGAAGGCGCTCTAGCGGATATGGGTACGAGACCGGCATCGATGCTGCTTGAGTGCGATGTTAAGCTGGATGCAGCAGGCTGTGCGGGATTTGCCTTCGGCGGAAGCGAAGACGATGAGACATGGACGGTCCTCTGCCTGGACGAAAAACGCGGTCTTCTTCACTATGAGGGGTATGAGATGGCGGATCTTTCCAAGTTCGATCCGCAGGCTTTTACAAAATTTGATTTTTCGGCAAATGAAGTCCACCACGTCACTCTGGTCTGCGAAAATGAGATAGTAGTCCTCTATGTCGATGGTATGAAAGCGCTCAGCTCTCGGATCCGACATTCGATTGACGGCGCACATATTGGTGTGTTTGCTGAGACCGGCGGAGCGAAATTTGCAAATATCAGCATGAAACTGCCCGAATAAAATGTGACAAATTATTATAACCGGAGTTCCTTAACATCCGTATGAACGGTTCAAGTGTAACGCTTGTCGATAAGGCCTCTGTGTCAGAGATCCAGGCGGTACCAGCACAAATCTTATCTATCTTATTGGCTTCATGCTTATAGCTATTGCCGGGTCAGGGCTCATGTTAAGGCGCTCAAGTATTCTGTAAGTATAAGCCAATAGTCATGTGGTTTTTCCTGCGACTATTGGTTATACAAGCTGAAAAGGTAATCTGATTCAAATATGACAAAATGATTAATTTGTTTCAAAATTTTTAAAAAAAGTATTGGATTTTTGAATTTAAGGGTGTATACTAGACACGAATCTAGATGTCTGTATTCTGTCTTATGACAAAAATACAGATTGGTTGTTCCATATGATATTAATCTCAGACATATTTATTACGCTGAGCTTAATAAGTTAAAGAAAATTTCTTGAGGGTTAGGAGGCTAATTACATATGAAAATCAAGAAAGTTCTCGTAGGTATCGTTGCAAGTGCACTCGTTGTTGCTTCTATGGCAACGACAGCTTTCGCGGCTAACAGCCCGTCAACAGACAAAGTTCCGACTCCGACAGTTGCTCCGTCTAATCCGGGCACTTCAGGATCATCCGGTTCTTCAAGCTCTTCAAGCAGCTCCACAGCACAGACAATCAACCCGGACGTTCTTGCATCCAATATCTCCGGCGATGTCATTAAGTATGACGGCGTAGATCTTGATCCGACGATCCCGGCTGATCTCGCAAAGCTTTCTGTTGATACGATTAACTCTGCAAAGGCTGCAGGCGCTGGCAACATCCTTAAGGCTGTCGACGCTGAAGATTCTTCCAACCATGACGGCAAGGGTGTCAACTATCAGGATACAATTACTGTCAGATTCCACAGCAGCGCTTTCAAGGCCGGCATGAAGATCACTGTTTTACATCTTCCGGACAACGGCAGCTGGGAAAAGATCACTCCGGATTCCGTTTCTGACGGCGAGTGCGTTGTAACATTCACAAGCCTTTCACCGGTTGTCTTCGCTACAGAGGGCACATCCGACAAGACAGGCGAGACAGCTCCGATCCTTCCGATCGCTGCAGCTCTTCTTCTCGCAGGCGCTATCTTCTTCGGTGCAAAGTACAGATTCGCTAAATAATTTATTTTGAATATTTTCATGTGGTATATAAACAGCCGGACAGGAAACTGTCCGGCTGTTTATTTTTAGGATATGCAGTCTGTTTCCGAAGGTAGATTATGGGCAGGGAAGGTGGAAGCCCGGCAAATCCGCACTTGACATATTTAAGAATCTTAAAGATAATGTATGAGTACGCTTATCAGGGATGCCCCGCGAAAGGTAAGCATGAAAATTAAGTCACGACACGGAGGAATCTGACTTATATTAGCGCCAGGACCACATCGGTCGACGAGGACAGCAGTTATCGAAAGACTCGGCGGATGCTGCTGCGGCCCGGGGCGGGTCGTAAGAGATCATGTAAAAAGCAGAATCAACACTGTAACAAAGCATCTCTCAGAGCCCACAGGATTTAAGGCATCGTGAATTCTAATAAATAACAGGGAGTAATTCTTATGGGAAAATACTTCGGAACTGACGGTTTCCGCGGTGAAGCAAATGTTAATCTGACTTATGAACACGCCATCAAGATCGGACGTTTCCTCGGTTGGTACTACGGTGCGAGAATCGATAAGAAGGCCAAGATCGTCATCGGAAAAGACACCAGACGCTCGTCCTATATGTTCGAGTACGCGCTTTGCACTGGTCTTATGGCTTCAGGTGCCGACGCATACATCATGCATGTAACGACGACTCCGTCTGTTGCCTATATTACCAGAGTCGATGATTTTGACTGCGGCATTATGATTTCCGCTTCTCACAATCCGTTTTATGACAACGGCATTAAGCTGCTGAACGGCAACGGTGAGAAGATGGATGAGGAGACGATCCTCAAGGTCGAGGATTATATCGACGGCACCCTTGAGATCCCGCTCGCGACACGCAACGTCGGCAGGACTGTCGATTACGTGGCCGGCCGCAACCGTTATATCGGTTATCTCATTTCCATGTCCAAGTACAGCTTCAAGAATGTCAAGGTTGGTCTTGATGTTGCAAACGGCGCTGCCTGGTCCATAGCCAAGAGTGTCTTTGACGCCCTCGGAGCAAAGACATATGTGATGAATGACGAGCCGGACGGCTATAACATCAATACGGACTGCGGAAGCACACATATCGAGCATCTGCAGAAGTTCGTCGTAGAGAAGGGCCTTGACGTCGGCTTCGCCTATGACGGCGACGCAGACAGATGCCTCTGTGTAGATGAGAAGGGTAACGTGGTCACAGGCGATCACATCCTCTATATCTACGGTCTCTATATGAAGGAGAGAGGAAAACTGCTCAATAATAAGGTTGTTACGACTGTTATGTCCAACTTCGGCCTCTACAAGGCTCTTGACAAGGTCGGCATCGATTACGAGAAGACTAAGGTCGGTGACAAGTACGTTTATGAGAACATGGTCAAATACGGCCACCGTGTCGGCGGCGAGCAGAGCGGTCATATCATTTTCACCAAATACGCTACAACAGGCGACGGTATTCTGACATCCCTCAAGCTCATGGAAGTCATGCTGGCTAAGGAGCAGAAGATGAGCAAGCTTGCTGCTCCGGTCGTCTTCTATCCGCAGGTACTTAAGAACGTGCGCGTAAAGAGCAAGCCGGACGCACAGAATGATCCGGACGTTCAGGCAGCAGTACAGAAGGTCGCCGAGGATCTCGGTGACAACGGCCGCATCCTTGTGAGAGAGAGCGGTACGGAACCGGTCATCCGCGTCATGGTCGAAGCCGGAAGTAATGAGATTTGCGAAAAATATGTAGATTCAGTTATTGACGTGATCCGCGCGAAGGGTCATATGGAGGTATAAGATGAGAGTAGTTATTCAGGAAAATTACGATAAGATGAGCAAGTGGACAGCGAACTATATCGCTAAGAAGATCAACAATCATAAGGAAGACAGACCGTTCGTCCTCGGTCTTCCGACCGGATCTTCTCCGATCGGCGTTTATGAGGAGCTTGTCCGCATGAATAAGGCCGGCGAAGTGAGTTTTGCAAATGTCGTCACATTCAACATGGACGAATATGTAGGTCTCCCGCGCGAGCATGACCAGAGCTACTGGTACTTCATGCACTATTATTTCTTCGATCATCTTGTAGATATGAAGCCTGAGAACATCAACATACTCAACGGCCTCGCAGAGGACCTTGAAGCTGAGTGTGCACGCTATGAAGCCAAGATCGCTTCCTACGGCGGCATCGACCTCTTCATGGGAGGTATCGGCGTTGACGGACATCTCGCTTTCAACGAGCCGTTCACATCCCTTACATCCCGCACAGGTCTCCGCACACTGACGACGGACACACGCATTGTCAACTCCAGATTCTTCGACAATGATCCGGAGAAGGTACCGGCTTACGCTCTCTCCGTAGGCATCGGCACAGTGACGGACGCCAAGGAAGTCATCATCCTGATCAACGGCCACAACAAGGCACGCGCCCTTGCTAAGTCTGTCGAGGGTAATGTGAGCCAGAAGTGGACCTGCAGCGCGCTTCAGATGCATCCGGCAGCAATCATCGCCTGCGACGAGTCTGCCTGCGACGAACTGACAGTCGGTGCTTACAAGTACTTCCTTGATGTTGAGAAGAGCGAGAGACTTTAATACAGTTTGACTTTACCCGCCGATTTATGAGGCGGAATGACCGGCGCATTTTTTACATGCGCCGGTTTTTTACATATACCACGATATAATTTACGTAGTTTTTACTTGTGTGCTATAATAAAGGGCTGAAATCCACTTATTTAGAGATTTGAAGTTTCAAATGAGGATTTTTAGTGGACGGATTCAATCTGCCAAAATATAATTCTTACGATGAATTGAAATTCTAGTAAAGGAGATTTCCGTGGATTTATTTTATAAAATAGTAGCCCTTCTCGGAGGGCTCTCAATGTTCCTCTATGGTATGCGTATCATGGGTGACGGCCTGAAACAGTCCTCAGGCGGTGCCATGAAGATTGCGCTTGCCCGCGTAACGAACAAGCCTGTGATCGGTTTCATTTTCGGTATGCTTGTCACCTGCATGATCCAGAGCTCAACAGCGACGATTGTTCTCACTGTCGGTCTCGTAGGCGCCGGCTTCCTGAGTTTTCGTCAGTCTGTAGGTATTGTTCTGGGAGCCAATGTAGGTACCGCCATCACAGCGCAGATCATCAGACTCATGGATGTCAGTGCCGGAACGACAAGTATTCTGTACTTTTTCAAGGCGGACAATCTCGCGCCGGTCGCTCTAATCGCCGGTATCATTCTGATAATGTTCGTAAAAGGGAAGAATTCTCAGAATATCGGAACCATTCTCATCGGTTTCGGTATCCTGTTCATGGGCCTTATCTTTATGAGCAACGCCGTGAGCGAGATGTCTGATTCTCTCAGTGGCCTCCTGACTGCGTTTGAGGACAATTATATTCTTGGATTCTTATCCGGTGTCGTTGTCACCGGCATTATTCAGAGCTCGTCCGCGGTCGTCGGTATGCTGCAGTCGATGGCGAGTTCGATGGGACTTCGCTTCTGCGCTGTGTTCGCAGTCATTATCGGTGTCAATATCGGAGACTGCCTGACTACATTCCTGGTCAGCCGAATCGGAGCCAAGCCGGAGCAAATTCGAACAGCCACTGTACACGTTATCTACAACGTAATAGCGGCGGCCCTTATCTCAGTGACAATGACGGTACTCAGAATGACGGGAATCCTCGGAGATGATTTCTGGTATTCTGTGCTGAACTCAGGTGGCGTAGCCAATCTGCACGGATTGTTCAGACTTGTGCCGGCTGTACTGCTCCTGCCGTTCTCCGGCGCATTGGCATCGCTTGCTGAGCGTATCGTTCCTACGATACCTGACGCGCAGGACAGCGAGGAGGCCGAGATCGAAGACAACCTGAGGGACCTTGACCCTCTGCTGTTCAATTCACCGGAGCTGGCTCTTGACCGTGCCGGGCATGTGATCAGACATATGGCGGATACCGCTCTGCAGAACCTTAACGCGGCATGCAGCCAGATCGTAGCGTACAATGACAAGCGCGCAGAAAAGATAAACAAGAGAGAAGTTCTTCTTGACCGCATGGCTGACTCCACTAACCGTTACCTCGTTGATCTGTCCGCCAACCTGACCCTGGATCAGCACCACCTGGCCCAGGCCTATCAGATCAAAGCGCTTACCAGCTTTGAGCGCATCGGTGACAGGGCCAAAAACATTGCGGATGATGTATCAGCACTCAGAGAGCATGAAGGCACTTTTTCCGAAGCTGCTCTGAATGATATGACTATTGCCGTTGAAGCGGTAGCTGACATCTTCAACGTGACACTTGACGCGTATAAGAACAACGATCTTTCTGAAGCCCGCAGAGTAGAACCCATGGAGGAGGTCATAGACTCGCTGATGGAGACGATGAAGGACCGCCACATTTATCGCATGACACATAATATCTGCACCATCTACAGCGGTATTCAGTTCGAGAACATCATCACGAATCTTGAACGCATTTCCGATCAGTGTTCTGACCTCGCTGTATTCATTATCAGTCAAATCAACAAGGAAATTATCGGCAGAGAACATGATTATATTCATAATCTGCATCACTCCGGCAATAAGGAGTATCTGAAAGCGTATAACGAGAACTATGAGAAGTATTACGGCCAGCTTACGCCCCAGCCAGGACGCAAGTCTGACACGCAGTACAGTTTCCCTCCTCAGCAGTAAATATGCATCAAAAATCTGAGATTTGGGCTGCTTCGGCAGCCCATCTTTTTATTTTATAGTCGTTTTTGACTGGCAACTGTATTATAATAAGAGCGGTAATGTTCAAATTTGGCTTAGAAGTACGGAGGTAAGTGGATGAGTGTCACTCATTATACCCCTGCCAAATTAAATGAATTTATTGTCAGACTCCGGGATTTATATGATGCTGTCAGGGTCGTAGACCCGTATGGGTGCAGAGAACTTCTGGTTGGAGAAAACGGCTCCGTCGATTTCGGCGAATCATGTTTTTCTGTCTGGGGATATGTCAATCGCTGCGAGAACTGTACAAGTTATACTGCCTGCCGGACCAGAGAGCGATGCTATAAAGAAGGCATCATGGAAGGTGACGTTTATAATGTTCAGTCATTCCCCATCGTACTGGACCTCAGTGAGGGAGGGCAGAGAGAATGCGTTCTTGAGATTCTGACGAAAAAAGACACTTCCAACGATATACTTACAGGCATTATCTCGCGTTATTCTCTGATCTATGAAATCAATCTCAAGACTGATTTTATCACGGTCGTGTACGAGACACCGGAGAACGGAACTTTTGGGATGATGCGGCAGGGAAGATACTCTGAATTCAATCAGAGATACGTGGCGCAAAAACTTCCTGACTACAAAAAGCCGGGCAGCCCCTCCGGCGATTCACTTGACGGACTTCGCGAGCTTCTAAGCGACCGAGATTCCGCCCAGTATGAATATACCAACAATATGGGCAGAAAAAGGGTTCTCGAGTACAGAGTCTCCTCGAGAGAAAACGGCGTGCCGACAAAGGTTCTTTTATGCCTTAAAAAGATCAGAGAGGACAATATGGAACTCTCCGAGCTGAGGGTGGAGAGAGAAAAGAGTCGTGAGCTGCTTGAAATCGCTCTGCAGGAAGCGCGTCAGGCCAATGAAGCCAAGACGGCCTTTTTATCCAATATGTCCCACGATATCCGCACGCCGATGAACGCCGTGATCGGATATGCGACATTAGCCCATGCTTCCATCGGGGATGATGCTATGGTCGCGGATTATCTTGAAAAAATCAGTGCTTCGGGCAAGTATATGCTGGAACTGGTCAACAACGTCCTCGATCTTGTTCGTATCGAGGGCGGAAGATACCGGGTCCTTCAAAATCCGAATGATCTTAAGTCACTGATGGAAGATATCGTCAACATGTTTTCCGAGCAGGTCAGGTTGAAGAACCAGACATTTGTCTGCGATACTTCCGGTATATCAGAATCCAAGGTCTACTGCGATGAAATTAAGTTCAAGCAGGTCGTCACGAACCTTATTCAAAATTCAATCAATTATACTCCGGAGGGAGGCAGGATAGAATTCATCATCAGAGAGACGCCTTCGGATCTCGAGAATTATGGGAATTATGAAGTTATTGTGCGGGACAACGGTATCGGAATGAGCACGGAGTTCCAAAAGCATATGTACGAGCCGTTCGAGCGAGAGGAGAAATCGACGACAAGCGGAGTACCCGGCAACGGTCTCGGTCTATCTATTATAAAACGACTTGTAGAAATCGGAGGCGGATCGATCAGCGTAAAAAGCGCACCGGGGCAGGGAACCGAGTTCCGGATCTCGCTTGAATTCAGGCACCAGCCGACAGGCCTGATGGCGCGGACAGGAAGACGCAAAGCGGGCAGGAGAGACAAGTCGGAGGCTCCGATGTTCGACATGTCTACATTTGCAGGCAAACGCTTCCTGATCGTCGAGGACAGTCGGATGAACCGCGCGATTCTGTCTGAGTTCCTGAAACGTTCCGGGGGAGAGAGCGATACCGCCGAGAATGGCAGAATCGCTGTGGATATGATCGAGGAAAAGCCGGCCGGTTATTACGATTGCATCCTCATGGACGCGCAGATGCCGACAATGAACGGGTACGAAGCTACCGTGGAGATCCGCAAGATGGAGGACAGTAATAAGAGCGGTATACCGATCATATGCATTTCAGCCAATGCTTTTAAAGAAGATCGGGAGGCTGCCAGAGCTGCGGGTATGGATGATTATCTTGAGAAACCGGTCGATGTCAACAAGCTGATTGAGAAGATGCATAAGCTGATCGGCTGACCTGCGGCTCGGTATTCTGGAGACCTAAGCAGTGATGTGAACTCGCATATTGCGGTGATATGTATAAATACAATCAAATGGATGGGTAGAACTATGAGTGAAGAGAAAAAGAGAACTTCCGGTGATGACGCAGGACGGGCAAGGCGGCGGAACACAAAGGCTGCAGAGCAGGATGGCGCTCCGAGGAAGAGAAGAACCGGGGATGCCGGCGAAGGATCGGCCGGAAAGAGGAGAACTGCCGGCGCTGCCGGTGAATCTTCCGTAAGGAGAAGAGCGGTCGGAGAGACTCCAAGGCGAAAAAGATCCAAAGATACGATGAGTGAAGCTGCCTCAACACAATCCGCAGCCCGCGATGATATATCGGGACTTGAGGATGACGAAAAGAGAGCACTCGAGGAGAGAAAGAGACGCAGAGTGCGCCGGCTCCGAAGAGAGCAGGAGGCCAAAAGAAAACAGCAGGAGATGATCCGCAGGATCGGTATGATCGTCGGCGCTCTTGCGCTTGTTCTTGTTCTCGTACTTATACTCCGAAGCTGCGGCAGGCGGGCCAAAAAAGAGAATGTGAACAGTGACAGTCAGGCAGCGACCATGACAGAGAGCATGCTTGCTGATTCTGTGAGCACTTCTGCCGCCGTGAATGAGAATGATACCGTAAAGGAAGCAAGGAAGCTCGCCGCCATGTACGATTATGACGCGGCGATCGCCCTCCTTTCCGGCAGTGCCGAGGCGGATTCCTACACGGACCTGATCAATGAGATCCAGGCTGAGAAAGCTACCTGCATCGCATACGATCCTGAAGTCATTCCGCATTTTTTCTATCACTCGCTGCTTAATGATGACAGAGGATTCATTGCCGAGCTCACGAGTGACTTTATCGCGAAGGATAATGCATGCTGGATGTGCTCAACAGACGAGTTCAACACGATCACGCAGCAGATGTACGATTACGGTGTCGTGCTTGTCACTATGCGCGATATGGTGAAGGAGACGGTAGATTCCGACGGCGACGTTCACTTTGAGAAGAACGACGCGCTCATGCTGCCGCCCGGCAAGCATCCGGCGGTAATGTCAGAGGATGACCTCAGCTATTATCACGCGTATGACAATCAGGGAATCGCCGAAAAGCTCGTGATTGACGACAGCGGCAAAGTAAAGTGCGTATATACGGACGAGGCCGGAGAACAGCACATCGGAGATTACGACGTCGTCCCCCTTCTGTCGACCTTTATCGATGAACATCCGGATTTCTCCTATCACAACGCTCACTGCATCATAGCTCTTACCGGCTACAACGGCGTGCTTGGCTACCGCACGGACGAAGTCTACGCGACACGCGATCCTGAGAGACTTGATGAAGCCCAGAGAGCTTGGCTTGATGCCCATCCGGATTTTGATTTCGATGAGGATGTCGCTGAGGCTACAAGAATTGCAAATGCCATGAAAGCCGAAGGCTTTGAATTCGCCAGCCACACATGGGGGCACCGTCATATCGACACAGCTTCTCTCGAATCTCTTATGACGGATACGGAGAGATTTGAAGAGAATGTCATTCCGATTGTCGGTCCGATCGACACGATCATATTTGCGCACGGATCAGACCTGCAGGGTCCGAGTGATTATTCGTACGATAATGAAAAGTTTGCATATTACAAGAATCACGGTTATAATTACTATTCTAATGTAGACGGTTCTGTTCCTTACTGGAACCAGATACGGGATAATTACGTGCGCACAGCACGAATTAATATTGACGGTTACCGTCTGTATCAGGCCATGATCGGGAATGAGAATTCAATCGCCGACATGGAGGCTCTCGGAATCCATGACATTGAGAGTTTCTTTGATAAGAACCGTATAACACCGGTCGAGATCATCGGCTGATGCTCATACAAATACTATCTGCACTTGGAGGACTTAATGAAAGATAGAAAAATATTCTGCCTGAATAACATAAGTGAAGTAGGCCTTGCGAAGTTTCGTCCTGGCTATGAAATCACCGACACGATCGACGAGGCTGCCGGCGTTCTTGTGCGCTCTGCCGATATGAAGAATATGCAGTTTCCCCCGGAACTTCGCGCAATCGCAAGGGCAGGTGCCGGAGTGAACAATATTCCTCTTGACCGCTGTACAGAGGAGGGCATAGTAGTCTTCAACACTCCGGGTGCAAATGCAAACTCCGTAAAAGAACTCACCATCGCCGGCCTTCTTCTGGCTGCCAGGGATATTATCGGCGGAGCTGTTTGGGTGAAAGACAATGCTGATGATGAGAATATCAGCAAGGCTGCGGAGAAGGCTAAGAAAGCATTTGCAGGAAACGAGATAACTAATAAAAAGCTTGGTGTGATCGGTCTCGGCGCGATCGGCGTTCAGGTGGCAAACACAGCTGTGGACCTTCAGATGGATGTCCTCGGCTATGACCCATATCTTTCTGTTGACGCGGCATGGAGCCTCTCTCGAGCTACGCATATCACAAGAAATCTGGATGATATATATGAGCAGTGCGACTATATTACGATCCACGTGCCGTGCAACGATTCGACCAGAGGCATGATCAATGCCGATGCCATATCCAGGATGAAGGACGGTGTCCGCTTCCTTAATTTCGCGCGCGATGCTCTTGTCGATGAGAAGGCTATGGGAGAGGCCCTTGAGAGCGGAAAGGTCAGAGCGTATGTGACGGATTTCGCCAACCCGCTCTCTGTCAGAATGAAGAACGCAGTCGTTCTTCCTCATCTCGGTGCGTCCACGGATGAAGCCGAGGAGAACTGCGCAATCATGGCTGTGCGTGAGCTGCAGGATTATCTGGACAACGGAAACATCAAAAATTCCGTGAACTATCCTAGCGTCGATGCCGGCATATGTCAGACCGTCGCTCGCGTCGCGATCCTGCACAGGAATATTCCGAATATGCTCTCACAGATCACTGCTTTCTTCGGCAGTAACGGGCTCAATATTGATAACCTGGCCTCTAAGAGCCGCGGCGAATATGAGTACACTCTGCTCGATATCACAGCCCCGATGCCGCATGATACGGTTGAGAGACTTAAGGAGATTGAGGGTGTTCTGCGTGTGCGCAGACTGTTATACAACAATTGATGGAAGAAAAAAGCATGAGAGCAGAATTTTATGTCAGCGGTTACGCTTCGGCTGAGGAAAAAGGGATTCGTAGATTCCTATTCGATACAGAAAAAAGAACCATTTACGAGACAGCGTCTGTCACCGGTATTGAGAGTCCCTCATATATGGCCGTCCACCCTAATGGCCGGGTGATTTACTCAGGTGAAAAACATGCCGGCGAAGCTGAGGTCGTATGCTATTCCCTCCGTGGAAAGGAGAAAGAGCCGGTCGTATGCGGCAAACTTCCGAGCGGGGGAATCTCCGCCTGCTATATATCGCTCGATTCTGCCTGTGAATACCTGTTCGCAGCCAATTACGCGACCGGAAGCATAGCTGTATTTGCCCTTGACATCGATGGTATGCTTGTAGGCCGCACGGATTTTATCCAGCATGAAGGCTGCGGCGCAGATCCGGTACGGCAGGCAGGCCCGCATTGCCATTTTATTTACTGCGACTGGGATGAAGTCTATGTCTGCGATCTGGGCCTTGATACGGTATTTATTTATGATTTTGACAGGGAGACCGGAAAGCTGTCACCCACGGACAGAAACATAAAGACGTCGCCCGGTGACGGACCGAGGCACCTGGCCTTTCATATGGCCTATCCTGATAAGCTGTACCTTATCACGGAAATGAAAAATGAGGTATATGTTCTCTCGAAGAAAAACGGCAGATATGAGACCATCCAGAGGATCTCTTCGATCCCGGAGAACTGTGCGGCCGAAAACACGGCATCGGCAATACGATTTACGAAGGGCGGATCGCGGCTTCTGGTCTCTAACCGAGGTGATAACAGTATTGCTGTGTTTAATGTAAATCACGACGGTACGCTGAATGCCCCTGTCTTTTGTTCAAGCGGCGGTGATTTTCCGAGGGACATTAATCTCATAGGTGACCATGCGACAGGCGAATATGTGATTTCTGCTAATCAGAATTCGGGTGATGTCGTAATTTACAGACTTGAAGATGACAATACACTGACAGATACCGGTATACATGTGCTGGCGGGATCACCGACCTGTGTGGTACCGGCAGTATTGTAAGGAATATGTCAGGAAATGGCGGAGATATGCTCCGCCGTTTTCATACTTTATTGCAATCAATGGGGAGAGGATGTCTACAAGTAAGTATCTTGATAAAATCTGTATAATCATAACGACTTTAGCTGTACTGCTGACGGTTGTTTTTATGAACGGAAAACGCCTGGGCATTGAATCGGTCGGCGGCGCTAACGGCTATGAAGATCGTCTTTTCGATACATCTTATGTTCATGAGATCAATGTCGTGATGAACAATTTCGATGATATGTGCGGCAAAGCTGATAAGACCTGGTATGACTGTGATGCGGTCATCGACGGTGAGAAGTTTTCCAACATTTCAATTCGGATCAAAGGCAATGCCGGTGAAGTTCAATCTCTGGGGAGTGTCAAATACAGCTTTAGAATCGGTTTTGACCACAGGAACAGTATGGAGAGCTATCATGGACTGAACAAGCTGGATCTCAACAATTCTGCCGGTGACCGCACGTTCATGAAGGATTTTCTTGTATATGAAGCCATGGCCGGCGCGGGTGTACCTTCACCGCTATGTTCCTACGCATTCCTTACTGTTAACGGAAAGGATATAGGCTTGTATCAGGCAGTCGAGTGCATTGATGACTCTTTCCTTATGAGGAACTTCGGCAAAAATTACGGTAATCTCTATAAGCCGGAATGTGAAGAAACGGCCTATGAGAAAACGATTCAGTCAGTCGGCAGGGATCCTCAGGTGGATTCCGGTGATATAGATATCGTCGGACGGTCTGATGAGAACTCCGGAAGAGACGTGACATTTGATGATCCGATGGAGCATATTGATCCGAGTGTGTTCGTACACGGCGCCCCGGACGTCGGTCCGCCCGCAGAATCCTCCGCCTCTGACAACACTTCTGCGGAAAAGCCCGATGATGCCGAAAAGGAGAGCGGCAGCACGATTGCCATTGTCAAACCCGACGACATCAAGCTGATCTATATCGATGATGATCCCGAAAGTTACCCGAACATCTTCGGCAATGCCGCACAGAATGTGAACGGAAGAGACAGGGCAGAACTCATAAAATCACTGAAGACTCTGAGTACAGAGAAAGATGTAAGCCCGGCGGTGGATACAGAGGAAGTGATTGCCTATTTTGCGGTACATAATTTTGTCGTCAGTTGGAACAGCTACACAGGAGAGACGGCAGACAATTACTGTCTCTATGAGAAAAACGGTCATTTATCCATGCTTCCCTGGGATTACAGTTCAGCCTTTGGAACGTACAGATCCGAGGATGCATCGAGAATGGTCAACTACCCGATCGACACCCCGCTTCTCCGCGGCCTTTCAGGCAAGCGGCCGATGTTCGACTGGATCATGAAGGATCAGAGATATGTGACAGCCTACCATGCTGCAATGAGGGAACTCATTGACCTTTACAGCGGAGAAAATGATATTTCTTTCAGGCTGAAGCAGATCGAGACCATGTTGATTCCGTACATCGAGAGAGATCAAAATAAATTCGCGTCAGAGACCGCGTTCCACAAGGGTGTCGATACGCTGATTTCTTTCTGGAAGCTTCGCTCGGAGAGTGTCACGGGGCAGCTTGACGGGCAGATCCCGTCGACCTTTGAAGGTCAGGCAGAGAAGCCGGAACTTCTCGTCGACGCGTCTTTGATCGAGCTCATAGATATGAAGTAGAGGATATAGGAATCCGGGTCGAAAATTTGTATTTTCAAGAAGGTTAGTTTGTGCTATCATTTTTGTGCCGCGGGTTATTAGAATAATTCTTTTTCATGCGGGCGAAGATCATACTAAAGTAAGAGGTTTAAAATGTTCAGGAGACTTGAACGGAACGCGCCGTGCTGGTGCGGCAGCGGAAAAAAGTATAAGAGTTGTCATTTGGCTTTTGATGAAAAAATCATGCGCTTTGAGAGAATGGGGCACATTGTCCCTTCAAGAAAGCTGATTAAGTCCGAGAAGGATGTCGAGGGTATTAAGAAGAGTGCAGTCATTAATGTGGCGGTTCTCGATGAGATCGGCGATAAGATCCATGCAGGTATGTCCACGCAGGAGATTGATGACATTGTCACATCTGTGACCGCTAAGATGGGCGGGATCCCGGCGGATCTCGGCTACCAGGGGTTCCCGAAAAGCGTATGTACTTCTATCAACGATGAGGTCTGCCACGGAATTCCCTCGGATGACATTATCCTGAAGGACGGAGACATTATAAATGTCGACTGCTCGACGATCCTCAACGGGTATTATTCCGATTCCTCCCGTATGTACTGCATCGGCGATGTAAATCCCGACTGGAAAAAACTGGTCGATGTCACAAAAGAGTGTGTGGAGGTAGGCATCAAACATGTCATTCCGTGGACCTTCCTCGGCGATATGGGAGAGGCGATCCACGCTCATGCGCTTGATCATGGCTACAGTATCGTGCGTGAGATCGGCGGACACGGCTGCGGGAACGAGTTCCATGAGGATCCGTTTGTGAGCTATGTCTCGACGGCCGGCACAGAAATGCTTATGGTGCCGGGAATGGTGTTTACGATCGAGCCGATGGTGAACATGGGAACCGACAGGATCTGTATTGATGATAAAAACGGATGGACAGTATACACACAGGACGGAAAGCCGTCCGCGCAGTGGGAAGTCGAGGTGCTTGTCACCGAGACCGGCTGTGAAGTGCTGTGCTGGTGACAAAAATACTTGCTCTTTAATATACGAGGAGGCTGCCGGTCAGGCAGCCTCCTGTTCTTTACAGCATAGATCCGCTATTGCGGGTCAGGATCGAAAAGATTTATTCAAATTTTGCCGCCGTCTTCAATGCGATCAGCATCATCTCATGGAAGCTGTTCTGTCTGTCCTCGGCATTCAGAGCTTCGCCGGTAAAGATGTGATCCGAAATCGTAAGGATCGAGAGCGCTTTCTTGTGGTTTGCCATTGCGGTCAGATACAGACCAGCTGTCTCCATCTCGACGCAGAGGAGACCCAGGTCGCGGGCCTTCTGGTTGACCTGCTTGTCCGGATGATAGAAAAAATCTGACGTGTAGACGCTGCCGACGTCAGCCTTGACGCCCATTTCCTCCGCTGCATGAACCGCATCTTTCAGCATATTGTAATCCGCTGTGGGAGCCAGATATCCCGGGAGATCGTAGGACGTCAGGAACGCTGAGTTGGTGGATGCCGACATTGCAATGACAACGTCGCGCACATGTACATCATCCTGAAGCGCTCCGGCAGAGCCGATGCGAATGACCGCCTCGACACCGAAGAAGTTGAACAGCTCATGTACATAAATGCCCAGAGACGGAACACCCATGCCGGAGCCCATGACAGAAACTTCTTTTCCCTCGAAAGTACCGGTATAACCAAGCATATTGCGGACATCGTTGAAGAGGACCGGGTTCTCGAGATAGTGGTCGGCGATATATTTCGCGCGGAGCGGATCGCCCGGCATGAGTACCACTTTCGCTACATGTGTACCAGGCTTTAGTTCAATGCAGGCACTCGGTGAAAAATTTTCCATGTAATTAACCTCCTGTTTTCGTCAGTTCTTTAAGTAGGATATCAATAATTCAAGTCCTGAATTTCGATCGATCAGTCTTCCTCCATAATTTTTTTGAGATTCTCATTGAACGGAGGATAGACAATTCCCTTATCCGTGACAATAGCTGTGAGCAGCTCATGGTCTGTGACGTCAAATGCCGGATTGTAGCACTTTACCTCCGGAAGCGCCATAGGCTCACTGTACCACATTTCTTTGATCTCATTCGGATTTCTCTGCTCGATTTTTATATCAGCGCCGGTCGGGCAGCTCATATCGATTGTAGAACGCGGACCTAATGTATAGAACGGGATGCCGTAATGCTTTGCGAGGATGGCGACGCCGCTGGTGCCGATTTTATTTGCAAAATCACCGTTGGCCGCAATGCGGTCGCACCCTACGAAACAGGCCTGGATCCAGCCGTTCTTCATGACTATGCTGGCCATGTTGTCGCAGATGAGAGTCACGTCGATCCCGGCCTTCTGCAGTTCGTACGATGTGAGACGGGCACCCTGAAGAAGGGGACGGGTCTCATCGGAGAATACTTTAATATCGATGCCGCGCTCTTTAGCCAGAAAAGCAGGTCCGATTGCCGTGCCATACTTACTTGTCGCGAGCGGACCGGCATTGCAGTGTGTGAGGAACGTGTCGCCCGGTTTGAGCAGTGAAAGCCCATACTCGGCAATCTTGCGGCACATCTCGATATCTTCGATCTGAATCGCGTAAGCTTCTTCCCGCAGAAGGGCTATGACCTCATCCACAGACTTGCCGGAAGCGCCGTCGAGGACCGAGAGCATGCGGCCTACAGCCCAACTCAGGTTGACGGCTGTCGGGCGGGATGAAATCAGATACTCTCCGTCACGGTGCAGTTTGCTGCTGAGTTCTTCATAGGAGGAGGCTTCCGCCCGCTGTGCGAGAACGTACATCGCATAGCCGGCACAGATTCCGATGGCAGGCGCACCGCGCACAGCCAGGACTTTGATGGCATCGTAGATTTCCTCCGCCTTCGTCAGTGTAAGGTACTCTGTCTTGTTCGGGAGCCTGGTCTGATCGAGAATGATGACCGCGCGCTCGTCTTCCGATAAATGGACACTGCAGGATTGCAGGTCTTCTTTAGTCATATTCAAAGTACACCTCCTTTTATTAATTTATTATAGTTTAAATCTAAAAATGGACCAGTTCAATGGACAATTTTTCCTGAATAAGTGATTTTGCAATGTTTGAGGTGGATAATTCCATTGATTTGGTACATTTGGAATGATAAACTTAAAAATGACCGCAAGAATCAGACACATACGCACAGAAGGTCATGCGACATGCGTATTGACAGCTGACTCGGAGCGGCACATATTCTAAGTTTTAGGATGAAATTCGCAGAGAACAGGTCAATATTTATCCAGGAGGAATCTTATGCTTACAATCAAAGCTCTTAACGAGAAACTTGCAGGTGGCGCGTATGACGCACAGCTCTCACACATTTACTGTGAGCCGGCAGCGAACATCGGACCGTACAGAGATCGTATTTCGCATGTTGCATGTGGATTTGCCGAAGTTTTCGGAAAAGATGAAAATGCTGAGGTTGCGGTATTCTCAGCTCCGGGCCGCACAGAGATCGGCGGAAACCACACCGATCATCAGAGAGGCCGTGTCCTGACAGGATCCGTCAACCTTGACGCGCTTGCGGTCGCTGCTCCGAACGGAACCTCCATGGTAAATATTCACTCTGAAGGCTACGGCATGACTTCCATCGATATCACGAGTCTCGCTCCGGTAAAGGAGGAGGAGAACACGACTGCTTCTCTGATCCGCGGTATTCTTAACGCCATCACAGAAGAGGGCTACAAGCTCGGCGGTTTTGACGCCTATGTGAAGTCTGATGTTCCCGGCGGCTCAGGTCTTTCTTCCTCCGCATGCTTCGAAGTTCTTGTCGGCACTATCATCGACGGGCTCTTCTGCAACAAAGAGCTTCCCATGGCAAAGATCGCACGTATCGGTCAGTATGCCGAGAACGTGTATTTCGGCAAGCCGTCCGGCCTTATGGATCAGATGGGCTGTGCGATCGGCGGCATCATCACAATCGATTTCTTCGACAAAGAGAATCCGGTCTATGAGGCGGTTGATTTCGATTTCGCGTCCGCGGGCTACGCTCTGTGCATTGTGGATTCCGGCGCCGACCATGCTGACCTGACAGGAGATTACGCCGCAGTTCCCGCTGAAATGCGCGCTGTAGCCGCTGCACTCGGCAAGGAAGTTCTCTCCGAAATAGACCCGGCTGACTTCTATGCAGCTATCCCGCAGATTCGCAGGTCTGTCGGTGACCGCGCAATCCTCCGCGCGATCCATTATTACAACGACTGCGACAGAGTAAAAGCGCAGGTCGCTGCCCTTAAAGACAATGACTTTGACAGGTTCCTTGCTCTTGTAAATGAGTCCGGAAAGTCTTCCTTCACATATCTGCAGAACATTGCAACATACCGCGACGCGGCTGATCAGCCTGTCGGCGTCGCGCTTGCCGTGGCTGAGCATCTGCTCGGCGGAGAGGGTGCTCATCGCGTACACGGCGGCGGATTTGCAGGCACGATTCAGGCCTTTGTTCCGCTCGCCAAGGTTGAAGCCTTCCGCGAAGGCATGGATGCGCTCCTCGGCGAGGGCGCGACCAAGGTCATGTACATCCGTCCGGTCGGCGGATGCACGATAGCGGAGTGAGACACGTATTATTTAGCGTTATGATTATAATAGGGCTGTCGCATTAAGGCGCGCCACCACTCCATATGGCAGACGTTATTTGCAAATGTCTGCCATATGGAGTGGTGACTATCTAATGCGACAGTTCTTTTTATTCTTCATCGAACAATACTTGTGACATAGGTCTTGCTACGCGCAAAGTGGCATGTGCCTTCATCGTGAGTACAATCTTGCGATGAAGATTGAGCCTCAGCTGCACAATGCTCCACTGGAGCATTGTTACGCATGCTTAGGCACGGCAGCCCGCGCGTGACCAGAGATCGCGATTTACATATCGCTCGCGAGACTTGAACGCAGCGGGCTTCATTTTGCATGATTGAAACATTTCTAAATTGGTGTTGCATTTCTCAAGGATTTGCGTTAGAATTCGATTCAATATCCGGTCATCTCACACTGAGATATATAACTTTCAACAGTTAAGTAAGCAGTAGAATGTTAAAGGAGAGAAAGAATGGCATATTATTTCGAAGAACCGTCCCGCACTTTTGGTGAATATCTGCTTGTCCCCGGTTACTCTTCATCTGAATGCGTCCCCGCAGCGGTCACGCTCGAAACCCCTCTTGTCAAGTACAGAAAGGGTCAGGAAGAGTGCCCTATCAAAATGAATATTCCTATGGTCTCCGCGATCATGCAGTCTGTCTCAGGCGAAAAGCTGGCGATCGCTCTCGCAAAACAGGGCGGTGTCTCCTTCATCTACGGCTCACAGTCAATTGAGGATGAGGCAAACATGGTCCGCCGCGTCAAAGCCTACAAGAAGGGCTTCGTCACAAGTGATTCCAATCTTCCCCCGGAAGCAACTCTCGCGGATGTTCTTGATCTCAAGGAGAGAACAGGTCATTCGACGGTTGCAATCACAGATGACGGCACATCCCACGGCAAACTGCTCGGCATTGTCGCTTCGCGCGATTACAGACTCTCCAGGATGTCGAGGGACCTCAAAGTCACTGAATTCATGACACCGCTTGATAAGCTGGTCACAGCCCCGGCAACAACAAGCCTGCATGACTGCAACGATATTATCTGGGACAACAAGATCAATACACTGCCGCTCGTTGATGAAGACGGAAATCTCCAGTACATAGTGTTCCGAAAGGACTATGACAGCCACAAGGAAAATGTCAATGAGCTCCTTGACGCCAATAAGAGCTACGTCGTAGGTGCCGGTATTAACACCCGTGACTACGCAGAGCGCGTTCCTGCACTGATCGAGGCAGGCGCTGACGTCATATGCATTGACTCTTCCGAGGGCTTCTCTGAGTGGCAGAGCAGAACGATCGGCTGGATCCGCGAGCATTACGGCGACAAGGTGAAAGTTGGCGCAGGCAATGTTGTTGACAGGGATGGTTTCAATTTCCTTGCAAATGCAGGCGCCGATTTCGTCAAAATCGGTATCGGCGGCGGTTCCATCTGCATCACACGCGAGACTAAGGGAATCGGCCGCGGTCAGGCGACTGCTGTCATTGAGGTAGCAAAGGCTCGCGACGAATACTTTGAAAAGACAGGTATCTACATCCCGATCTGCTCTGACGGCGGTATTGTACATGACTATCACATCACGCTCGCGCTGGCAATGGGTGCCGACTTTGTCATGCTCGGCCGTTACTTTGCAAGATTTGACGAGAGCCCGACGAACAAGGTGCGTGTGAACGGCAATTATGTCAAAGAGTACTGGGGCGAGGGTTCCAACCGTGCGCGCAACTGGCAGAGATACGACCTCGGCGGCGCCACAAAGCTGAGCTTCGAGGAGGGGGTCGACAGCTACGTTCCTTACGCCGGATCACTTGCGGAGGGCGTGACCACGACACTTTACAAAGTCCGTTCAACAATGTGCAACTGCGGCGCTCTGTCAATTCCGGAACTGCAGCAGAAAGCGAGACTGACAGTTGTCTCCTCCACATCGATCGTAGAGGGCGGCAGCCATGACGTTATTCTTAAGAATAATAACCCGAATTCATAATGAACCGGCTTTCCCAGGTCGTGCGGCAAGAAGACTGCAGCGCACATGAAGGGCTGGCGCAGGATCAATGAAACGATTCAGGGCTGACGCATTTTTATGAGTCAGCCCTTTTTACTTACTGTAGTATCGCTGATGTGATTTAAAAGGTTTAGCAAAATTTAACAACGTCACTCTTCCTTGATATGCCTATATATGTTACAATATATATTTGCAAAGAGTAAGATTCAGTATCGCGAGCGAGACTTGAATAATTATCCTGAGGTCTATACCTATGAGTGAAACTACTAGTCTGAAAATCGCCATGCTTGGGCACAAACGAATACCGTCCCGCGAAGGAGGAGTGGAAATCGTTGTCGAGGAACTCAGTACCCATATGGCCGATCGGGGACATTATGTAACATGCTATAACCGAAAAGGGCATCACGTGAGCGGCAAGGAGTTCGACAAGACGAAGGAGCATCTGACCAAGTACAAAGGTGTCAGATTAAAGTACGTCCCGACCGTTAACGGAAAAGGGCTGGCAGCATTCTCAGCTTCATTTTTCGCATCTATATTCGCCGCGTTCGGCGATTACGATATCGTCCATTATCACGCTGAAGGTCCCTGCATCATGATGTGGCTCCCAAAGTTGTTCGGCAGGAAGAGATGTATCGCGACTATCCACGGTCTTGATCATCGACGTGCAAAGTGGAACCGCTTCGCCAAGTTCGTCATTAAGATGGGCGAGCGCATGGCAGTCAGGATGGCTGACGAGATCATCGTTTTAAGTCACGACATGGAAGTATACTTCCTCAAGGAATACAGACGAAGGACGAATTTTATCCCGAACGGCGTCTCTGAACCCGTTGTCAGAGAACCTGACCTCATAACAAAGAAATACGGGCTCACAAAAGACAGTTATATTCTTGCCCTCAGCAGACTTGCACCGGAAAAGGGAATTCGATATCTGATCGATGCCTTTAAGAAGATCGATACGGATAAGAAGCTGATCATTGCAGGCGGAAGCTCCGACACGAAGGAGTTCGTCGACGAGATGAAAGAGAGGGCTGCTGACGACGACAGGATTATTTTCACCGGCTTTGTTGAAGGTCAGGTATTAGAAGAACTCTACAGCAACCCTTACATATATGTGCTGGCATCAGATATTGAAGGGATGCCGCTGAGCCTCCTGGAAGCCATGAGCTACGGCAACTGCGTACTCACGTCTAACATTCCCGAGTGCGCGGAGGTGATCGAAGATAAGGGCATCACGTTCGCGCGGGGCAGCACGCACGACCTTCAGAAGAAAATGCAGATGCTGCTTGATTCTCCTCAGACTGTCGAAGCTCTAAAGAGCAGCTCCAAAGATTTCATTTTGGGCAAGTACAGCTGGGATGAGGTCATCAATAAAACACTTGAACTTTATATGAAGGAATAAACAACATAAGGGGAAGATCGATCCTGAGATTTTCCTCTTATTTGCGTGATAGGAGACGTATTGACGTTTTCCGAGGAAAAGCCCAAAGCTCCTTTTATACTACCCGTCGGAAAAATCCAAAAGTAACTGCTGTAAAGGAAATTATAATGAAAGTATTAATGATCAATAAGTTTCTGTATCCGAACGGCGGATCGGAAACCTACATTTTCAAGATAGGCGATTATCTGAAAAGTATCGGACACGAAGTCCAGTATTTCGGCATGGAGCACGAAGGCAGGTGCGTCGGCAACGAAGCAGGCGCCTACACCTCTGATATGGATTTCCACGGCGGAAGCGCTCTCTCAAAGCTGACGTATCCGGTAAAGACCATTTACAGCGCGGAGGCAAGAAAGAAGATCCGTCTTGTGCTGGATGACTTTCAGCCGGATGTGTGCCATCTGAATAATTTCAATTATCAGCTCACCCCGTCCGTGATCCTTGAGATTGAAAAGTGGAAGAGGGAGAGCGGGAGAGCCTGCCGAATCATATTCACAGCCCACGATTATCAGCTCATCTGTCCGAACCACATGCTGATGAATCCCAATTCCGGCACAATATGCGAAAAGTGTATCGGCAGACATTTTTCAAACTGTCTTAGCAGCAAATGCATTCACGGTTCCACCGCGAAATCCGCAGTCGGCATGATGGAAGCGGAGATCTGGAATCACACGAATGTCTACAGCAAAATTGATACATTTATCTGCTGCTCAGAGTTCATGAAGAGCCGCATGGACACCAACCCGAAATTCGCCGGCAAGACGATCGCTCTGCACAACTTCATTGACAGGCTCGATACCGACGGCATGGCTGACGATTCTGCCCTGTCAAAAGATCTTCCTGAGAAATATGTTCTCTATTTCGGAAGATTTTCGGAGGAGAAGGGCATTAAAACACTTCTGAAAGCTGTAAGACGCCTGCCTGACGTGCAGTTCGTTTTTGCCGGAACAGGTCCTCTTCAGGATGAGACGCTGAGTGTTCCCAACATCATGAATGTCGGTTTTCAGACAGGTAAAGCCTTGAGTGACCTTATAAGCGGTGCCCGCTTTTCAGTGTATCCATCAGAATGGTACGAGAACTGTCCTTTCTCAGTCATGGAGAGCCAGATGTGCGGCACACCGGTCCTGGCCAGCAGAATTGGCGGCATCCCCGAACTCATTAAAGAGAACGAGACCGGTGAGCTTTTTGAGGCGGGAAGCACGGCTGAGCTGACCGCTAAGATCAATCGTCTCTGGGAAGATGACAGCCTCATTGACAGATATACTGAAAATTGCAGGCATGTATGTTTTGATTCGACTGCGGAGTACTGCGATAAACTGCTCCGTATATACATGGGTGAGCCGGTTTTACAGTCCGGCGATGTGAAGACAAATATTCAAAAAGAAGGTGGAAGTGCTATGGCAGACACTGATAAGAAGGCATTAATCGATAAGATTTCCAAAAAGATCCCGGGCGGAGAAAAAGCTTCCGCGCTCTTGGACAGAGTCTCGGGAGGGGAGAAAACTGCGGTGAAAAAACTCAACGGTACAGTTATTGTCACTTACCGCTGCAACGCGCGCTGCAATATGTGCAACCGTTACAAGAAGCCGTCCCGTGTTGAGGAAGAAATCTCCATCGAAACAATAAAGAAACTTCCGCCCATGTACTTTACAAATATCACAGGCGGGGAGCCCTTCATCCGGACAGACCTCAAAGACATTGTTCGCGAGCTCAGAAAGAAGAGTGACCGAATCGTTATCTCGACAAACGGATTCTTCACTGACCGCATCATTGACCTCTGCAAGGAATTCCCGGATATCGGTATCCGCATTTCCATCGAAGGCCTTGAGGAGACAAACAACGCGATCCGCGGTCTTCCGGACGGTTTCAACAGAGGCTACACGACCCTGAAAAAACTTCGCAAGATGGGAATGAAGGACGTCGGATTCGGCATGACCGTTCAGGACGCGAACTGCATGGACCTTGTCAGGCTCTATCGAATTTCGAACAGGCTCGGAATGGAATTTGCGACCGCGTCTCTGCACAACTCATTTTACTTTGTCGAAGCTAAAAATATTATCCATGACCGTCCGAAGGTCGCAAAACAGTTCGAGCGCCTGGTCAATGAGCTCCTGAACTCCAACAGCCCGAAGAAGTGGTTCAGAGCATATTTCAATCACGGACTTATCAATTATATCTACGGACAGAAAAGACTTCTTCCGTGCGATATGAGTTTCGACACATTCTTCATTGATCCCTACGGCGACGTTATGCCCTGCAACGGAACCAAGGACAAGGAAGTCATGGGCAATCTCAATGAGCAGACGTGGGACGAACTCTGGAACAGTCCGGAAGCCGAAATTGTACGCAAAAAGGTCAGGAACTGTGACCGAGACTGCTGGATGATCGGTTCCGTCTCCCCGGCTATGCACAGGTACATCTGGAAACCTGCTCTCTGGGTCATTCGCCACAAGTTCCTGCGATTCTTCAGAAAGAAGAAATACAGTATGTATGAGCTCAAGGTCGTGCGCGATTACCGCGACGGAAAGCTCACGAAAGAGGATCTTGACAAATGCAGCACATGCGATATGTGCGCCGTTATAAACGATGGTCTTTCCGAGACATCCAAGCAGCAGCTTGTAGGGCGCTCCGGCGAGGATATCGTCGATGCGGATATCGCGTCCCAGATGAGCGGCAGCGGCACGGCGGAGCGCAGCCGCACAATGATGAATAGATTTGAAATGAGGTAGAAGATGAGAATCATAACCTGTATCAGTTTCCACGGAACAGGATCCGGCGCTGTTGATGATTTCCTCAAGGAATTCGACAACTGTCCGTCAGCTCCCACAAATATTGAATGTCGGTTTCTTCAGGACCCGGACGGCGTATCCGATCTTGAATACAATCTCGTGGAGAACCCGCACCGCCTGAATTCAGGCTACGCGCTTCGCAGATATATGAAATTCGCGCGAGAGACAGCCTACGGCTACAGAAAAATTTTCGGAAGCAAATGGCTCAAATACTCGCAGGAGTATGTCGACAGCCTTGTCACCGAGACGTATAAGGGATATTGGCACGGCGATCTTTTGCTCCTGTCTGGTCCACAGAAATTCATTTATTATTCAAGGAGAGCCAAGGACAAGCTCATGCCGAAGCCGCTGAAAAAGCCCTTCCGCTACAACTACTTCCCGAATCAGGACTATTATCATGTCCATATCACACGGGACGAGTTCATTGAGAAGACACAGACCTACGTCGATAAGCTTTGCAGACTCCTGAACCCGAAGAATCAGCCGTTCATCGTGCTTGACCAGTTCGTTGCGACAAGCAATATTATGCGGTACATATCTTACGCAAAGGATATCAGGGTCATCGTTGTCGATCGTGACCCCAGAGATCTGTTCGTCCAGCAGAGGCGCTATGGGGATCATGTACTTCCGGCTGAGGCGGCGCCGTTTGCGCGAGTCTTCCGCGATCACAGGGCTATGATCGGCGACATACCGGCTGACGCGCCGGTACTGAGGCTCCAGTTCGAAGACCTCATTTTTAACTACGATGAGGAGATGAAGAAGATTGTCGAATTCGTCGGCGAGGACTGGTCACACCATGTTGCTCCGAAGAAGTATTTCGACCCGGCTGTCTCGGCGGCAAACCTTCAGATGTGGAAGAAATTCCCCGAATATACTGAGGACTGCGAACTCATAGCAAAGATGCTGCCGGAGTTCCTCTACGATTTTGACAGGCATGAGGGACCGATGAACAGATCGAGCAGCCGGGAATCAGGTACAGGCGGGCAGGGCAGTGAGAATGCTTCCGGCGAAGTAAAGGACGGAAATGAGCAGGAAGGCCGCTTTCTGACGGACCCTGACGCGCTGTCCGATCATCACTATGTGCTGCCTGAAGACGCGGGGGAATATGCCGATCCGGGGTCTGTATCACTTGTTACAGACGAAAAGCTCAAAGAGGCACAGGAAGAAATCCAGTCTCTCCGGGACGCGGCAGTAAGCGTTGATTCAAAAAAGAGAATTTCACCTGATGAAGTCAAGCTTGTCGAGATGAATATCTTCCGCCACTTCATTCGCTTCTGCGCTGAGAATAAGCTCAGATGGACAGTGGATTCAGGAACACTCATCGGCGCTGTCCGACATGGCGGGTTCATCCCGTGGGACGATGATATTGATATAACTATGCCGCGACCGGACTATGACAAGTTTATCAGGCTTGCGTCCTCTAAAACGATCGGCGACCATCTTTTACTCATACACGATAAAAAGAGCGGTGCGACAAATTCTTACGCGAAAATTGTCGATGACAGAACGTATGTCAAGTTCCCGCTCAGATATGACCAGTACGGATCATCCCTCTGGATCGATGTCTTCCCGGTCGACGGGAGACCGGAGAACGAGAAGGAGTTCGACAAAGCCCTTCGAAAACTCGATTTTCTTGGAAAAGCCAGAGCCTACAGCTTTACAAGGTCAAAAAATAAGCATAATAATCCGATAAAGAAAGTCCTGAAAAAAATGTATGTCACGGTCGCAAGACCATATATGTTCATTCCGGCTATTCGGAAGATTCCCGTACAGTTCCCTTATAAAGACGAAAAATGGGGCATCAGTTTTTTGGGTATTTACAAAAAGATGGACAGGTTCCACCCGTATTACTTTACGGATGTTGTTTGGAAACAGTTTGAAGATATTCAGGTGCGTTGCACAGCCTACTTTGCGGAGCGTCTGACTGATCTCTATGGAGAGGACTATATGACACCTCCGCCGGAGTCAAAGCGCATCGCTCATGAAATCACGGCATATTGGAGATAAGAGTGCACATGAGTGAAGCAGTTGCGGCTAAAAAAAAATATCCGTCGATTGACGTACTGAGAGCAGTTTCTGCAGTCGGAATTGTCATGATGCATTTGCTATCGAAGAGTAATAATCAGTATGAGCTCGAAGGTTTTTTAGCTGAGACAGTGATCCCCTGGTTCACGCATCTTGTATATCTCTTCATGATGATTTCAGCATTCGGTATGTGCTGCGGCTATCACGAGCGTATGCTTAGAGGAACGATTGATCTGTCTTCATTTTACAGAAAAAGGGTAAGTCGCGTACTCCCATATTTCTCTTTCCTTGTTGTTCTGGATCTTCTTTCGGATTTCAGTTTTGAGCGCCTTCTGGAAGGATTTGCCGAGGTAACTCTTGTATTCGGTTTTTTACCCGAGACCAATAAATTCACTGTCCTCGGAATCGCCTGGTTCCTCGGCATAACCTTTGTGTTTTACGCGCTCTTTCCTCTGTTTTCTGTTCTGACCGAAACAAAAGCGGCGGCATGGAAAACAATGGCAGTCGCTGTCATATTTAATTTTGCCTGCAATTATTATTTCTTCAATCGGGATCACTACCCGAACGGATTCTACGCGCGTCAGAATATTCTGTTTTCCGCAATGTTTTTTGTCGCGGGGGGTTTAGTGTATCTTTACCGGTCTTGGCTTTGTGAAAGACTGGGCGCAAAATGGCCGGTCACAATAATTATCAGCATGACCTTTACGGTTCTTTATTTCGCGCTGCCTATCATCAACAGGAATAAATATCTGCAGTATCCGTATTTTGTGCTGATTTTTGCTCTGTGGCTCATATCCGCGATCGTACACGACGTTGAACTCACAGGATTTTTCGGACGATTCATTCGGCTCCTCGCAATGTACAGCATGGAGATTTATCTGACTCATATGATGATTTTCCGCATTCTTCAAAAGCTGGGGCTGAATTACTTATTTGGCAGAGGCTATATATCTTATCTCTTTACTGTTATCTTATCGATCGCCGGTGCTCTGGCAACCGCGATCGTGTTTCAAAGAATCAGGCAGATCATATCCCGCCTGCCCGGTCGCAAAAGCCCTTCTGACTTTTAAACTATGAGGTGTCATCATGATAAAAAGTATTATAAGAAATATATTAAAACTGCTTTGGATATTACCGGTCAAAAAGAACCGTGTCGTTTTCAGGAGTTTTCAGGGAGCATCCTATTCCTGTAATCCAAAGTATATTTCCGAATATATCACGAAGAACCGCGGTGACGAATATGAACAGATCTGGCTCTTTAAGAATCCGAAAAAATATACATTCCTCAGGAAAAAAGGAATCAAAGTCATACCGCAGACTTCACTTCGAGCCGTCTACTATCTGATTACAGCCGGCTTCCTGATCGATAATCTCGGTGTTCAGTCCTATATTCCGCTCAGAAAAAAGCAGACAGTAATCAATACATGGCATGGCGGCGGATCTTATAAAAAGATTTATAAGGAAGCGACAAAAGAACATGTTGACTACCTGCAGCTCATGATGAACTCTACTACATATTTTATCTCAAGCTGCGCCAGATTTTCGGCCAATAACATCAAGTATCTTCATGATAATGCGCCGGAAAAGATCCTTGAGATCGGCATGCCCAGGAACGATATCTTCTTTGGAAATCACGACGGCATTGAGCGCAAAGTAAAAAAGAAGCTCAATATTCCGAATGATACGAAACTTGTTCTGTATGCACCGACGTTCAGAGATGATGTCGACGCATCTGTCTACGTGCTCGATGTGGATCGAATACTTGCAGCTTTGTCGGAACGCTTCGGCGGAGATTTTGTATTTCTTTTGAGATTCCACTGGTTCACCGATGACCATAACCCGTATGAGGATAACGAGCATGTGATTGATGTGACATCCTATGACGACATGCAGGAGCTTTTATATGCTTCTTCCGTCCTCATCACGGATTATTCATCCTGCATCTGGGATGCCTCGCTATCTTATAAACCCTGCTTCATTTACGCACCGGACCTTGATGTATATCTTGGGTACAGGAATTTCTTCACGCCTGTCAATGAATGGCCATTCCCGATGGCGAGAGATATCGATGCCCTTTGCGATGAGATTATACATTTTGACGAAGAACACTACAAAAAGGAAGTCGACCGGCATCACACTGAACTCGGAAGCGCAGAACATGGGACGGCATCGAGAACTGTCGTTGCGCTGATGGACAAAATTAGTCATAAAAAATAGAAATTCAAAAGATACATGTGGCGGCAAAAAGAAATGTATTCTAAAATAAACGTAATAATCCGATGAGATTTAGAAAGGATATATATTTGAAGAACACACATATTTACCGTGTATTTAGAGACATGCATTTTTTGCAATTTCTTATCGCCAGCTGCATCATGGCTTTGCTGCTTGAAACGATTCTGGTAAAAACAGTGAAGCCTGTTCAGCACTATGATGAAGCGATCGCGCTTCTTTTAGGTGTTATTTTTCTGGTCAGGATTATACTTGAGCGGCATGTGGAAAAAGACGAGCTTGCTGTTATCATATTGACTATCTTTATGGTTATTCTCGGTTTTGCCGGCAATATCAGAAATGATCTGGTACACAGCAAGTATATATGGTGCCTCGATGCTTTTAACATGTTCAAGTTCATAGCGGCTTCACTTGGGGCAGTACATCTTTTTTCCAGAACTAAACACAACGAATATATTATTCGCTATCTTGCGCTTTTTACAGAAATCGTCATATTTGTCTCAACTGTTTTTCTTTTCATTCATTCTATAACTGACATACATATGACGACGGATATTCGATATGGATTCCGCACCTATCATTTTATTTTCATGCGGGTCGGCGATTTTTATGAAGCCTGCCTCTATTTCCTTATGATCCTTTTTGCGGATCTGTATGTGGAAAAGCGAAAAATAACCTGGCTGTTTATTGGATTCACCATACTGAATATGGTGTCTACCTTCAGATCAAGACCGTTAGCATATGCCGGGCTCTTTATCCTCTTTTATATCGCTTTCGTCATATTCAGGGTAGAGAAGGTAAAGCTGCGCTATGCTGTGCCGATTGTACTTGCTGCGGCCATGGCATTTGCAGGACAGTTCGTATTCTATTTTTCAGGCGATAAGGCAAGAAATATTCTTCTTCGGTATGGAGTTCGTATAATGAAGGCCTATTTTCCTATCGGGTCCGGATTCGCCACATACGGAACTGCTGTTGCCAAGCAGTATTACTCCAAACTGTTCCTGCGCTATGGATTCTGGCGTTTTTACGGGACTTCCATGAAGAATCCCAACTTCCTGCTGGATGATTACTGGCCGGCAATTATGGCGGAACTCGGATTATTCGGAGCGGTTTTTATGCTCATCGTGATCCTGCTCCTGTTCAAGCGGAACATAAAAGCATGCAATAATCCATACTCGCGTGTATGCGTCTACAGCTGCTGGCTTGCCATGTTCATTTCAAGCACCGTTTCTTCCGCTTTTTTGGCGGGGACGAAAGCCATGTTAATGAGCGCACTTGTCTGTTCTTTGCTTCCGATTGTTAAGCAGGCTGCGGAAGCCGAAGACGATCAGCCTTTCCGCGACAAGTTCGTATCGTTCTGGAAGAATAACGGATTTTTGAACAGACTGAACGCCGTGCAGAGACTTGTCATGATCGCCGCGATTTTAGGAGTGTTCTGCATCGGTGTGCTGGGTATCAGAAATCGCGCGAAAATCCAGAATATGTTCTTCCCCTCGACTGTCAGGCAGGCGGCTTCTATCAGTGTAAACCCGGAGACGATGATTTTCAGAGGCGGAGAGTTCGATCCGTATACTGAGGATATTCTGCTTAAGAACGCCAGACTGAGAGATATCAGCTTCAGAGACAAGTCGGTCGACTTCCTGAGGCAGGTTATCGGAGACAGATACTACACGCTGACAGATGAGGAAATCGAGGCAGTAACCGGTGAAAAAGTCATAAACGGACTGACAAAGGTCGAAGTGATGGAGAGCTCGCCGGCAGGGTCGGAAGCCGACCTCTCCGCTTTCGAGACAGTCATGAGCGCGGAAGAGCGGCAAAACATCCTGGAAACCTCAAATGCCCTCGATTCGACGTTCACATTGAGCGGAGATGTCCTCAGGGAGCTGCTTAGGATCACGGTGGCAACCGCAGGGACAGGCAACTTCAGAGACCGCTTTATTTATTATTATTACACAACATATTCCGGCTATCGACTTCAGGCGACGCGAAAGCTCAGGCTTGAAGGGTGTCACCTTCCTTCAATGATGGTCCCGGAAACTATGCCGCCCGTTACCCGCGATATGGTTAAATTCGAGGCTTCGTCAAAGCGTGAACTTAACGAGAAGTATACCGCCTTTGCCAATTATCTTGGCATTACGTCCAACAACGGTTTTGGCGGAGACGGCAATGAGGACATTACATTCCAGGGTAAATGGGACAGATATGCAAGTCAGCAGCTGACTGTCAAATTTATTCACAATACTCTCTACGGTCTTTCCGTAAACAGAACTTTCAATGTGAGAATTGACGGACCGGAGATCATACTGAACGATCAGGGCGTCACTATTCTCAAAGGAAGCCGTTTTGATCCGTATGATTATGTCGATAGTGTGCTCGATGAGGACGGGAAGAACATGATGGGTCTGCTGGAAATAGACAACCAGGTGGATACGAATACACCCGGCTTCTATAATGTGACTTATTCCTGCGGTCCGAATTCGATTATTACCCTGAGAGTAAAGGTCGTGACAGACCGTGTCTACTACAGTCTGAATACCTGAAATGAAAAACGGCTCTGCAAGACGGATAATTTCCGCTGTGCAGAGCCGCTTTTTACTGTCTGTTCAGATCATTTTTTATCTGTGTCGTTGAGATCTCCGGTGTCCTCGGAAGATATACTACCTCGACGCCTTCGTCTTTCAGGAAATCGAACTTACCTTCCCAGTCATCGCCAATCACGAATGTATCAATATGGTACTCCTTAACATCAGTGACTTTCTGTTCCCAGTTTTCCTCCGGAATGACAAGGTCGACATAGCGAATTGCCTCAAGAAGTTCTTTTCTCTGCTCGTAAGGGAAGTAGCACTTCTTCTGTTTCATGTTCCAGTTGAACTCATCTGTCGACAGGGCGACGACCAAATAGTCACCGAGAGCCTTTGCTCGTCTCAAAAGGTTTATATGACCGTAATGAAGCAGGTCAAATGTTCCGTAAGTGATAACTCTTTTCAATTGAATTCCCCCTGATACATTTCATCCTGTCGGATGACATTATTTTTGTATTTAAGTTTCACGATATAAGCTGCATTGGTGTCTTTATTTCTGACTCACGATATTATAGCATCCGCTACAGATTTAAACAACTATAACTTCCCAAACGATGTTGGCGGAGCGGTCATTATGCTAAATGTACGTTTTAAGCGTGATCTTCTTTCCGGTCCGTGTCTTCCGACTTCAGAAGATCGGAAGCATGCTGGCGAAGACTCTGAAGAGCGTCACTGTACATTTCATGGTAGAGCAGCGGAAAGGCTCGCAGTATGCGGAGAGGACCGAATATTCTGTGCCTGAGGGCTGACGAGTAAATCTCAGATGAGCGTTCGCGGAGTTCATCAAGCTTTTTCTCAAGTGCCTCTTTTGTCTGCTGGATATTATCCTGGGCGGCGATCTTCGTCTCCCCGATCGCATAAGCCGCGTCATCTCTGTGCTCGGCGTAAGCGCTGAAAGCAGCCTCTTTTGTCTCATTGATAGCTGCCATTGCCTCCTCTCTGCGCTCGGCGATAGCTTCTTTGATATCTGCCCCTACCTGGACACTGGCCGGCTCAGGAATACCGGCTGCCCGGTATTTATTGTACTCCTTGTTATCAATCACATCTCCGGCGCCAAATGCCTGATCCAGAACGGCATACATGGTGTCTTCTTTGACGAGTCCGGCCTTGGTCAGCCCGGCATCCACCAGGACTTCCGCGGCAATCGATCCTCCCGCCAGCAGTTTTGTGATCTGATCGCTGACGATCCGCATGTCTTTCTGTATCTGATCAAGTTCCTCGAGAGAGCGGTTTAGTTTCAGCATAATAAGCACGCTCACAACAAAATCCGCAAAATAAGCTATGCATAGAACAAGTACGATCCATATTCCGATTGCTGCCGGCAGGAATCCCACTGTCGCTCTGTCAATGATCGGATGAGCAAGCTTGACAAGAAATACGACTCCAAGACCCCATATAAGTGAAAACTTGAGGCAGATGTACCCGCGAAAATTGAATCTTTCGCTGCTGTAGTTCCACCACCGGGCGTGAAACGTCTTATCGAGCATATAGCCGCCGAGTAGTTCAACCATTGTGGTGAGGAAAACGCCGATGGGATACAGCATAATAATACTCACATCCTGCAGTGAGCCTCCGCTTCCGTCCACGATAAGATGAACAGCCGCGAATACAAGTACGACTCCGAAACCATATACCGGACATACAGGTCCGTTCAGAAAACCACGGTTGACCAGGCGGTGCGCTTTCATGGCGTGAAAAATGACCTCGACGCACCAGCCTGCGAATGAGTAAATCACAAAATACCACAGGATCTGATACAGAGTCATTCCGAAAAGTACTGTGTTCATGGTGATATCCTTTCCAGTATTCTAATTCATAACTAAGACCCGTCGGAGACGAGCATATGTTATTTTAGTGTAGGAAACTAAAGTTGTCAAATATGTCAAATATTCTGAGATTTTGCAAAAAGTATGTTATAATTAGTTAAAGTAATTCGGAGGTGACGATCATGGGAAAAATTAAAAATTTTGTTACGGGTCTGTTCTCGAAAAAGAAAACAGGCGATGAAGACGAAATCATCCAGATTCAGCCTGTCGACGAGCCGGACCGTAATTTTATCGAACATGAGAGCCGCTATGACACACCGGACTATCAGGCATTTCTCAATGATATGGGCTACATTAACGCAGATGATAAAAGAGAAATTGACGAAGAGTCCGCAGATGATAAAAGAAAAATTGACGAAGGGTCTGCAGAAGATGCAGCCGGACAATCTGTATGCGAGGTGGATCAGGATTTTATCGATGAGGGCGTCGCGGAACTGGGGGTAAATGATGTTTGGCCTGAAGAAGAGGATTGAAAAGAAATCATATGACAGGGAAAATATGAAGCCTATTCTGCACGCCAGTATCTGTACCGGTGAGACAGTAGCCGGCTTCAAGGACAAACGGACGGGCAGGTTCGAAGAGATCATGCTGATAAAAAACGAGGCGGACAAAGAGCTCTTTAAAGAAATCTACGATATCACGTCCGATCTTCCGACTGAATATTAATCGATGACGCAGAATTCTCGTGACGCAAGTCTACGATGAATGTGCAAAATGAAACTCGTCTCTGACATGGGATACAAACCCGCGCAGTTGCCCGGGAATGATATATGAGTATTAAGGGACGGCCGAAAGGTCGTCCTTTTTCTATTGACAAAATCAGGTGAAAACTGTTTAATAATGATTCATAAAGTAATAAGCGAGGTAATTATCATGCCTGATAAGAAGAAGATATTAGTCATCAATCCGGGGTCGACATCGACAAAAGTGAGTCTCTTTCTCGACGAAGACCTGCTGTTCGAAAAGAATATTTTTCACGATGCGCCGGAACTCCTGAAATATCCTCATGTTAATAAACAGCTTCCGTTCCGATATGATGTCATCATGCGCATGCTCGCGGACGAAAATGTTGATCCGGCAGATATTGACGCATTTGCAGGCCGGGGCGGCAGTGCCTGCACTCAGCCCGGCGGACTCACGATCATCGATCAGAGGCTTTACGACGACACAGAAGCTGCCGTCGGAGGTTCCGAACATCCCGCAAAACTCGGCGTTATGCTGGCCTGGAAATTCGCGCGCAAGTACGGAAAGCCAGCCTACACGCTGAACCCGACGAACGTCGATGAATACTGCGATTATGCAAGGCTTACCGGCATCAGAGGAATATACAGAGTATCTCACTCACACGTCCTCAATCAGAAAGCTGTTGCCCAGTACCATGCGGGAAAGATGGGCAGGGCATACGAGGACTGCAATTTTATCGTAGCCCACATTGACGGAGGTATCACTGTAAGCGCACATGATCACGGCCGCATGGTCGACGGAAACATGGGGGCTGACGGAGAGGGAGCATTCACGCCGACCAGAATCGGATCCCTGCCTGTTCTTTCACTGCTCGATTATCTCGAGACGCATACGCTTTCGGATGTCCGCCTTGCCTGTACGAGATCCGGAGGATTTGTCCAGTATTTCGGCACTTCCAATTCTGATGATATCCACCGGCTTGTAGAGCAGGGAGATAAAAAGGCGTGCCTTGTGTGGAACACAATGATCTACCAGATCTGTAAGATGATCGGCGAGATGAGTACTGTGCTCTGCGGAAAGGTAGATGGCATACTGCTGACCGGCGGACTTCTCAGATTTGCCGATATTTACGAAGAGATTGAAAGACGCTGCGGCTTTATCGCCCCGGTCAGCATTTATCCGGGCGAAATGGAACAGGAAGCGATGGCTTATCCCACTCTGAAAGCGCTGCGAGGTGAGCTTGTCCCTCATACGTATTCCGGAAAAAATGTCTGGAACGGCTTTCCCGGCACGGATCTGGTCTGACACCCACCAAGGCTTCCGCAAAGATATACGGCAGTATCAGCAAATATAACCGAATCCGGTACGAGGTAAATTCTTATGAGTATGATTGAGAGAGTTATAGAGAGAGCAAAATCGGACATTAAGACGATTGTTTTTCCGGAAGGAAATGAGGAGCGCACGGTCCGCGCCGCAGCAATCCTCATGAAAGAAGGTATCGCAAAGCCGATTCTTCTGGGCAATCCTGAACAGATCAAGGCTCTGGCTGCGCAGCTTGATGTGGACATCGCGGAAATTGCGATTGTCAATCCGGAAACGTGCGCATGGACCGAAGAGTATGTAGATGCACTCTGTGAGATCCGCAGGAACAAGGGTCTTACCAAAACGGATGCCGAGAAGCTGCTCCTTGATACGATGTATTACGGTATCATGATGGTCAAGCTCGGCCATGCTGACGGCCTTGTATCGGGTGCTGTCCGCACGACCGGCGACATGCTTCGTCCTGCTCTGCAGATCATAAAGACCAAACCGGAGATGAAGATCGTCTCATCGAGCTTCCTCATGGACTGTCCGGACAAGAATCTCGGCGAGGATGGACTTCTCGTCTACGCCGACTGTGTCGTCATGCCGAACCCGACAGCGGAGGAGCTTGCCTATATCGCGATAGCTTCGGCTGATACTGCAAGAAGGCTCTGTGGCTTTGAGGAGCCCCGCGTTGCCATGCTGTCTTTCTCCACCAAAGGAAGCGCAAAGCACGAGTCAGTGTCAAAAGTACAGGAGGCGGTACAGATCGCCCACAAGCTTGCGCCGGAACTTCTGCTTGACGGCGAGATGCAGTTTGATGCAGCGATCGTCCCCGAGATCGGAGCAAGCAAGGCCAAGGGCAGCCCTGTCGCGGGGCGGGCCAATGTCCTGATCTTCCCGGATCTTCAGGCGGGCAACATCGGCTACAAAATCACGCAGCGCATAGGCAAAGCTAACTGCTTCGCTGTTCTTCAGGGTCTTAACAAGCCCTGCAACGATCTGTCGCGCGGATGTACGGTCGAAGATATCGTTCACACCGCAGCCATGACAGCGGTGCAGGCTCAATCATGACCACAGCTGCCCATTTTCGATCACATAATCAAGAACACCTCGGCATTCTCTCCGCGCCGCGCAAAGTCTGAAACACCTTTATCATTGCGCGTCTGCGATACGCCGGAAGTAAATATTAAAAGCATCTGGATATATAGGTGAATTTCACTATAAAATATGCTATAATCACTTAGAAAATATCCATTTCGCCAAATTAGCAATGATAGAGAATGGAGGGAGATTATGAAAGAAAAGAAAAAAATGGCACTGTCCACCCAGATTTTTATTGCGCTTGTACTTGCGATTATCGCAGGCATCGCTCTGACAAACGCACCGCAATTTGCAACCGGCTACATCAAGCCCTTTGGTACGATCTTCCTCAATCTGATCAAATGGGTCGTCTGCCCGCTGGTATTCTTCTCCATCATGGCAGGTGTCGTATCCATGAAAGATATCAAGAAGGTCGGCGCGATCGGCGGAACCACGGTCGTCTATTATATGTGCACGACCGCCTTTGCGGTAGCCATCGGTCTTTTCTTCGCAAACATGCTCAAGGGAATCTTCCCGATCCTTTCCACAGCGGATCTTTCCTATGAGCCGTCGGCAACATCCGTCAATTTTATGGACACACTGGTCGGTATATTCCCGTCCAACTTCGTAGCCCCGTTCGTCGACGCGAACATGCTGCAGATCATTGTCGCTTCTCTGATCGTCGGCTTTGCGCTCATCCTGATTTCTGAGAATAACGATGAGCTTGAGTTCACATTTGTAAATGTTGCAAATGACATCTGCATGAAAGCAATGGAAATGATCCTGAAGCTTTCTCCGATCGGTGTCTTCTGCCTCCTTTGCCCGGTGGTAGCAGAGAACGGCCCCGCTGTTCTCGGATCTCTCGCCAAGGTCCTCCTTGTCGCTTACCTGTGCTACATTGTGCATGCAGTCGTCGTCTACTCGCTCACTGTCTCGACACTTGCCAAAAAGAGCCCGATCGAGTTCTTTAAGGGAATGATGCCGGCTATCATTTTTGCATTCTCATCCGCATCGTCGGTAGGAACTCTGCCGCTCAATATGGAATGTGCTCAGAAGCTCGGAGCTGACAAAGAAGTCACTTCCTTCGTCCTGCCGCTCGGTGCCACGATCAACATGGACGGAACAGCGATCTACCAGGGTGTCTGCGCGGTGTTCATCGCGTCCTGCTACGGAATCAACATGACATTCTCTCAGATGCTGACTATCGTCCTCACAGCGACCCTCGCATCCATCGGAACAGCAGGCGTCCCGGGCGCAGGTATGGTCATGCTTGCCATGGTTCTTCAGTCTGTCGGTCTTCCGGTCGAAGGTATCGCGCTTGTCGCAGGTGTCGACCGTATCTTCGATATGGGCCGCACGGTCGTCAATATCACCGGCGACTCCTCATGCGCCATCATCGTCTCCGAGCTGCAGAGACGTCGTACCGCAAGAAAGAAATAAAAATACTAAAAGCTCAAGGATTGTTCGGGGGAAGCCTTTGCTTCCCCCGCTGTTTTTTGTTTATCACTTTACTGTTTTACAGTGATAATAAATTGACATAAAAAACTAAACTATGCTAGTATAACATGAGATTCTTAATAGAACGAAAAGCCATAACCCAAAAGAGAGGGGATTAAAATGACAATTACTGACATACTCAACAAAATCGATGACATCATGTACGCGCCGATTCTGATCATCGTCATGGCAGCGGCAGGTCTCTATTTCACGATCAGAACAAACTTCGTACAGATTCGACTTTTTAAGCACGCCTGCGGTCTCGTCATGGAGCCGCCGAAGAATGAGGACGGCAAGAGTGTCTCATCCTTCCAGGCCCTGATGGTCTCCACCGCATCCCGCGTCGGAACGGGCAATATTGTCGGCGTATCGACCGCGATCTGTCTCGGCGGAGCCGGAGCTGTTTTCTGGATGTGGGTGATGTGCGTCATCGGTGCGGCCTCCGCCTATATGGAGAGTACGCTCGCACAGATTTTCAAGAAGCATGACACGAACGGCGGCTTTTACGGCGGACCTGCGTATTATATTGAAAAGGCCATGCACTCACGCATCCCCGCATGCTTGTTCTCGGTATTTCTGATCCTCACCTACGCGTTTGGATTTAACCTTCTGTGCTCATATAATCTGCAGTCGACATTTGCGGCATACAGCTGGTACAACAGCATGACTCCGGCCATCATCGGCGGTATTCTGGCAGCGCTCACCGGCTACTGCCTGTTCGGAGGCGGCAAGAGAATTGTCCATATCACAGAGATCATCGTTCCGGTCATGGGACTTTTCTATGTGATCGTATCTCTCATCGTGCTTTTCCTGAATATCACACATATTCCGGCCATGTTCGCTGAGATCCTGGCGGACGCTTTCAATTTCAAAGCAATCTTCGGCGGCATCTCCGGTTCCTGCATGGTTTTCGGCATCAAGAGGGGTCTTTTCTCCAATGAGGCAGGCGTAGGTTCAGCGCCGAATGCCTCCGCAGCCGCAGACGTCTCTCATCCGTCCAAGCAGGGTCTGGTCCAGACCATTTCCGTCTATATCGACACAATGCTCCTGTGCACGGCCACAGCGCTCATGTGCCTCAGCACGGGTGTCGCGCACACGCCGGAAGTGGCAGGCGCTCCGTATGTTCAGAACGCGATCTCCTCTGTGTTCGGAGGAATCGGACCGATCTTCATCACTGTTGCGATGGTCCTCTTCGCGTTCACAACACTGCTAGGCAACCTTTATTACTGCGACAACGCTCTTGCGTTCCTGAACAATAAAAATATGCCGAGTGAGATGTTCATGAAGATCTTTTATGCAGGCTGCGTCGTTGTCATCTTTGTCGGTGCGCTGCTCAAGATGGAAGCCGTGTGGGCGATCGCCGATATCACTATGGGCGGCATGACGATCATCAACCTTCCTGCCTGCGTGATCCTCGGTCATTTTGCAATCGATGCTTTGAGGGACTATGAGAAGCAGAGGGCGGCAGGAAAGAATCCTGTATTCCACGCCAAAAACATCGGCATTGACGATCCGGACGTTACATGCTGGAAATAAGTAAATCGCGATTTCTGATCGCGCGCGAGCTGCGCGACGCACTCTGTGCGTCTTCCTTCGCGCAGCTCTGCGATCCACCGGAGGCTCAATCTTCAACACAGGGCTTTAAACCCATGTTGAAGACGAATTTGTTTTGCACATTCCTCTCATGACTGAAGTTACGAGAATCCTGTGTTGAAGATTGAATACGATACTTCGCGAAAAGAGGCTGTCGCCTAAAGACATCCCTCTATAGAGCAGTTTAATGCGTATGACATCTGCTGTATAGAGAAGACAACCTTAGGCGGCAGCCTCTTTATGATTATCGATATACTCCAGTACGGACAGCGTATAGCAATGCGCAGCCTTACCCTTTGACCGCACTCATCGCACGGTCAAGAAGCAGCTGCTGCTCACGGTACGGGTCTTCTCCCTCGCTCATGGGATGGGCAAAATTGGGAGCGAGTTTATAGCCAGTCACGGTCGCGCGAACGATCTCTGTGCCAACATTGTCAGATACAAGGACGCTGTAGAAACAGGTTCGGCCGCCCTCATCAGTGCGCCTGCAGCACGCATAGAGCCGGTCTCCCCGGCATGCGTTCATAAAGCTGATGGATGACTGAAGAGTGACAGTCATAGGTCTGTCGAAGTTGGATGCTATTGCAAATGAAAAATCGACCATTGTCGAATACACAGCCCCCATCACCTTTCCGATCCCGTTACGGTGTCTCGTATCGATCTCGAGGGAGATTTCCGAATAGCCTTCCTCAGCCTTTTCAATGACAATTCCGGTCGCGTCTGTCGCATAATGGTCGTTTCTGAAGAATTCGCGGGCACGCTCAATATAATTCATTTGTTGTTCCGCCTTTCCAAATATAATTGCAATGTGTTATAATCCCTTGTACATTTACATGCATTCCACATTTTATCAAAGTTTTTATATATTTGGAAGGAGCATTTCATGCAGATCCTGATCACAATGCCTGTCACTGAGAAAGAGATGGCCAAATTTCACTCGGCCGCACCGGAAGCAGAGTTCATCTGCGTGCAGAATCCCAACGTCACAGAAGAAATGATCGCCTCGTCTACGGTCATTATCGGAAATGTGCCGACGAGCAAGATCAAGGCGGCGCCCGGATTAAAACTGCTCCAGCTGAATTCCGCGGGTGCAAATGAATTCTGCGTCCCCGGCGTTCTCGCACCGGAGACGGTCCTGTGCAACGCGACCGGAGCTTACGGAGTAGCCCTTGCCGAGCACATGCTGGCTCAGATCCTCATGCTCATAAAGAAGCTCGACAAGTACGAGGATAACCAGAAAAATCACATCTGGCGCGATGAGGGGGAGGTCACCGGAATCTACGGATCTACAACTCTGATCATAGGGGCAGGTGATATAGGGACAGAATTCGGAAGACGAATGGCCGCCCTGGGAAGCCGGGTCATCGGGATTCGCAGGCATAAGGTAGAACCGGCCGATTATATGGCTGCATCCGGCACAATGGAGGATATCGACCGTTTTCTCCCGGAGGCGGATTTTGTCGCCTGCGCTCTGCCGGCAACCAGGGAGACGTACCACCTGTTCGACAGGGAAAGAGTGGGACGCATGAAGAGAACCGCGATCCTCACCAACATCGGGCGCGGCAATCTCATCGAGACCGAAGTCCTCGCGGAAGCTCTCAATAACCGTGTCATAGCAGGAGCCTGCATCGATGTCACAGATCCAGAGCCGCTCCCGGCGGACAGTATTCTGTGGGATTGTCCGAATCTGATTCTGACTCCCCATATCAGCGGCTCCTATCACCTGAGACACACCTATGACAGAATCATAGAAATCGCCTGCAGAAATCTCTCTGCCTTCCTTGGCGGCGGGGAGCTGATCAATCAGGTGGATTTTGAGACGGGTTACAGAAAGCTGTGATCGCATACACTTAATGACAGCCCTGGGATGCATATTCCAAGCCGGGCAGAAGCATATCATGAACAGAAAAAACTATCAGCGTGAACTGGAAAGAATAATCGAACAGAACATAAAAGAGCAGCGGGTCCCGACCCTTCTGCTGCACAGCTGCTGCGCACCCTGCAGCAGCTACTGCCTTGAGTATCTGACTCAGTATTTTTCGATAACGGATCTTTATTACAATCCGAATATCACAGACGAGACTGAATACAGGCTCCGCGAAAAGGAGCTTTCGAGGCTGATTTCCATGCAGCCGCATCTGCACCCTGTCACTTTTCTCGCAGGTGCGTACGAGCCGGAGAAATTCCGGGAGATATCGAGGGGACTTGAAATGTGCCCCGAGGGCGGAGAAAGATGCTTTAAGTGTTATGAGCTTCGTATCCGGGAGGCTGCCGAATACGCGAGACGCGGAGGGTTCGATTTTTTTACCACGACTCTCACGATCAGTCCTCTGAAAAATGCAGAGAAGCTCAACGAGATAGGATATCGGGTAGCCGGAGAGACGGGAACCGTCTGGCTGCCGTCGGACTTTAAGAAAAAAGGCGGGTTCCTGAGATCTACCCAACTTTCCGCGGAATATGGCTTATACAGGCAGAATTACTGCGGATGCGTGTTCTCGAAGAGAGATGCGCAGAAGCGGCAGTAATACTGCTAAGGCGGAGGGGCAGCTATTAGAATGCAGTAATTTCCAACATGCCGCAGGACCGCATATCAGAAAAACTCACGAGGAGGATCATTATGGCACAATTATGGGGCGGACGTTTCACAAAGCAGACAGACCAGCTTGTCTACAACTTCAACCAGTCGATCGGATTCGACCGGAAATTTTTTCATCAGGATGTGCGCGGAAGTCGCGCCCACGTGCGCATGCTGGCAAAGCAGGGAATTCTCACGGCTGACGAGAGAGATCAGATTCTCACAGGGCTTGACAGTATTTTGCGGGACGTAGATAACGGAACGCTGGAAATCGGAAGCACTTACGAAGATATTCACTCTTTCGTTGAAGCGGTCCTGACGGAGCGCATCGGCGAAGCGGGAAAAAAACTTCACACCGGCCGCAGCCGAAACGATCAGGTCGCACTCGACATGAGACTCTACGTGAGAGATGAGATCGACGAAACGTCAGAGCTGATTCTTGCCCTGCTCGATGTGATCTGCGGCATCATGAGGGAGAATGAGCACACATTCATGCCGGGCTTTACGCATTTGCAGAAAGCACAGCCTGTCACGCTCGCGCATCATTTCGGCGCTTATTTTGAGATGTTCCGCAGGGACTTCGATAGGATTCGCTCGATCCGACAGCGCATGAATGTCTGTCCGCTCGGGAGCGGCGCTCTCGCCGGAACGACCTATCCGCTGGACCGCGAGTACACAGCAGAGCTTCTCGGCTTTGACAGAGCCTGCGACAACTCGATGGACGGTGTCTCCGACCGAGATTACGTAATTGAATTTTTGAGTGCGCTCGCGACCGTCATGATGCATCTTTCGAGACTGAGCGAGGAGATGATCATCTGGAACAGCAACGAGTACAGATTTATCGAACTCGATGACACATACGCGACCGGCAGCAGTATCATGCCGCAGAAAAAGAATCCGGATATCGCCGGGCTCATAAGGGGCAAGACAGGCAGAGTATATGGAGCTCTCATGACCATGCTGACTGTCATGAAGGGGATTCCGCTTGCCTATAACAAAGATATGCAGGAGGACAAGGAGATGACGTTTGACGCCATCGACACTACCAAGAGCTGCATTCACCTCATGGCAGGCATGCTTGCATCCACGACCTTCAACAAAGACCGCATGGCGAGATCCGCGCGCGGTGGTTTCACGAACGCAACGGACGCGGCAGATTATCTTGTCAAGAAGGGTGTGCCGTTCCGCGATGCCCACAGCATCATCGGACGGCTTGTCCTCACCTGCATCGAAAAAGACATCGCGATGGATGACCTCACTCTCGATGAGTGGAAAGCAGAGTGCGATGTCTTTGACAATGACATCTACGAGGCGATTTCCCTCGGGACCTGTGTCGAGCAGAGAATGACGAAAGGCGCTCCCGGTGCAGTGTCGGAAGAAATTGCCGCGTCACAGCGCTTCATAGAAGATTCACGAAACTCGTTAATTGGCAAATGACACTTGACTTCAGGGCTTTATAAGATTAAAGTGTAATGTATGTCGAAATCGACGAGGAGGATATTTATTATGGCAGAAAAACTTAGAGTAGGCATTCTCGGGGCAACAGGCATGGTCGGCCAGCGCTTCATCACACTTCTCGCTGACCATCCGTGGTATGATATAAAAGTCCTTGCGGCCAGCAGCCGGAGCGCAGGCAAGACTTACGCGGAAGCGGTAGGCGACAAGTGGAAGATGGACACTCCGATGCCGGAATTCGTTAAAGACATGATCGTAAAGAACATCGATGAGATCGAGGATGTGACATCCCAGGTTGATTTTGTGTTCTCTGCTGTCAATATGAAAAAGGACGAGATCCGCGAGATCGAGGAAAAATACGCAAAGACAGAGACACCTGTCGTCTCCAACAACAGCGCGCACCGCTGGACACCGGATGTCCCGATGGTCATCCCGGAAATCAACCCACAGCACTACGAAATAATTGAAGCCCAGAAGAAGCGTCTCGGCACGACACGCGGTTTTATTGCCGTAAAGCCGAACTGTTCGATCCAGAGCTACATTCCGTGCCTTGCCGCATGGAAAGAGTTCGAGCCGACTAAGGTCGTCGTCTCCACATATCAGGCAATTTCCGGAGCGGGCAAAACGTTTAAGGACTGGCCGGAAATGATCGGCAACATCATCCCGTATATCGGCGGTGAGGAAGAGAAGTCCGAGCAGGAGCCGCTGAAGGTTCTCGGTCACATCGAGGGCGGTGAGATCGTCAAGGCAGAGAGCCCGGTGATCTCCGCACAGTGTATCCGTGTTCCGGTTCTCAACGGTCACACAGCGACCGTCTCAATCAGCTTTGCGAAGAAGCCGACAAAGGAAGAACTCATCGACCGGATCGTGAACTTCAAGGGTCTGCCGCAGAAATACGAGCTTCCGCACGCTCCGAAGCAGTTCGTCCAGTACCGCGAGGAAGACAATCGTCCGCAGGTACTCGAGGACGTAAACTATGAGGGCGGCATGGGCGTAACAATCGGCCGTCTGCGCGAAGACAATATCTTCGATTTCAAATTCGTCGGCCTTTCCCATAACACACTGCGCGGCGCTGCCGGCGGTGCTGTCGAGAGCGCTGAGATGCTCACTGCGCTCGGCTATATCAAGGCAAAGTAATATTCTTTTTCCGGAACTATGTAGAACACAGGGCTTATGCTGCCAGACGGCGGCAAAAGCCCTCTTTACAATTAAGGAGATGAATCCAATTGAAATCACTTTTTATCGCGGAGAAACCGAGCGTCGCTCAGGAATTTGCCAGGGCTCTCAAAGTGAACGGTCCCCGGCGCGACGGTTATATCGAGTCCGATGAATATGTGGTCACCTGGTGCGTCGGTCATCTGGTGACGATGAGCTACCCGGAAAAATACGATATGAAGTACAAAAAATGGAGCCTTGAAAATCTTCCTTTCCTCCCGGAGAAATTCAAGTATGAGATCATCCCCTCCGTGAGCAAGCAGTTCAACACTGTGAGCGGACTTTTATCCCGAGATGATGTGGGAACGATCTATGTCTGCACCGACTCCGGGCGCGAGGGTGAGTATATTTACCGGCTTGTCGAGATGATGTCACCTCCTGTGGTAAAGAGTAAGGACAGGCGGCGCGTCTGGATCGATTCGTTCACAGACGAGGAGATATCACGAGGGATCCGCGAGGCGAAACCGCTTGATGCCTACAACAACCTCAGTGACTCGGCATACCTGAGAGCGAAGGAAGACTACCTCATGGGCATCAATTTCTCCCGGGTGCTCACCCTTAAGTATGGGAGCGGAATCACAGATTATCTCGGCGGGAAATGGAAAGCCGTTGCTGTCGGTCGGGTCATGACCTGCGTGCTCGGCATGGTCGTTCGCCGTGAGAGGGAGATCCGCAGCTTCGTCAAGACCCCCTTCTACCGTGTCATCGGTGTGTTCGGCGGCATTGAGGCCGAGTGGAGAGCGGTGCCTCCGAGCGAGTATTACATCGGAAAGACCTCTTCCGGTACTTTAAGTCCCGGGTCTTCCGCAGTGCAGAAGGAATCTCAGACAGAGAGCGAGGCATCTGACAAAAACAGGGAGAAGGCAGAAGAGGCTGCTATGTTCAATCTGTCCCCCCTTCTTTACAAGGAGAACGGTTTCCGAAAGAGGGAGGATGCGGAAGCGCTCATCGCGAAGCTGAAAGAGACCCTGCCCTATGAGGGAATAGTGTCAGGCATCACACGCCGCAGGGAAAAGAAGAATCCGCCGATGCTCTACAACCTGGCTGAGCTTCAGAATGACTGCTCGCGCATGTTCAAGATCTCACCTGACCAGACACTGCAGATCGCGCAGGAGCTGTACGAAAAGAAACTCACAACGTATCCGAGGACCGATGCCCGCGTCCTCTCGAGCGCTGTCGCCAAAGAGATCAGCAGGAATCTCACAGGTCTCACAAAACTGGGCACAGGACAGGGCAGTTCCCCCACTGTAGGTGATTTCGCGGCCGAAGTGCTGACCGGCGAATCCTGGAAGAAAATCGGGAACACGCGCTACACCAACGATAAGGCAATCACGGACCACTACGCGATCATACCGACCGGACAAGGTCTTATGAACCTGAATTCACTTTCTCAGACCGCACGGCGCGTGTATGAGACCATATGCAGGCGTTTCCTTGCGATCTTTTATCCGCCTGCCGAATATGACAAGACCGCTATAACGATCATGCTCGGCCGCGAGAGTTTCTTTGCCAACTCCAGAGTGCTGGTGAAGGAAGGCTGGTTGAAAGTCACAGGCGGAGACAAGAACGCCGCAAAAGGTGGAAAAGCATCCGATGATTCCGGTGAAAACACGCTGATAGCACCGGGCGTGGATATCTCTAAGCTGAAGAAGGGCTCGCATTTGCCCGTTGACTCGCTGACGATCAAGGAGGGAGAGACGTCTCCGCCCAAGAGATATACGTCCGGATCAATGATCCTCGCGATGGAAAATGCCGGCCAGCTCATAGAGGACGAAAGTCTCAGGGAGCAGATCAAGGGATCGGGCATAGGCACATCCGCAACAAGAGCGGAGATTCTCAAAAAACTTGTGACGATCGAGTATCTTGCCCTCAATAAAAAGACGCAGGTCATCACACCGGAGCTTCTGGGAGAGATGGTCTACGATACCGTGAACGCCTCGATCCGGCCGCTTCTGAACGCCGAGCTCACTGCGAGCTGGGAAAAGGGCCTGACCGGAGTGGCCGAGGGGACGATCACCGAAGAAGAGTATATGGAGAAGCTTAACGGATTTGTCGCAAGAAGGACCAATGCGGTGAAGAGCCTGCGAAATCAGGCAGAGCTCAAAAAGTGCTATGATTATGCGGCTCAGTTTTATAAGACGAACCGAAGACGTTCATCCGGAGCCGGGACGAAGAGCAGCGGAAGCACGGCTGTAAGGCGACAAAAGAAAGCCTCCGGAAACAAAAAAACAGAGTGACATCAGGATTATTTGTTGACACTGCATGGCTTTTCCTAGACAATACTACTAAATATTGCAACCGGACTTTATGTATGCACGGAGTCCTTATCCGTGCTGCTCACGAAAACTATTGTGTACGAAATGGAGCATTCTATGAATTACAGTATTGAAAACACTCTAAAAGCCCTTGAGGACAAGGGAGTAAAAATTATTGATCCGAGACAGGTCTACGTCTCCCCCGACGTTGACCTTGAGAGAATCTATCCGGGCAGTATCTTATTCCCCGGCACGCGTATCACAGGAAGCCGCACTCTCATAGGCACAGGCGCAAAAATCGGGACCGAAGGTCCGGTCACGGTAAATGATTCTGTGATCGGCGCAGGTGCTGCCATAGCAAGCGGCTACGTCACTGAGTCCACACTTCTTCCGCGCGCCAAGACGGGCGGCAGCTGCCATCTGCGCGGCGGCACACTTCTTGAGGAGGAAGCCAACACAGCCCACGCTGTAGGTCTCAAGCAGACAATCATGATGTACGGCGTGACCATGGGCTCTCTCATCAACTTCTGTGATGCCCTGCTTTCCGGCGGACTTTCACGCAAGGTACACACTGAGGTGGGCAGCGGCTTTATTCACTTTAACTTTACACCCTGGGGTGAATTCGGCGACAAGGCGACACCGTCCCTGATCGGTTCTGTCACCGAGGGCGTTTTTCTCGACAAGCCGCCCATCTTTCTGGGCGGAATGAGCGGTATCGTAGGACCCAAAGAAATCGGTTTCGGTTCAATGACAGTTGCCGGGCAGGTCGTTCGCAAGTCAATACCCGACGCGACCATGTATTCCGGTGAAAGAGTGAGCTTTGAGAAATCTTTCTCCTATAACAATACGGCACCGTCGGATAAGCATATTCGCCTGATACGTGAGCGCAACATCGAGTACCTTGCCCAGCTTTACGCGCTTAAAGCATGGTATTCATGTATAAGACTTAAACGCAGCGCTCTTAGCGGCAACGAAGAGTTATCGCTTGTCTATGCCGGAGCGCTGGAAACTATTGAAGAGTGCGTGAAAGAGCGAGTCAAGAGATATAAAAGCTTCGCCTCCCAGTGGAACGCGAAGCCCATAAATGACGCATGCCTCAGCGAGGATTTCCCTGAGTTCGAAGATTTCGTTGACTGGAAACCGGAACTTGAGTACGACAAGTGGGTATGGTCACTCTCCGAGAATGAGAAATCTCTGCTCCATAGCTGGATTGTCTCCTGTGCCGATAAAGTCAGGAGCGGTCTGTAAAACAAGACCCATCATGCACTATAGTGAATGTTCATTGCGATAAAGTGGAGAAGGATTAAATGGACCGGGTAAAAGGCATAGAAGAAGTATTTCCACTGTCTTCCGCGTTCACCGTTATAAAACAGCATAGGAAAGTATCCCAATAACACCCAGGGATACTCGTTGTAGAGGATGGCGCTTCCCAGCACACACTGCGGGACGCGCCATTTGTTCATTAAAAAGAAGAACAGAATGAGAGCGGGTCCCTGCCAGCCGTAATCAGTGTTCAGAAATTCCGCGACAAAGCACAGTACGACAGCCAGACCGATCTGTACGATCTCCATTTTCTTCCTGCTCAGGTAGTCCCATCCCCAGATGAGAAGCAGGCCGATGAGAAGAGTGAAGTACACGTTCTGATATTCGAGACTTCTCGCCGTGGTCGTGACAAGGTAATTGAACGGAATTTCCGACACTATTCCGAACGCGAGGAGGCGCAAAGCGTATTTTTTCACATTTCTTGTGTGGAGATATCCCTGAACGATGAAGAAACAGTAGATTGGAAAGGCCGTACGGCCGATTCCGCGCATCAGTCTGTAGATTCTGTAGATCGTGTAGAGTTCTGTTCCATAGGCGATCGGGGCGTTCGGGATCAAAATCGCATTATAGAGTATGGCCACCGCAGTATGATCGATGAGCATTGTGATGCAGGCGATCCACTTGAGGGTCGACGCGTTTATTTTCAGATATTTATCGGGCAGATTATAAGTAAACATAAAATCATCCTTTTTTATCTCAGTGGGGAAGCCCCCCGCTTCTATAAGCGGTGGGTAAATCAATATCCTGCTCGTCTCAGTGGCGGGTCACAATCCCCCACTGAGATAAACGCTCCGCAAGGGCGCAGAACGTCCAGTGGACGTTCGCTTTGCGCCGACCGTAGCGAAGCGGAGACCGCAGGGATTCGGTTTGGTATTATGTCAGCTAACGCTGACCCGAATCCCGCGCCAAGTCTCGCGAGCGAGACTTGAATGGCTTCGGCAGTGCATTCGCGCTTTATTGGTGCTGTATGTCTACAACGAGTTATTTTACTACATTGAATCATAACTTCCTACCACAAAAATGGCAGAATATTATGGACTTTGCGTTCCGGCTCGCTTTTCACTTGAAAGCAGACATGAGGACTGCTACACTTAAATCATCATTCCCGGCCGTTCGGCTGCTTTTTCCCAAATTATTACAAAACGGCACAGTGCGCCTGTGCGGAAAGGAATACTGTTATGAATGTAGTCAAAGGGGCTTTTGCGCTTTTTGCGGGTCTTTTTGCCCTTATGGCGTGTGTCATAAATGTCAGGGCAGACAACAGTGATTTCAGGTACACGGAGAGCCTGATCGACCGCGGAAGGACATGCAGCGTGACAATTCACGAATATGAGAGCAACAACGGTGACGCTGCAGTCCGGGTCGACGGGAGTATAATCGCTGCGGAGGGGCTTCTCCCGGACGGAGCAATTCCTCTGAGCGATGTCGGATTTTGCTATATGAAGATAGCTGATCTTGATCTGTCAAAGGCGGATAAGTCCGGAGAATTATCTTCTGCCTGCTATACCGAATTGTCACCCGTGCTTCTGGATCTGCTGACCGAACTGCAGATCACAAGTAACTATGACCCTGAAAAGAGATACCGGGCAGACGAGATCACGGATCTCATACACGCAGCCGACGCAATATCCGTATCCTCTGTCGCGGAGCTCGCCGCAGGATACGGCGAAAGACTCCCGGACACAGACGAAGAAGGCGTGACCGTGGCTTCAGGACTCACATCAGGTATCTATCTCTTCGCGCAAACGAAAAGTCCGGAAGGAAACATCCCCTGCGAGCCTTTCTGTGTCGCTCTTCCGCAGACAAATATATCGGAGATAAGCACAGGGACCAAGAAATACGGTCCCGGTGAGGTCTGGCTATATGATATCTCTGTCTACCCGAAGAGCAGATCGGTGGCCATTCATAAGGCTATTGTAACCACGGATAAGAACGAAGAGGGAGAGATCACAGGCGAAAAGCAAGTGAGCAGCCTGACATCCTGCATCGGCGATACAGTCCGGTTTGCAGTCACCGCAGATGTCCCCAAACTATCGGAAGGCACAAGAATTCGCAAGTACGTGATCGAGGATGCGATGGATCCCGGCCTTACATGCTCAGGAGATATCCGATTGACTTTCGGCGAGAGTATGGATAAAGCTGCTCCGCTCACTGTGAATTCCGATTACAAGCTCGATACCTCGTCGGGACCGGGCGTTGTCAGGATCGTTTTCACGAAAAAGGGTCTCGCCCGTCTGGGAGATATTGAGCGGGAATCACATGTATATTTGAGATACAGTGCACATCTCGGAAGCGGCGCGGTGATCGGAGACCCGGGCAATATGAACAGCGTTTCACTTCTCTGTGGAACAGATCATTCGGGAGATATAAGAGCTGTTTCCCCGCCCGTCACAGTCTTCACATATATGCTGACCCTAAAGAAGACGTTTTCGCCTGTGCAGGAGCATTTCGGAGATGTAAAGTTCAGCCTGTCCGACGGAAAAGAAAAGAAGTATTTCGTGAAGGAATCCGATGGAGTCTACCGCACGGCAAGCAGCGATGAGGAAAATGATCAGACAATACTGACCTCTCCGAATGATTCAACGGGTGTTCTTGTTCTGAAGGGGCTTGCAAATGGCACATACACCATGACAGAAGAAGAGACCATTCCCGACTACAGTCTTCTCGGTGAGTCAATTGAGCTGACCGTAAGGAACAGAAATCTGTCTGTGGATGTCGAAAACAGGAAGTCGATCGATCTGGTACATACAGGCGGCGGAGGACTTATTCCCATCGTAAGCGGAGCAGCCCTGATGATCGCTGTCGGATGCCTGATCATTCTGCGAGCCGCCTGCGGATCTAAAGACATGGGAGATCGCAGCTAATAATATGTGCCGGATATACTCCGTCATATCGCTCCTTATGAGGAATTCCTGCACGTCCGGAGAAAGGAGCTCAATTTGAGAACGATCAAGGCTGAACTGCTGATTCTTACCGGTTTCATTTTCATCCTTGCAGGGACTATTGTGCTTGAAAAACCTTTTATAATGAGAATTTATGAGAAAGCCGCAGCCTTCGGTTTTCTCTGTGATGTCGCAATGCCCCGCGCGGCAGATTTCAGCTCACCTGATCCATATGAAGGGCAATCTCATGCTTTTGAAGCCGGACTCGGCGAAATGGTCAAAGCCCGCAGCTATAACAGCGTGATTGCTGATACACAGAGCAGACACGGATTTGTCTATGAAGATGTGTACGACGATCCTGCCTATGATGCATTGTTAAACGGACCGTCCGGCATGATGTGCGTCATCGAAATTCCGTCAATACATGTACTTCTGCCGGTAGGGCACGGAACGGGCACAGACCTTCTTCGGGATGCCGCCGGTCACATGCACGGGACCTCGCTCCCGATCGGCGGTCCTTCCTCACACGCCGTTATTGCGGCTCACTCAGGTCTTGTCGACAGGGAACTGTTTACCCATCTGCCATGCGTTCGGATCGGCGATGAGTTCAATATTTATGTTCTGGGAGAGAAGCACACGTACAGAGTCGATAAAATCTCGACCGTTCTTCCGGATGATACCGATGCCCTATCTGTAGCAGAGGGCAGAGACATGGTCACTCTCATGACCTGCGTTCCCTACGGCATCAACACGCACAGGCTGTTCGTGCGGGGAGAAAGGTACACCGACGAGGCAAATGTTACAGCGTCAGATCTTTTGACCGCTCGGCGGAGAGAATATGCCCGATCGGTATTGTACATAGCGGGGATGTTCCTTTTATCCGCCGTCGAGACGGCAATTTACGCAATGCATGTCTATAAAGTCACAAGCCGTATAAGGCAGAACAGGAAGAGGAGTATAGTATGAACCATATCAGAAAGCACATTTCATTCATCGTTCTTATTGTCTTTTGCATTATCATCCTGCAGCCACAGACTGTATTTGCCGATAAAACGGTCGACGCGGGAAAGCGCGGATCTGTGACAATCAGGTATTTCGATGATGTTGACGCCAAGACTCCGGTGGCGGGAGCCGAATTCACTTTCTACAAAATTGATGACAGCAGCGACACAATGACCTATACCGACACGACCAATCAGGACGGGATCCTAAAAATCAATGATATGAAACTCGGCAGGTATCGTGTAGTAGAGACTTCCCCCTCCCCTGGCCATAAAGCTTCCGCATCTTTTTTGCTGACCATACCGATGACGGATCACAACGAATGGATCTACGATCTTACCCTGGAACCCAAGGCTTTGTCCGAGCTGCCCATCACATTCAAATCTGTGTACAGCGTCCCAGGCAGCCAGGGAGCAGCATCCCTGCTGTCGGGAAGGATATACAGTGGGGAAACCGCCGTCAGCGGGTCATCGACATCAAAAGCCTCTGGGACAGGTGGTCCAGGAGCCGGCGCCTCAAGGTCTGGCGGTGTGTCTAAAGTGATGCCGGCAGGGACGGGTGATGAAACATCCGTGGTGTTCTGGGTCACTGCCAATGTCTGCGCAGGTGTGACCATCTTATCGATCCTTATCGCGCGTCTTCGGAAGGCAGCGCATTAAGTGACCTAAAGATGACCGGCATTGACAATTTAAATCAATGATGTAAAATACATTCTAACGATTGAGAAGCACAGAGAGACGTAAACTCTTTTCACAAGTGAGACTTTTACATCATGAATGAAAATGAATTGACAACGACATCTGAACAGGATATTGAAAAAATACGCGAGAGAGCATTCAGACAGCGTGAAGCTTTCAGGCGCATGCACGGTGGTACATCCGAAGCGATTCCCAGAGAACCGAAGAGAGCGCATGACTATATCTATCAGCCGGGGTATTCCGAGCGGGTCTCTGTGAATGTGCCTGAGCACAGAGAGGCGGGAAGCTCTCTTGCTATCATCGCCCTCATACTCGGCATTGTCTCGATCCTTTTTTTCTGGACCATGATTTTTGTGATCCCGGTTGCTGTGATCGGTATAGTTGCCGCAATTAATGTCATCCGCAAGAAGAAGGACAGAGGAATCGGGACTGCCGCTCTCTGCACTTCAGTCATCGGTCTGGTACTCGCGCTCATCATGACGGTCTTCGTTGTGACCAACAGTGACCGGATACTCAAGGCGCTTGATGAAATCCAGGATACGATAACAGCCGAGTACGGAGAAGATCCGTTCGATGACACCTTTAGTCCCTTCAAAGGGCCGAAAGACATGTTCTTTACAGAAAGCATATCGTAAATCGCGATCTCCGATCGCGCGCGAGCCAGACATGGATCTTCATCGCGAGATCGTACTCACGATGAAGGCGTATGTCACTTTGCGCGCGTATCATAACCTGCGTCGCGAGTATTGCGCAATTGTGCGATGAAGAATAAAAATAACTTGACATCCCACAAGATTTATTTCATAATGTAGTGGTTACGGGGTATGGCGTAGCTTGGTAGCGCGCACGGCTGGGGGCCGTGAGGTCGCGAGTTCAAATCTCGCTGCCCCGATAGAGATCAGCTGTCGCATGAAAATGTGGCAGCTGATTTGTTTTTTCTTAAAATGAAATCCCAACGGTTGAGTGGCAAATAGATAACAAGGAGAAGCATATGGATAAAAGTAATCTTGCTGAAATAAGAAAAGTCTTAAGAAAGAATGATCCGCCGATCGACTGGATTTACGGTTTTTATGTAAGCCCCGACAATGAGCTTTGCTGGCAGTCATTCAGAAAATTCCTGTCCTTCGACGAAGATGAAATGTTCCGCCACAAGGACAATATCAAAAAGGCGGTCGCCGGGACCCAGGGCAGGGAGCTGTTCTCTGTATCCCTCTCATCCCAGTCCGAAAAGCTCTTCGCCCTCAGACATATGGAGGAGGAAGATACTGAGCTGCTCGAAGAGTTCGCGGGGCATGTGATCGGTGCCTATCAGCATACAGATCCCTATTATGCGATGCTGGCCCGCATCACGTACGATGTGCCGGCGATCTCATCTGACAGGCGAAAACTCGAGGACGGAGACGTAGTCTACATAGGCCTTCTTTTCGCCATCTGTCCGGCCACGCTCTCGAAACCGTCCCTCGGCTACGACGACGGCGAGGGTGTCACAGAGCTGTCGCGCCGCTGGACGATCGGCGTTCCTTCCGAAGGCTTCCTGTATCCCTCGTTCAATGACAGGATCGGAGACCTGAATGAAGTCCTCTACCGTTCCAAAAAAGAAATAACCGGTGATCTGTTCAGAGAATTCTTCGATGCCGACCTGCCTGTGACCGCCAGCAAGCAGAAGGACGCTTTCAATACTCTCATGGATTCTCTCAATGTCAGTATGGAGTCGGCGGCTGCTATCCAGGAAGATCTGGCCAAGCTGGAGGCAGAGAACTTCAATGTACTTGAGAAAAATGACGCGCTAAGGCTGGCTGAGAGGATCGGAGCGGACACGGAGAATTTTGAGGAAGCGTATAATGACATCGTCGGCGACATACCTCTGTCAATTCCCGCGCTTCGCGAAAACAGTGTCGTTGTCTCCACAGATTCCGCTACCATAAAGATTCCGTTCGACAAGGCACAGTTCATCAAAACGCGTGTCATTGACGGTGTGACATATATAGTAATTCCGGTCGATGGCGCTGTCATAGTGAACGGAATCCCGTCGGTCGCCGGTGATCTCGAAAAAATTGCGGGCAGGACAGACGGAGCAGAAGATGAGGACGTACAGAACGATGTGCATGTCGTTCTGTCAGAAGAAAACCTGGGCCCGGAAGCTGATCTTTCCGAGCTTACGGATGATATTTTCGGTGTCTTGTGACCCTTCGTTCATTGCCCGTATAGTTTCAATGTGGTAAGATATCTTATCGGAAGTTGCGAATGCAGCTCCCGATAAAAGAGCGATGAAAATCGCCCGCAATTCGACGATCGGTTTCGCGAAGCGGTTCCGGTCATATTGTTACAATGAAGCCGCGTCACGGGATGCGGAAATGCCAAGATATCAGGATTTGAAAAAGGGAGGAGCATATGGCCAGAGACGATGTCAGAAGTGACGGACCGGGCGCCGGTATGTTCATAGCTTTTATCCTGGAGTGCACAGCGCTCATGATGATCTGTGTCGTACTCTGGGAAATATACGCGAAAATCTCGGCTCCTGCAGAGCAGGCTCTTGAAGTTCAGGCCACCGTCACAAGCACAATGCCCGACAGTCTTAACAATTCGGGTTATATAGGAATAAGCGACGCGCAGGCGACTTCAGAACTATACCAGAGCGATGATATTGACAACTCCCCCTATGCCGCCTGCGACGGATACACTGAATCCTCCTGGCAGGAAGGCACAGAGGGCGAGGGATACGGCGAGAGAATCGAGTTCTATTTTCCCGAGTCAAACGTCCGGTATGTAAAGCTTGCTCTCGGTAACTGGAGAAGTGAGAACCGCTTTTACTCAAACAACCGTCCGAAGACAATGACTGTGGATGTGGGAGGCAACTCTTATAAACTTGACTTCGAAGACGATATGGTATTGCAGTATATAGTATTCTCGGAACCCATAAAGGCATCCGATATCCAGTTCACCATAGACGACATTTATCTCGGTCAGACACATGACTGCTGTATCTCGGAAATTACGATTTATGAGGGCTAGGCAATGAGATGGGAGAAATACAGAGTACCGCTGCTGGAGCTCGGTCTCATCGTGACGGGCGCGGTCGCAATAATCTCGCTTGCATCCGTTTTTATTCTTAATGCAAGGCTCAGGAATATCCAGACCGAACAGACAGTTGTGCGGGAAACATCCGCGGTGGAAGAGCGCTCTGCGCTTGAACAGCAGCTCATGGTGTACGGATCTTCGGATGCCAGGGCTCTTGTCATGACGAACAGCCTTCCGATGCAGGGACTCGCCGGTGAGGACCTCGTCTGCAGCGAGGCTGAAGACGTCTGCGCAGCATCCGATGCAGACGGCCGGTATTACGTGTGGCGCATGTCAGACGGAGAACTTCTTACGACATATACCAACACTTCCTATGACAGAGCTCTGCTCATCGGGCAGAACAGGATACTGCTCGAGGACAGCGGTAACTTCTACTGCTTTGATTACACGTCCGGCATGCAGCTCTGGAAATGGCAGTTTCCGTATGAAGACTGCGTCTGGGAGTATGACGCAGGGAGCGAAATACTATATATCATGTCCAAAAATCCCGATGTGGAGACACAAACGTTGACGACTCAGAACGAGGATAATGACTGGGATGATGACGACGACTGGGATGACGATGACTGGGATGATGATGACTGGGATGACGATCGTAATACCGTTTCTCAGACTGTCGTGATGTCTGTTCGGCATGATATCTGTGTTCTGTCCATCGACAGTCTGGAAGCCAATTATATCCGTCCGACGGATCTTCTGGCGGATGAGAAAAACTACCCTGAGGGCGTCATTTATGATATTGCTCTGTCCGATAACGCGGCCTATCTTCTCATAAACGGTATGCTCACGGACACAGATCATCAGAGAGAGCGGTATTTCTCGAGAATATACGATCTGAGTGATATTTCATTTGTCCCAGATATTACCGGAACTCCGGTCTCCGAATACGCAGATACTGCGGAGGCCGCTGATGAATCCAATGTATCCTATCAGACTTCAGGGATCGTCCGCGAGGCGGCAGCGTCCTACAATGAGGGCAGCGACTACGGTTACCGGATGATATCGAGATGGATCGACAATGAATCTCTGCTTGAATATTCGGAGTCAATTCCCGAAGCGAGCGATTCTGATGATCCGGATGACAGTCATTACAGCCAGAGTGATAATGGCAATGAAGACGGAAATATTGCAGGTATTGTCATGGGCACACGAGACAGGGATGAACTTGACGAGGACCCGGTAACAGTCGAGTGGTCCATCAGGAAGAGAACCCTGCCTTACGCGTCCACTTCCTGGAGAGTACACGGCAACGGCGAACCAACGGACGCCCCCAGACTCTGCACTTATACCGAAGAGGATTTTTCCTACATCATTGTCACTCTCAGCCAATGCGCGCTCACACTCGGTTCACAGACCGGACAGGAGGTCGGCGCCACGATCGATACCGATGACTTTATCTACATCGAGCCCAAGGGGCAAAGACCGACGATGCTCATTACGACCGACGGTTCCGTCATTCAGGGCAAACGGCATTACGATCTCGGGGTATCGGATATAAAAGCTGTGCGAAAAATCAGAGACAACTATTATGTCTCCGCAGAAAACAGCATTTTCATATACACGATGGCCGGCAATGTGGCCGAAAGCGGTATCCCGCTGACCGGTTCTGATGAAATCATGTGGAACAGGGTCCTAATAAGCCCGGACGGCATGTACACGGTCCTCTCCGGTCAGAGGTATCTGAGCCTCTACAAGACCACAGACGGAACGCGGCTTTATCAGAATATATGCGCGGTGTCGGTCGGAGCGGACGCTGTATTCTGCGGCAGCAAATTGTGTCATTTAGACGCATCCGGCAGGAACCTGATGATTTATGATGCCTCTTCAGGTAACAAAGAGAGAATACAGCTGACCGGGGCTATAGCGATACAGAAGACTGAGATCAGATCATGGGGCAACCGGTATCTGCTCATAGGAGCCGAGAACGGACAGAACCTGTGGATCATTGACACGGAGACCATGTCTGTCAGCCGCGCGATTTCAGCCGGAGATCTATGTGAAATGGCCGGTCTCGATGAGAAGAAATCGACCGTCGAGTACTGCAGAATGTCTCCGGACGCAAAATATCTTGTTTACAGCATACGGGTGAGTGATGATGCCGGCGCTCTGACCCTGAAGGCATATGTCACGCAGCTCGATACAGGCGAGACACTTGAGAGCGATGAACTTGCGTCAAAACTCGACGTGGCCGCGGAAAAGCTGCCTGCCCTGAACACCTCCGCTTACGCATTCTCTCAGGATGGTCGCTTCGCGCTCTTTACAGGAGCAAATAACGCGATCGGGGTGCTCGATCTTGCGAAGGCTTCATTTGCACACGAGACAAATTGCGGAGAGCTCTCCGCCCAGCCTGTATTCACACCCGCAGGCAGCGTGGTGTGTGTTACTGCCACAGGAGACGTGTGCGTCATTAATGCGGACACCGGCAATTATGTCGCGATTGACGATGAGGGCAAAGCCATCGAATCTCATGATATCTTTTTAATGGACCGGCTCGGATCTGCTGTCACTCTGTCCTTCGATGATTCGAAGATGTACGCTTCCGGCGTAAAGAACGGTAAAACATATATCAGAGTTTACACTATTTCGGACGGCGGGATATTGACGCCCGAGACAGAAATACCGTCTGCAGCGGGAGCCGGCGCGGGCAGCATACTGATGCGCTACGGCGATTCGGAAGCCGAGTTATTCCCCTACCGTTCTTCGGAAGAGCTGGATGCCATGGCAGCATCGCAAAATGTCCCCTGAAACATGTATACCTCAGTGTGAGATGCCCCCACCTGTAGGCGGTGTGCAACAAAACAGTCTCAGCGGTGGGAGCATCACCCAATAGATATAAGGAGAAGTATTATGTCAATTTTTTACAAAAGCACTCGCGGCAACGCTGAAACAGTCACTGCTTCCGCAGCTATCCTGACGGGTCTTTCACCTGACGGCGGTCTTTACGTTCCGACCGAGATTCCGCAGATCACAAGACCTCTTTCCGAACTCGCCGGTCTGTCTTATCAGGAGCTTGCGTATGACATCATGAGTAAGTTTCTCACGGATTTCACTGAGGAAGAGCTCCGGCACTGCATCGCCAGCGCTTACGATACAAAATTCGACACTGAGGCAATCGCGCCGGTCGTGAAGAAAGACGGAGCTTATTATCTCGAGCTCTTCCACGGAGCGACGATTGCTTTCAAGGATATGGCCCTCTCCATACTCCCGCACCTCATGGTGACATCCGCCAGAAAGAACGGAGTGACACGCGATATCGTCATCCTGACAGCGACCTCCGGTGATACGGGCAAGGCAGCCATGGCCGGATTTGCGGACGTTCCGGGAACAAAGATCATTGTCTTCTATCCGCATGGCGGCGTATCGAATATTCAGAGACTGCAGATGGCCACCCAGCGCGGTGACAATACATATGTTGTCGCTATCAACGGAAACTTTGACGACGCTCAGACCGCAGTCAAAAAGATGTTCAACGATAAGGACATGCAGGCTGAGCTTGCCGACAAAGGCTTCCAGTTCAGCTCTGCCAACTCGATCAACGTCGGACGCCTCGTTCCGCAGATCGTATACTATGTCTATTCTTACTGCCAGCTGCTCAAATGCGGTGAGATCGCCGAGGGCGACAAGATCAATATCACGGTCCCGACCGGCAATTTCGGCAATATCCTTGCAGCCTACTATGCGAAGCAGATGGGGCTGCCGGTAAATAAGCTGATCTGCGCGTCCAACGAGAACAAAGTACTCTTTGACTTTTTCCGGACAGGAGAGTACGACAGAAAGCGCGATTTCATTCTGACAAGTTCACCGTCCATGGATATTCTCATATCCAGCAATCTCGAGAGATTGATCTACCGCATCTGCGGAAACGATGCTGTAAAGACCGCTGAATTCATGAAAGAATTGTCAAGCGACGGCAAGTACGACATAACGGACGAGATGAAAGCCCAGCTCGATGATTTCTATGGAGGATTCGCGACCGAGGAGGAGAATTTCGCGGGAATAAGAGATCTCTACGAGAAGACCGGCTACGTGATCGACACGCATACAGGTATTGCAAATGCCGTCTACCGGGCTTATGTCGAAAAGACCGGAGATACGACCCCGACTGTCATCGCGTCCACAGCGAGCCCCTTTAAATTTGCTGTCTCGGTCGTCGGTGCGATTGCGCCGGAAAAACTGTCAGGCAGGACAGACTTTGAACTGATCGATATTCTCTCAGAGCTGTCGGGCACTGCGGAGCCGTACGCTATCACTGATATTCGCACAGCCCCCGTCCGCCACAAGACCGTGGTCGATGCCTGCGACATGCCTGCAGAGGTCAGAAAAATTCTCGGAGTCTCATGAATGACAAACTCAGAATCGAACTTTGTAAGAATCATCAGAGAGATCTGTGAGGAAGAACAGATCTCTCTGCAATCATATTCATTTGACTGGATCTTCGAGCTTCAGAAGCACGGAAAGGTCCGCTATATTCTCGGATATCAATTTGGTCTCAATACAGCCTCAGTGAATTCCATATGCTGTGATAAAGCCGCGGCCAGCGAGATCATGACAGCTCACGGAATTCCTAACATAGAGCATCGGCTCTTCGCGTCGCCCGGCGAGCAGAAATTCGTCGGAAAGACCGGCTGTTGGTCTTCGCTGATCAGATTCCTCGAAGAGAAGGGAACGCTTGTCGTTAAACCGAATGACGGTACAGGCGGAGACAGGGTCTTCAAGGTCAGCAGCGCGTATGAGCTCGAGACTGCCGTCCACACGATATATGAGCGGTCAGGATACATTGCGGCTTCGCCGTTCTATGATATTGAAAATGAGTACCGAACGATCATGCTGGACGGTGATGCCCGCCTCGTATACGTAAAGAGAAGACCTCATCTCACGGGTGACGGTGTCAGCACAGTGGCTGAGCTCATTGTCCGCCATCTCACGGAACAGGAGAGTATCAGCACTTCGGACGTTACAATACCCGGCCGCGCTGACCGGATCCCTGCGAAGGGGGAACAGATCCTTCTCGGGTGGAAGCATAATCTTGGCCTCGGAGCGAGGGCTGAGCTCCTCGAAGACGGCCCGCTCAAAAAAGATATCGAAACTATCGTGGCGGAGGTCGCGCGCTGCCTCGGCGTCAGATTTGCATCCATTGACATCGCAGAGACTGGCGAAGGACTGAAAGTACTCGAGATAAATTCCGGTGTCATGATGGAGAATTTTGCCGGTCAGGACGCGAAAAGCCGAGAGATTGCCAAATCAATTTATCGCGACGCGATCCGTCTCATGTTTGAGTGATATCGCAAGGACAGTGTCGGAGTAATCTTATGCAGTGGAAACAACTTTTAAGTACAAAGAGATCGGGAAGCGAGGAGGTACTCCGGGCACGGGCTGACCTTCGATCGGAGTTCGAAAAGGACTACCACAAGATCATCAGCAGCGCGTCCCTTCGGCGCCTGCAGGATAAAACGCAGGTATTTCCCCTCGATAAAAGCGATTTTATACGGACAAGGCTCACACACAGTCTGGAGGTCTCATCTGTCGGCAGGTCACTCGCTCAGAATATTTCCGAGCGCATCATTGATCAGAGGATCGATCCCGAATTCACACTGGAGACAGAAAAGGCCATCACGGAGGTCATCGAATGCGCAGGCCTCATTCATGATATAGGCAACCCGCCGTTCGGTCATTTCGGCGAGGAGGCTATACGCGAGTGGTTCGTGAAGCATCTTCCCCGGCTTCAGGTAGGCGGAAAGCCCGTCACGGCAATTCTGACCGAACAGGAGCTCGGCGATTTTCTTCACTTTGAAGGCAACGCGCAGGGACTTCGGCTCGTGTCCAAGCTGCATTTCGCAGAGAACGGATGCGGCATGAACCTCACATACTCTCTGCTGTCTACGATGATCAAATATCCAAGGTCCTCCACATCGATGAATCCCGGCTCCTCTTTGATCAGCGACAGGAAAATGGGATATTTCAAGTCGGAGGAGGAGCTTTTTACACGCATTCAGAAAATCACGGGAACGAACGGAAAGCGCAATCCGCTGACGTTTATTCTCGAGGCAGCTGACGACATAGCGTACGCTACAGCCGACATCGAGGACGCGTTCAAGAAGGGTTTCTTCGATTATCCGACATTCACAGCAGAGCTGTGGAAGCGCAGAGTCGCCAAGGACTATATCGAGGAGTTGGATGAGATCTATTCACGTGCTGCTCAGGGGCGAAGCGAGAAGAAATCCACAAAAAAGCCGAAGACGAACAACGCGCACTGGGGTGAGCTCGGTTCCTACATGGACAGCCTCAAAGGCAGCGGTTATACGACCGCATTCGGCGGAAATGTCCACGACATGGGAATGTCCGGCGAATATGTCAGTCCGGGCGAGTATGCACTCATGACCTGGCTGTCCGAGATGCAGAGCGTTCTCCTGCTGGCGGCCGCTGAAGGTTTTGTGGCCAATTACAGCGCCATCATGGAAGGACGGTTCGACCGGGAACTCATCTGCGACTCGAAGGAAGCGGTGCTCCTTCATGCCCTTACGAGTATAGCCTACGATTACGCCTTCACATCTATGTCCATCTATAAGACAGAGATAGCTGCCAATAACATACTCACTTACCTTCTGAACAAACTTGTCCCTTCGGTACTTATGTATGACCGTGAGACTCCGCCCGGGCTCATGGAAGAGAAGTTCCTGTCCCTGATCTCGGAGAATTACAAGCAGATCTACGCATGGTCTGTGCGAGGCAAGACAGATGAGGAAAAGGTCTATTACCGGCTTCTTCTCGCGACGGATTCCATATCCGGAATGACGGATTCCTACGCAAGAGATCTGTATACGGATCTTAACGGAATCACCTGATTTTCGTTTACAAGAAGAGCGCTCTACGATATAATATAAGTAGCTTCCTGGGGTGTTCGATCCCCCTATTTTTCCTGAACCTACATTTGAATTAAAGGGATTCCAATATCGTCGGTCTCAATGTCAGGCCTCAAGCAACTACCGGAGGAAGACAGCGGGCAGAGTGAGGTTACCCACCTGGCTGTGGCTAGGCGTCAGCTTTATAGGAACGGCATCCCGGGACCTTTAGTAAGGCCAAGGTAGATTAAATACCTTGGCTGTCATCATTTTAAGAGGGAGTGTGCTATGTCAATTACAAGTAAACCTTTTGGAGCAACAGTAAAAGGCGAGAACGTAACTGCATATACAATTACCAATAAGCATGGAGCGTACGTCACGCTCCTTGATTTTGGTGCAATTTTGCAGGCAGTATGTGTTCCGGATAAGAACGGCGCGATGACTGACGTTTTGTTGGGACTCGATACGGTGGAGAAATACGAAGGCGACGCCAACGCTTTCGGAGCTACGATCGGCCGCGTTGCCAACCGCATCGCAGGCGGCACTTTTGAGCTGAACGGAGTCCGCTATCAGCTGAATAAGAACGAAAACGGCATCACCAGCCTGCACAGCGGCCCCGACGGCTATCACAAGCGCATCTGGTCAGCAGAATGTGCCGGTGAAAACAAAGTTGTGTTTTCTCTGTGCAGTCCTGACGGTGATCAGGGATATCCCGGAAAATTCGATGTTTCTGTCTCTTACACATTCACGGATGACAATGAGATCATCATTGACTACGACGGAATCGCTGATGCGGATACGCCTGTCAATATGACCAACCATAGCTACTGGAATCTGAACGGTCACGCCAACGGCTTCGTCTATGACCATGATCTGCAGATTTATGCGGATTCTTTCTTCCCGGTAGACGATAAAAGTATTCAGGTCGGCTACACGTCTTTCGTCGAGGGGACAGTATTCGATTTCCGTCTGGCAAAATCGATAGGAGAAGATATTGACGCCAACGTACTTCAGCTACGCCAGACCGGCGGCTTTGACCACCTCTGGCTGCTGAACGGGGAAGGATACCGCGAGGTCGCAAACGTGAAAGGCAACATCTCAGGAATCACACTGAAGGTCTTCTCTGACCAGTATGGAATCCAGTTCTATGCCGGCAATTTCATCGGCGGTCCAAATGGCAAGGACGGAGTACATTACGAGCCGAGGAGCGGCTTCGCCCTTGAGACGCAGAAGTGCTCGGAAGCTGTGAATCAGGAAGTTTTCCCGTCGATCATCTTGAAGGCAGGAGAGAAGTATCACACCAGAACAGCGTTCGTCCTGGGAGTATGATTTTCGCGCATCGGGGACGGTTCTTTTAGTCATAAAAAGGTGTGAGTCGGGGAAAGTTCTTCGCGTCATATTTAGGTGTGAGGCTTGGACGGTTCTTTTACATCGAAATTAGTAAAAGTTCAGATTGGCTGTACTTGACATTCATTTCCGTAAACAAACATTCCATCTTCGTGAGAAAAACATTGTCGGTCCGACCGAGAGATCAACAATGCATATGCATTGTTAAGCTCGCAGGGAAGGACCGGCGTTTTTCGATGAAGATGATGTTTTTTACGGATACTTTATTTTCGATACAGCCAATCTGAACTTTATTTCATTCCGCGCAAAAGAACTTTCCCACAATGCGTGTCCAAAGCTCGTGTCTCTTGACAACTGCGATATTTGACAGTAGAATAAACATTTGTATGTGGCGGAGTATAGCCACATCCCTTTGAGGTATTCTGCCGGACGAACTCCGGCGTGAAAGAGGAGAATATTATGAGTGATATCGAACTGAAGGTAAAAGAGATTCAGGACTCCGCGATCGAAGCTTTAAAAAGCGCGGATGGACTTGAAAAACTGAACGAGATCCGTGTCGCCTTCCTTGGAAAGAAGGGTTCCCTGACACAGTTCTTAAAGTCGATGAAGACTGTCGCCCCGGAAGACCGTCCTAAGGTAGGCAAGTGGGTCAATGACACGCGCTTTGCCATCGAGGAGAAGATGGAGGAGACAAAGAAGAAACTCGATGCAGAGAAGATGGAACGCCAGCTCGCATCTGAGGAGATCGACGTAACTCTGCCGGCAAAAATGAAGTTCATCGGCCACCGCCATCCGAACACGATCGCTCTCGAGGAAGTCGAGCGCATCTTCGTCGGCATGGGCTATGAGGTCATTGAGGGACCGGAAATCGAGTATGATGACTACAACTTCACCAAACTCAACATTCCGGCAAATCATCCGGCTAAGGACGAACAGGATACCTTCTATATTACAAAGGATATTCTTCTTCGTACACAGACATCCCCGGTACAGGCCCGCGTCATGGAGCAGGGCAAACTGCCGATCAGAATGATCTCACCGGGACGTGTGTTCCGCTCAGACGAAGTGGACGCCACACACTCCCCGTCCTTCCATCAGATCGAGGGTCTTGTCGTGGACAAGAACATTACATTTGCCGACCTTAAGGGAACGCTGGATGTATTTGCCAAAGAGCTGTTCGGACCGGAGACAAAGACAAAATTCCGTCCGCATCATTTCCCGTTCACGGAGCCGTCGGCGGAAGTCGATGTGAGCTGCTTCAAGTGCGGCGGCAAGGGCTGCCGTTTCTGCAAGGGCTCCGGATGGATCGAAATCCTCGGTTGCGGCATGGTCCATCCGCATGTTCTTGAAATGTGCGGAATCGACCCGGATGTCTACACAGGATTCGCGTTCGGTGTAGGTCTCGAGAGAATCGCTCTGCTTAAGTATGAGATCGATGACATGCGTCTTCTCTATGAGAATGATGTCAGATTCCTTAAGCAGTTCTAATTCACTCTATAAGACATCTTTGAGTCAAAAATACAGAGGTAAACGCCTAATAAGAAATCGAGGATAAATATGAATACATCACTTTCATGGATCAAAAGATATGTTCCGGATCTCAATGTGACTGCCAGGGAGTACGCGGACGCGATGACTCTGTCCGGAACGAAAGTAGAAAATTACGAGGAGCTCGACAGAGATCTCGATAAGATCGTCGTCGGTGAGATCCTCACCTGTGAGGATCATCCGAACTCGGATCATCTGCATGTATGCACAGTCAATGTCGGCGCGGATGAACCGCTCCAGATCGTATGCGGCGCCCCGAACGTTGCAGCAGGTCAGAAGGTTCCTGTTGTTCTGGTCGGCGGACGTGTTGCAGGCGGTCATGACGGCAGCAAAACTCCGGGCGGCATAGAGATCAAGGCAGGCAAGCTCCGCGGCGTGGAGTCTTACGGCATGATCTGCTCCATCGAAGAGCTGGGTTCCACGCACGAAATGTACCCGGAATCTCCGGAATACGGCATCTATGTCTTCCCGGAAGACACGGAAGTCGGCGCTGACGCAATCGATCTTCTCGGCCTGCATGACGCGGTCATCGAGTATGAAATCACGTCTAACCGCGTCGACTGCTACAGCGTGATCGGTATCGCCCGCGAGGCTGCAGGCACATTCGGCCTCAAGTTCCACAAGCCGGAGATCAAGGTCACCGGCAACGACGAGAAGGCCTCCGATTATATCGATGTCGAAGTCATCGACACAGACCTGTGCCCGCGCTACACGGCAAGAGTCGTCAAGAATGTCAAGATCGGTCCGTCCCCGAAATGGATGCAGAGATGTCTCGCTTCCAACGGCATCCGCCCGATCAACAACGTCGTAGATATCACTAACTATATCATGGAAGAGTACGGCCAGCCGATGCATGCTTTCGACTATGAGACGATCGCAGGTCACAAGATCATCGTCAAGCGCGCAAATGACGGCGATGTCTTCACCACCCTCGACGGCCAGGAAAGACATCTGGACCATGACGTCATCATGATCTGCGACGCAGAGAAGCAGGTCGCGATCGGCGGTATCATGGGCGGCGAGAACTCCATGATCACTGACGATGTTCAGACAGTGCTCTTTGAGGCAGCCTGCTTCAACGGGACCAACATCCGCCTCTCCTCAAAGAGGATCGGTCTGCAGACAGATGCTTCCCAGAAATTCGATAAGGGTCTCGACCCGAACACGACGATGGAAGCCATCAACCGTGCATGTGAGCTCATGGAAGAGTTCGGCGCAGGTGAAGTCGTCGGCGGTTATGTCGACGTATATGACGAAGTGAGAAAGCCGGGCGAAGTCGTCTTCGAGCCGGAAAAGATCAATGCGCTTCTGGGAACATCATTCGCGCCGGAAGAGATGATTAATTATTTTGAAGCTGTCGACTTAATGTATGATGCTGAGAAGAATGTCGTCGTTGTCCCGACATGGAGACAGGACGTACTTCGCACATGCGATCTGGCTGAAGAAGTCGCAAGATTCTCCGGCTATGATAAGATCCCGACGACGCTTCCGCAGGGTGCCGCAACAGCAGGCAAGCTGCAGTTCGATCAGAGAGTACTCGGACTCGCACGCGATGTCGCGGAGGACTGCGGCTTTAACCAGGCTTATTGCTATTCCTTCGAGTCACCGAAGGTATACGACAAGCTTCGCCTTGACGGCGATGATGTTCTCCGCAAGGCTATTGAGATTGCCAATCCGCTCGGAGAGGATTTCTCGGTCATGAGAACAACTTCCCTGAACGGCATTCTGACATCACTTGCGACAAACTATAACAGACGCAACAAATCAGTTAGACTCTACGAGCAGGGCAACATCTACCTTCCGAAGGCACTTCCGCTCACGGAGCTGCCGGATGAGCGGATGCAGTTTACATTTGCAATGTACGGCGAGGGCGATTTCTTCGATCTTAAGGGTGTCGTCGAACTGCTTCTTAGCAAGATGGGCATGTACAAGAAGGCTGCCTACAAGACTGACGTCAAGAAGAATTACATGCATCCCGGCCGCCAGGCTCAGATCTTTTACGATGGTGTCCGTATCGGTGAGATCGGCGAGGTCCATCCGCTCGTTGCCAAGACATACGGCATCGGTGACAGGGCTTATGTCGCAGTGATCGATATGCCTACAGTTTATCCGTTCGCTTCTTTCGACAGAAAGTTCAGTGGCATCGCGAAGTACCCGGCTGTCACAAGAGACATCTCCATGATCGTCCCGCACAGCGTGACAGCAGCTGAGATCGAGGCAATTCTCGAGCAGAGGGGCGGAAAGCTTCTTGAGAGCTATGGCCTGTTCGACATTTATGAAGGCCCCGGTATCCTGCCGGGATTCAAGTCTGTCGCGTACAGCCTGACCTTCCGCCACAAGGATAAGACCATGGAGGAGGCCGAAATCGTCTCCGCAATGAACAAGATCCTTAACGGGCTTGATAAAATCGGGGCTAAACTTAGACAGTAAATATGAAAACATCTGACTTTTATTATGATCTGCCGGAGGAACTGATCGCTCAGGATCCTCTGGCAGATCGTTCATCATCAAGACTCATGCATCTTGACCCGGTGACCGGAAAGGTCACCCATGACACGTTCAAGAATGTAATCAATTATCTTGAGCCGGGCGATACCCTTGTCATCAACGACACGAAGGTCATCCCGGCCCGCCTTTATGGCGTGAGAGAGGGTACTCTCGGAAAAGTCGAGATACTTCTTCTTGTCAGAAAGTCCGCCGACACCTGGGAATGCCTTGTAAAGCCGGGGAAGAAGTGCAAGGTGGGCACGACTATACTTTTCGGCAGCCCGGACGGGAAGGCAGAAAACTGTCCCCTGATCGGCGAGATCATCGACATAGTCGATGAGGGCAACCGGCTGATCAGGTTCCGCTTTGACGGGATCTTTGAGGAAGTACTGGACTCCCTCGGGGAGATGCCGCTCCCGCCATATATCCATCATAAACTTGAGGACCGCAGCCGCTACAACACAGTCTACGCGGAGCACGACGGTTCCGCAGCGGCTCCGACTGCCGGCCTGCATTTCACCAGAGAACTGCTGGCGGAAATTGAGAATAAAGGGATCAATATCGCGCATGTCACACTTCATGTAGGACTGGGTACATTCAGACCCGTGAAAGTCGACGATGTGAACAATCATCACATGCACTCGGAGTACTATATTGTGCCGGAGGAGACAGCCAGGATCGTCAACGAGACGCGCGCATCCGGCCACAGGGTGATCTGCGTCGGTACGACCAGCTGCAGGACGATCGAGTCCGCGGCCGAACGCTCAGCGGACGGATCATGGATTCTCGCACCCAAGAGCGGCTGGACCCAGATTTTTATCTATCCGGGATATGAATGGAAGCTCATGCAGGGACTCATTACGAATTTCCATCTGCCGGAGTCGACGCTGGTCATGCTCGTGTCCGCATTTGCAGGCAGAGAACACGTCCTTTCAGCTTACGCTGAGGCCGTCAGGGAGAGATATCGCTTCTTCAGTTTCGGCGACGCTATGATAGTACTTTGATTCTCCGCGCATAAACGCGCAGAGTGAGAGGAAAACGGTATGACATTTAACACAATCGGATTCGTAGGGCTTGGTCTTATTGGCGGCTCTGTCGCAAAATCCATAAAGAGAGTCCACCCGGAGATAACAATTGTCGGATACAACAGAAATCAGGACGTGCTTCGAGCCGCTGTTCGCGATGGCATCGTAGACATAAAAAGCGATGAGTCTCTCGAAGCTTTTCGAGAGTGCGACCTGATATTTCTCTGTGTCCCGGTCGTCACTGCACTGGACTTTATGGACAGGCTGCGAAATATTAAAAAAGAGGGTGCGATCCTGACCGATGTAGGCTCCGTCAAGACCGGGATCCACAGGTATGTGGAGGAGACCGGCCTTACCGACTGCTTTATCGGAGGTCATCCTATGGCCGGTTCCGAGAAAACAGGGTACGCAAGCTCCTCTGACAGGCTCATTGAGAACGCCTGGTACATCCTGACTCCGGCAGGAGATGTGGATGTACATACGATCAGCGATCTGTCAACGCTGATTTCATCCGCAGGCGCGCTGCCGCTCGTCATGACATACGAGGAACATGACCATGTGACTGCGGCGATCAGCCATCTGCCCCACGTAATTTCAGCGTCACTTGTCAATCTGGTCCACGATCAGGACGGTCCCGAGCATTACATGAAGCTCATTGCCGCAGGCGGTTTCAGGGATATCACAAGAATTTCTTCATCGTCGCCGCAGATGTGGCAGGAGATCTGTCTCGACAATCCGGACAATATCTGCGCCATGATGGACGCCTACATCTCAAAACTGATCGATTACAGACTCGCGATCAGGAATGAGAACGCCGATGAACTCCTTTCGATCTTCACCCAGTGCAAGGACTACAGGGACAGCTTTGACACGGAGCCCAAGGGTTCTCTTCCGGGAGAATACAGGATCTACGTGGACATCGCAGACGAGCCCGGCGCCATCGCTCAGATCGCGACAATGTTGGCCATGCACAATATCTCCATAAAAAATATCGGTATCGTTCACAACCGTGAATTTGAGCAGGGAGTCCTGCGAATTGTCTTTTATGACAGCGATGCCAAGGAAGAAGGAGTCAGTGTACTTGAAGACCGCAACTATTACGTCTACAAGGAGTGAGTGCCTATGATCATTGAACACGCTGTCGCGCTTCGCGGGACCATAAAGGTGCCCGGAGACAAATCCATTTCCCACCGGAGCGTTATGCTCGGCTCGATCGCAGAGGGTACAACATATGTGCGCGGCTTTTTGAACAGCGCTGACTGTCAGGCGACAATCACGTGTTTTCGGAAAATGGGAATACGAATCGAAGATATGAGAGATCCGAACGGAGAGCGCGTGCTGGCGGTCTACGGGAAAGGTCTCCGGGGGCTTTCAAAAAGTGCCGACATGCTTGATGCCATGAACAGCGGAACGACGACCCGGCTCATGGCCGGTATACTCGCCGGACAGCCGTTCGATTCTTTCATCACAGGCGATGCTTCTCTCAGAAAACGCCCGATGAAAAGAATCATTGATCCGCTGACAGAGATGGGCTGTCATATCATTTCCGCAAATGATGACAACTGCCTTCCTCTGAAGATCTCCGGGGGGAATCTTCATGCCATCCGATACCACAGCAAAGTGGCATCTGCCCAGGTAAAATCCTGTGTACTCCTGGCAGCCCTGTACGCCGAGGATCCTACTTTTTTCTATGAGCCGAGCCTCTCAAGGAACCACACGGAACTAATGCTCGGCGCTTTCGGCGCGAATCTGAAGCAGAGGAATGACACCCGCACCGGTGAGAAGGGCGTGATCATCTATCCCGGAACCATTCTTCGCGGCCAGAATATAACTGTGCCCGGAGATATTTCTTCCGCTGCATATTTTATTGCGGCCGGCCTGCTCGTTCCAAAATCCGAGATCAGGCTGACCGGCGTCGGTATCAACGAGACCAGAGACGGAATCCTGCGCGTGGTCAAAGCAATGGGCGGAGATGTGCGCGTCCTGAACGTCCATATGGAAGGCCGGGAGCCGGTCGCTGACCTTGTTGTCCGCTCGTCGGACCTCAAAGCATGCAGTATCGGCGGAGACATGATCCCCGCGCTCATAGACGAGCTGCCCATTATCGCTGTGATGGCGGCCTGCGCCGGCGGTGTCACCCGCATACGTGACGCGGCTGAACTTCGGGTCAAGGAGTCAGACAGACTCAGACTGATTGTTGACAGTCTGCGGGCTATGGGAGTCAGGGTGGATGAGACCGAGGACGGTATGGATATATACGGCACGGCTTCACTTAAGGACCGTGTCCGCGGTCCCGGCAGGCTCGGTCTTCTGCAGGGAGCGGAAATCGATCCTAATCTCGATCATCGGATGGCTATGGCATGCGCTGTTGCAGGCCTTATATCGGACACGCCCGTGATCATAAAAGACGCGGACTGTGTGAAGATATCATATCCGAGATTCTTCAAGGATCTCGATTCACTGAGAGTCGTGTGATCCATGTGACCGTGTTCCGCACGCAGACATGCGGTATATAATCAGGGCACAAAAGCCTGTTTTTATGAAATTTGATGGTTCATCAGGCTTCAATCTTGTGATTATTACTATATTGACCTTGAATATTTGATTCAGTTTTAGTAAAATATTGTCATAATCGGTTTTTTTGGGAGGTAAACATGAACGTTTATAAAACAGACAAAATCCGCAATGTCGTCTTACTTGGTCACGGCGGAGCAGGCAAAACAACAATCGCGGAAGCGATGGCACACCTGACAGGTATTACCAGCCGTATGGGTAATATCACAGACGGTAACACCATCAGCGACTATGACAAGGAAGAGATCAAGAGAAAGTTCTCTATCAGCACCACAGTCGTTCCGGTAGAATATAATAAAGTCAAGATCAACGTCCTCGACACACCGGGTTATTTCGATTTCGTCGGTGAAGTCGAAGAGGCAGCCGGTGTCGCTGATGCCGCAGTCATCGTTATCTCAGGCAAGGATGGCGTTCAGGTCGGTACGGAAAAGGCATGGGAACTCTGCGAGAAGAATAATCTTCCTCGCTGCTTCTTCGTAACGAACATGGACAACGGCGATGTATCCTACCGCGCGCTGATCGAGAGCCTTCAGGATCTCTACGGCGCAAAGATCTCCCCGCTGGCTCTGCCGGTACATATCGGCGGAAAGTTCGCCGGATTCGCTGATGTCGTTTCTCAGGAAGCTTTCAAGTTCGTCGGCAAGGATCAGCATCAGGCGATCGATATGCCGGATGAGACTGCAGAGCAGGTAGAAGAGTACAGAGAAGCTCTCATGGAGAACGTTGCTGAGACATCAGAGGAGTTCATGGAGAGATATTTCGGCGGTGACGAGTTCACAGCAGATGAGATCAATGAAGCGATCTCCGTAGGTGTCGCCGATGCTTCCATCGTTCCTGTATTCCTCGGTTCCACAACAAGCCTTCAGGGCATCACCAACCTCATGAATAATATCATCGCGCTCTTCCCGGATCCATCCAAGCTCACCGCTACCGGCAAGGCTCAGAAGACCGACAGCGATTTCGAGGCAAACTATGATGACAGCAAGGAAAAGACAGCATATGTCTGGAAGAGCATTGCTGACCCGTTCATCGGTAAGTACAGCTTCATCAAAGTCATGTCCGGTGTTCTCAAGTCTGACGACACAATGTATGACATTCAGAAAGAGAGCGAGCTCCGCATCGGCAAGCTCTATGTCATGAGAGGCAACAAGGGTCAGGAAGTTCCGGAGCTTCATGCCGGCGATATCGGCGCTCTGGCCAAGCTCGGCGATGTCAACACGGGCGACTCCCTTTCCTCCAAGGCTAACCCGATCCTCTTTGCTCCGACAGAGCTCTCTGTACCGTACACATGCAAGAGATACAGAGCAGTTAAGAAGGGTGAGGAAGACAAGATTGCTACTTCCCTCGCAAAGCTGAATCAGGAAGATCATACATTCAGGATCAAGAACGACTCCGCAAACCATCAGTCTCTCATTTACGGTATCGGCGAGCAGCAGCTCGAAGTCGTAAAGAGCAAGCTGAAAGAGCGTTACAAAGTTGATGTCGAGCTCCTCACACCGAAGGTAGCTTTCCGCGAGACGATCCGCAAGAATTCCGACGTCGACTCCAAGTACAAGAAGCAGACCGGCGGTCACGGCCAGTATGGTCACGTCAAGATGCGCTTCGAGCCGAGCGGCGATCAGTCTAAGCCTTATGAGTTCGCTATTGAAGTCGTTGGCGGCTCCGTTCCGAAGAACTACTATCCGGCAGTTGAGAAGGGTCTCGTAGAGTCCGTCAGTGCCGGCCCGCTGGCAGCTTACCCTGTCGTCGGCGTAAAGGCTACTCTGTACGATGGTTCCTATCATCCGGTAGACTCTTCCGAGCAGGCATTCAAGACCGCTACACGCCAGGCCTTCAAGGAAGGCTTCCTCAAGGCAGGTCCGGTCCTTCTCGAGCCGATCGTCTCCCTTAAGGTCAAGGTCCGCGACAAGTTCACCGGCGATGTCATGGGAGATCTGAACAAGCGCCGCGGCCGCGTTCTCGGCATGAACCCGGACCACAAGGGCAACACGATCATCGAGGCTGATGTTCCGGAGAAAGAGATGGATGGCTACGGCACAATTCTCCGTTCCATGACCGGCGGTCAGGGCGAGTTCGCTTATGAGTTCGCAAGATACGAGCAGGCTCCGGCTGATGTTCAGGAGAAGGAGATCAAGGATCGCGCTGATCAGCTCAACGAGTCCGAGGACTGATTCCTGTAATCGGAATTTTCTGCTTAAGCTTATTGAAGCAGACGAAGTAAATAATTAATTATATGAGGCTGTCGCTTCAGGGCGATCCCGCATATAGCAGACGTTTTAAAAATGACTGCTATATGCGCGGATATCGCCAATGATTCGACAGTCTTTTTATATGTTCATCTGCTGTCCGGACATGACCGCCTGACGCAAAAAGGCCGACACATTTTACTGCGTCAGCCTCTTAGTCTTTTACAATGCTTTTCTTATTCTCTGTTTTTCAACCCCGCTTTAATCCATAACAGCGGTGCCGTTCGCCAGGAACTTATTGATCTTTCCGGTCGTGCTCTTTACTCCCTCAAGAGACATATCATGGTTCATCGTGTCAATGATGCGTCCAAGATACTTGTACATGTTGGCCTTTACGAAATACTCGCGCTTTAAGAGTTCGGGCGGGAGATACGTCAGGTTCGTACAGATCAGCTTTGTGAACATGCCGTCCTCGTAAAACTTGTCAAACTTGTCGATGCCCTCTGTGAAGAGACCGAATGTGACAACGATAAATATTCTGCGCGCGCCTCTGGCTTTGATCTGCTTGCAGACATCCAGCATGGAGCCGCCGGACGCGATCATATCGTCAATGATGACGCAATCCTTGCCCTCAACAGTATCGCCGAGGAACTCGTGAGCAACAATCGGATTCTTTCCGTTCACGATGGTAGAGTAGTCGCGGCGCTTATAGAACATACCCATGTCCGCCCCGAGGATGTTCGAGAAATAGACAGCGCGGTCCGTCGCGCCTTCGTCCGGGCTTATGACCATGAAGTGTTCCTTGTCGAATTCCAGATCCGGGACCGCGCGCAGAAGCGCTTTCAGGAACTGATATGTCGGCATAAAGTTGTCGAAACTCGTCAGCGGAATCGCGTCCATGACCCGGGGATCGTGGGCATCGAACGTAATGATGTTGGATACACCGTACTGCTGCAGTTCCTTGAGAGCAAGAGCGCAGTCCAGAGACTCGCGTCCCGTGCGTCTGTGCTGGCGGCTTTCATAGAGGAACGGAAGAATGACGTTGATCCTGTACGCTTTTCCGCTTGCGGCGGAAATCACACGCTTGAGATCCTGAAAATAATTGTCCGGGGACATGTGATTTGTGCGTCCGCAGACCTTATAAGTCACTGTGTAATTGGTGACGTCGCCGATAATGTAGAGATCGGAGCCTCTTATGGACTCGCTCAGTTTGACCTTGCCTTCACCTGTGCCATAGCGGGAATACTTAGCTTCCAGTATATAGGTCGGCTCGATATAGCCCGGAATAAGCTCTGCGTCCCTGCGGTCGTGTGCGAGCTGTTTTCTTGTCTTTGCGATGTAACTGTCAACCGGCTTCGCGATCTCATGACTTCCGTTCAGATAAACGATTTTAAGAGGTGCGACCGGCATTGGATTTTTCTGGTTTTCAGTACTAGACATTATATTCCTCCGGAAATTGATAGACATATCGGCATAATCGCCCCATGCTTCTATTATTTTATAACACAAATGGGCTTATATCACAAGGGCAGATGTATAATGATGCAGACGCCTGTCTCAAAAACTCGGCGTCTTTAGTCCCTGATCACCGCACTTTTCGGGTATAATTTTCGATTTCGGCGGGCTCTGTATCGACAAGTAGGAAGTTTTGGTTATATAATGAATGTTCAGTATGTAGAAAAGGACGGCTTACAGTATGCATAGTGAAGGACATAAAATTAAAAGAGTCCTGCCCGGAGGCATCGCGGAGGAGATGGGTGTCGAGGCAGGTATGAGCATACTGAAAGTCAACGATGTTGTGCCGGAAGACATATTCGATTATCAGTATCTGATGGAGGATGAGTTCGTGACAGTCCTGATCAGAGAAGAGGACGGCACCGAGACGCTTCTTGAGGTCGAGAAAGAGCCTGATGAGGACTTCGGCGTCGAATTCGAAAGTTCTCTCATGGATGAATACAGGCACTGCAGCAACAGATGCATATTCTGTTTCATCGATCAGATGCCGAAAGGAATGCGGGATACTCTCTATTTTAAAGATGATGACTCGCGTCTCAGCTTTCTTCAGGGAAATTACGTCACGCTGACCAATATGAAGGATAAGGATATCGACCGGATCATCCTCTACAATATGGAGCCGATCAATATTTCTATTCATACCACGAACCCGGAGCTTCGGTGCAGCATGCTCGGGAACCGGTTCGCCGGAGAGATATTCCCGAAGGTACGGCGGCTCGCTGACGCAGGCATCACGATGAACGGCCAGATCGTTCTCTGCCGCGGCATCAATGACGGTCCCGAACTTGAACGGTCGATCCGGGATCTTTCGTCTTACAGGCCTGCGATGAGAAGTGTTTCTGTCGTTCCTGTCGGTCTGACAAAATTCAGAGAAGGACTGACAAGGCTTCTTCCTTTTGACAGGGAATCCGCCTGCGAAGTGATCGATACGATCGAGAAGTGGCAGAATATATTTGCAAATGACGGAATTTCCCCGGATTTTCCTCATTTTATTCACGCATCCGACGAGTGGTATATCATGGCGGGCAGAGAACTCCCCGAACCGTCGCGCTATGACGGGTACGTACAGCTGGAAAACGGTGTCGGCATGGTCAGGCTCATGGAGACTGAGATCAATGAAGAATTGAGCGCGCTGTCCGAGCGCGACGATATAGGCGGATTTATCCGGGAGCGAACAGTCACCGCCGTATGCGGAAAGCTGGTCGAACCCTATATGAAAATATTTGCCGACAGGGTGATGCGGGCTTTTCCGATGATCCACATACATGTCAAATCGATCAGAAATGACTTTTTCGGGGACACGATCACAGTTACGGGCCTTATCACCGGTCAGGATTTGATTGCCCAGCTTGTTAAAGAGCAGAAAACGCAGCCTCTGGGTGAGGAAATCCTCATCCCGGTCAATATGCTGCGGAGCGGTGAAAAAGTTTTTCTTGACGACCTGACCGTTTATGATGTAGAAAGAGAAATTGGGATTCCGGTCGGCATCGTCTGGTCCGGCGGGGATGAATATGTGAGAAGTATGCTTGGTCTTCCACACAGAACAGAGGGAGACAGACAGATTTACGAGAGCTGGGAAGACAGCTGAAAAGATTGGAGTGAATATATGAGCAAACCTATAGCAGCCATTGTCGGCAGACCGAACGTAGGAAAGTCAACGCTGTTCAATGCACTGGCAGGCGAAAATATTTCTATCGTCAAGGACACACCCGGTGTCACCAGAGACAGAATATACGCGGAAGTGAACTGGGCAGGATACGATTTCACGCTGATCGATACGGGCGGAATTGAGCCCGAATCGAACGATGTCCTTCTGAGGCAGATGCGTGAGCAGGCACAGATTGCGATCGATACCGCGGACGTCATCATTTTCATGGTCGACGCGAAGGACGGTATGGTCGACGCGGACTCGCGGGTCGCGGACATCCTGAGAAAGTCGCACAAACCGGTCATACTGGCAGTGAATAAAATCGATAACTACACGAGCCAGCAGATGGATATCTATGAGTTCTATTCGCTGGGGCTCGGAGATCCCATCCCGATCTCAAGCGCGAACCGCCAGGGTATCGGCGACATGCTCGATGAAGTCACGAAATACTTCGATATGACAGGCGCGGGCGAAAAAGAGGAGGATGAGATTCCCAAAATTGCGATCGTCGGACGTCCGAATGTCGGCAAGTCCAGCATGATCAACAAGCTGCTCGGCGAGAGCCGCCTTATTGTCTCCGACATCGCCGGAACCACGCGCGACGCGATCGACACAAAGATCCGATGGAACGGCAGGGAATACACCTTTATCGACACTGCGGGACTGAGAAGAAAGAGCCGTATCAAAGAGGAGCTTGAGAGATACAGTATTATACGTACTGTCACCGCCGTTGACAGGGCAGATGTGGTCGTGGTCGTTATCGATGCTGTTGAGGGTATTGCCGAACAGGACGCGAAAATCGCAGGCATTGCCCATGAGCGCGGCAAGGGCGTTGTCATCGCCGTCAACAAGTGGGATGCGGTTCAGAACAAGGAGACCAACACGCCGAAAGAGTACACCGCAAAGGTGCGCCAGATTCTTTCTTATATGCCTTATGCTGAGATTCTTTTTGTTTCCGCCGAGACAGGGCAGAGACTGCCCAAACTCTTTAATGCCATTGACCTGGTCCTTGAGAATCAGCAGCGGCGCATTGCGACGGGAACTCTGAATCAGATCATGGCGGAGGCAGTCGCGCTCAACTCACCGCCGACGGACAAGGGCAGAAGGCTCAAGCTGTACTACATCACTCAGGTCGCGGTCGCGCCTCCCACATTCATTATATTTGTCAACGATAAAAAACTGATGCATTTTTCCTATCAGAGATATATTGAGAATAAGATCCGTGAGACCTTTGATTTCCGGGGCACTTCTCTTAAATTCATAATCAGAGAGCGTTCAGAGAAGGACGCGGCACAGTAATAAGGAGGCGAAGCATGTCAGCATTTTTAGTTCGATTGATCTGCCTTGCGGCAGGGTACTGTTTCGGGATATTCCAGACAGCCTACATCTACGGCAGGACAAAGGGCATTGATATCCGGACACTCGGTTCGGGCAACGCAGGCACGACCAATGTGCTGAGGAACTTCGGGAAAAAGGCCGGAGCTATCGTATTCATCGGCGATATCGCCAAGTGCGTGCTGGCTTACTATCTCTGCTCAATGATCTTTGGCTTCAGCGGTGTTCCGGGCAGGCTCCTCGGTCTTTACGGGGCTGTCGGAGCCGTGATCGGTCACTGTTTTCCGTTCTACATGCAGTTCCGCGGCGGCAAGGGAATCGCCTGTCTCGTCGGTCTTATGATCGCGTTTTCCCCGCAGACACTGCTCATCGGGGTTGCCGTATTCTTTGCGGTCTTCGCCGTGACGAACTATGTGTCACTTGGAAGTCTTCTGTGTGTTCTCGCCTTTCTCATCACGACGATCATCAAAGGTCAGAGCGGCGCATACAATATGTCGGGCGCAGAACTGATCGAAATGTATCTTGTCCTTTCGGCAGTTGTCGCGCTTACCTGGTATCAGCACAGGGAAAATATCAAGCGTCTTCTTTCGGGGACAGAGCGGAAGACATATCTTTTCAAGAAGAATAAATAATCACCGGAGGTATACGTTATGGCTAATATTGCAGTAATCGGAGCGGGAACATGGGGATGCGGTCTCTCACGTGTCCTGTGCGCGAACGGACATAATGTTCTCATGTGGAGTCCCTTTGAGGAGGAGGCTGCCAATCTGAGAAAGACCCATATTCATCCCAATCTCAGCAATGTAGTGCTCCCCGACACGATGGATTTCACATCGGATCTTGCGGAAGCCCTCGCCGAGAAAGAACTCGTAGTCATGGCTGTCGCGTCACCCTTCACGAGGATGACCGCCGAAAAAATGAGCAAATATATCGTACCCGGTCAGAGAATCGTCACTGTGACCAAGGGCATCGAGGAGAGCACACTGAAGACGCAGGCGGAAATCCTTGAGGAAATTCTGCCCGAAGCGGTCATCGGCGCTCTCTCGGGACCGACCCACGCCGAGGAAGTCATTCTCGGTCTCCCGACGACGATCGTCTCAGCATCGGAAAACCGCGAGATGGCAGAGTATGTGCAGAATGTTTTCATGGCACCGAATTTTCGCGTTTACACGAGCCCCGATGTCCTCGGCGTCGAGCTCGGCGGATCGCTGAAAAACGTCATTGCTCTTGCGGCAGGCATCGCGGCAGGTCTCGGCTACGGTGACAATGCCATGGCAGCCCTGATCACCCGCGGCATCCACGAGATGGTCGGTCTTGCCGGCCGTATGGGCGCTTCCTACGAGACCCTGTACGGACTTTCCGGTATAGGCGATCTTATCGTCACGTGCGAATCGAAGCACAGCCGCAACAGAAAAGCCGGCGTACTGATCGGCCAGGGCATGTCCATGCAGGATGCAATGAAGGAAGTCGGACAGGTAGTGGAAGGTGTCTATTCAGCCAAGGCAGCCCTCACACTGTCACAGAAATACGGGGTAAACCTTCCGATCACGAACGAGGTCAATAAGGTCCTGTTTGAGGGCAAGGACCCCGGGCAGGCTGTCATGGATCTTATGACCCGCGATAAGAAAATGGAAAATTATGTAAAAGAGGAAGAACTTCCGAGAGACTGGCAGGAACTTTAAAAGAATGGTATAAGAACGACCTGCACGAGGCTTTATGGCAATATGTGAAAAGTCTGTGAGTTGTTGAAAAACAGTTGTATTATTTCTTTTATGTAATATAATACGGTTGAAAACAGGTGGGAATAGTAGAGTAGGCAGCTGCGCGTTAAGTGCCATGTGTACGGGATGTTGACCATGGACGAAGGAAGGCCGCGATTACGCGGTGGATCCGCGGTGCACTGCCGCATTCGCTACTGATTTCCGAAGGGCTTCCCCTTCGGTGTAGCACTACTATACTGAAAGGAGGAGCTTTTATTATGAAAAAAATCCCAGTCACAATACTTGCGTACACCGGTGTTCTGGTGGCAATGAACATTCTGCTGTCAAGAGTTTTCACCATCAATCTCGGGAACTCAATAAGGATCAATTTTTCCGCGGCCCCGGTCTTCCTCGCAGGAATCTGGTTCGGTCCCTTTATAGGCGGACTCACCGGTATTGCCGCTGATCTCATGGGATGCGTCGTATCAGGATATGCGCCGTTCCCGCTCATCACTGTATCGACGTGCCTCTGGGGAGTCATTCCCGGACTCCTTTCCGGACTCCTCAGAACCAAAAAGGCTGAGACGTATGCCGAGAGTATCGCGTCCTACCTGAGAGTCGTTTTGGTCCTTGGGATAACGATGGCAATCACGTCACAGTGCATCACGACATTTGCCCTCTCGTCGGCTTACGGCACTCCGTTCAGTGTTCTTTTCTTTTCCAGGCTGCCGGTCACTGTCATTACGCTCCTGACCAACGCTTTCGTTGTTGATCTGTTCGTGAGAAAGGTAAAGATCCCGCGCATTGGCGCTTTCCGAAGTAATGGACAATTCTTCTGAGCCTGTGGTATACTCAGAATATCTTTTGGTATTTTCGGAGGTGAATCACAATGGAGTTTTCCACAATGAAAATCGATGAGTATATTGAAAAGCTGTCCTCAAAGAGTGCAGTGCCCGGCGGCGGCGGAACCAGCGCTCTCGTCGGTGCTCTCGGTCTTGCCCTCGGACACATGGTAGGAAGTCTGACAGTAGGAAAGGAAAAATTTAAGGATGTAGAGCCGGAAATGCTGGATCTGATGAAGAAATCCGAGGAACTGCTCGAGGTCTTCAGCCAGCTGATCGACATGGACCCGGAAGCTTTCGAACCTCTCATGCAGGCGTATAAACTGCCGAAAGGAACTCCGGAAGAGACAGCGATCCGGGACGCGACAATAGAGAAGTGCCTTCACGATGCGGCTTCTGTCCCCATTGAAGTTATGTATTGCTGCTCACAGGCCCTCGATATCATTAAAGTGTTCGCCGATAAAGGAAATCCGCAGGCAATATCGGATGCAGGATGCGCAGCCGCAATGTGCAAAGCAGCACTTGAGAGCGCAGCCCTCAACGTATATGTCAATACCCGCTTAATGAAAGACCGTGAATATGCACACCAGCTGAGCACGAGGGTAGGCCGATATATTGCCGGATCCATTGACAAGGCGGACTCGATTTATGATAAAATCTACGGAAAACTATTGAGAGCTAACTATCAGGAAAAATAAATTCTCAGTTTTTAAGGTCCGGATCGTCATGCTGACTTCACCGGACCTTTTTGCGGTTCTTTGTATTAAGGAGTACTAACATGAAAAAAATTATCGCGTTCATGCTCGCCATCATCTTTATTCTCGGCAGCATTGCAGGTGTCCCGACAACCGCTCTTGCAGCCGAACCGGAAGATACTGCGCGCATAGAAACCCTCACTGAAGAAGAAATCACGACCGACAGTGTTTTTGAAGCGGGCTCGGCAGTTAGCTCCGATGAATTTGAGGCCGAGGAGATAGAAGCGGCAGAGGTGCCCGGCCCCGCAGATATTCAGGAAGAAGAGGATGCGCCTTCGGCATTCGACGTACCCGAAGATGAAAGCTCTTTAAGTGACGCGCTGGTTCCGGAAGAAACCCCACATATGAACGATCAGGATGAGATTCCTGCTGATACAGAATCCATTGCCGCTGTCGAGGAAACGCAGGAAGAAATCGTAGGCGCCGTTTCTTCAACAGGAACGGACGCAGGGATTGCTACAGGCGACTATTATATCCTCACCGGTATCAATGGAAAAAGCGCGCTGCATGTCAAAGGTCAGTCCTTATACAACAACGCGAATATCACTCTGTACGCAAAAAACGGCTGCGACGCCCAGCGTTTCCATGTCACTAATTACGGCAACGGTGTCTATGGAATAACCAATATCTTTTCCTCCAGAGCCGTAACTGTAAGCGGCGCATCCACAAAAGCGGGAGCCAATGTCATTCAATACGCAGACAGCAACACAGACGGCAAGCGCTGGTACATTCAGAAGAGCAGCAGATCCGGCTACTGTACGATCCAGACCAGACTTTCCAAAAATGTTCTCACAGTCGAGGGCGGAAAAGCCACGAATTTCGCAAATGTATTCGTCGATACCAATAAATCCGCAGCGTCACAGCAGTGGAAATTTGTCAGGTGCGAAGTTCAGACCACTCCCTGGACCAAGAACAACATGAAGTCCGGCTATTACATGATCCAGTCCAAACTTAATTCAAACCGCTATCTCGAAGTGGCCAATGATTCATGGCTGAACGGAGGAAATATTCAGCTTGGCCCGACCTGCAGCAAAGCATCGAGAGTATTCTATATCAAGAATCTCGGAAACGGCAGATTCAGCCTGCAGGCATGCATATCGGGTCACTTTATGGAGGTCACCGCGAATAAGATGGCATTAGGTACCAATATCCGACAGGGAACGATATACAACGGCGCCAAACAGATATTCTATTCCTCGACCAACAGGGATGACGGTTATTATTTTCTAAAGCCTTCTCAGGACATTCATAATTTTGCGCTCGGCGTTAAGGGCGGCAGCACTGCACTCGGCACTAACATCTATCTGACAAAGCCGAACCCCTGTTACAAAGCTCAGATGTTCAAGTTCGTTCCGGTGGCGGCTCCGAATGTTTCGGTCAACGAGGGCGCGTACCAGATCAAGTTCAATTACAAATCATCCTACGTTGTCACGATTCCGGGAAAGAACAACACGGATAATTCAACTGCGACTCTCTATAAGAATGAGTCCAACAACTTCCAGAAATTTACGATCGTACCTCTCGGTGACGGATATTGCAAGATCCTTGTGGCGGCGAATCAGAAAGCCTTAACTGTCAAGGGTAACGGTAAAGGCAACGATGTCGATGTCGTTCAACAGACCTATAAAGGTCTGAACGGGCAAAAATGGAAGATCAAGGGGTGCCTTAACAAGTTCAAGATCGTGAGCAAGTTGAACGGTAAGGCGCTGACATCAAAGTCAGCTGCAGCAGCCAATAATGTCAATCTGAGGATGTATACCGAGTCGTCCAACTTGAACAGTCTTCAGAATTTCAGCCTCGCAGTCACCACTGTGACCTCATCCTCCGACCGAGGATATGTTTACCAGACAGACCCGGTAACCAAAAAATCTTTTAAGCTTGAAAAACAGTTCCTGACAGATCCGAGTGTCTCCGACACGGATTTTATGGCTGCAGTCCTCTACACGGAAGCCGGAGATCAGGGTGTTGCGGGCATGATGATGGTAGCCTATGTCATCAAAACGCGTATGGCCGAGGGTGCAGCTGCCGCGAAGGCCGGCAATTACGTTGAGTATCCGGGCACTCTCAAGTACATGATTTATCAGTACGGGCAGTGGCAGGTCGCGCGTGACGGAGCACTCACCAGAGTGCTGACGGATATATCTGTCGGCGAGGCTTCATACCTTTCCAAGGCCAGAAAAGCGGCGGCAAACGCCGCAGCCAAAAAGAACATTGTCCTTGAGGCTGACGCCACAAAATATGTCAGAAGTTCGTCTGCGACGAGCACAAAGACTACGCTGAAAGCAGGAGCCCAGATCAAGCCGTCCGCTTTCATATATAATTCATTCATGACCCCGGCTGCATGGAACAGATATGCGCATTCCGGGTCCTATCCGAAATTCGCGTCGGGCTACGGCGCGGGAAAGAACATGCTGACCTACAAAGGCCATGTGTTCTTCCTCGACGCGGAAGTCTGGTGATAATAAGGAACGCCCCAGCGTTCTTGCCGCAAGGATGCGTTATGAAGAATAAAAAGAATGAGGCTGCCTGTCCGGAGAGCATTTAGGTCTGCGGGCCGGCAGTCTTTTGTGGAGGTTTTTATGGATTCAGGGATTGCGATCATTGTGATTGCCTGTGTGCTGACAGTGACATTTGCATATTCGATCATCACCGATAACAGAAAAAAGGCAGTCGAGTTCAAAAAAGCAGCTGAAAAAAACTGGGGAAAGCAGCCTTCGCTCAGGCAGTCAGCCGAAGAGTTCGCCAGCATTTCCCATTATTTCAGGGACAGAAAGACCCAGGGCTTTACGGTCGACGATATCACATGGAATGACTGCGGTATGAATGATATATTCCGCATGATTAACGCTGCATTATCATCACCGGGAGAGGACGTTCTGTATTCCTGGCTCCGGAAACCTGTTTTCGACGACAGCTCCCTTGCCGTGCGCAATGCCCTGATGGAGTATTTCAATGCAGATCCTGACCGCCGCCTCTCCATGCAGCAGATTCTGTATGATGTCGGCCGCATGAAAAAAATGTCCTTTTATGATTACATATGTCAGATCAAAACGGCACACCGGATCGGACGTATGAAATACATCGCCGCAGGTCTGCTGTCCGCGGCCGGAATCCTGCTCCTTTTTGTTTTTCCGCTCGCGGGAGTCCTGCTGCTTTTGCCTGCTCTATTTATCAACTTTTTCATCCATATCAGTTTAAGAGACAAGACTCAGACGTATATCCGGGGATTTTCCTGTATCATAAAACTGATCACGGCGGGACGTAAAATCGCCTCCTGCACAGACAGCGAGCTCTTGCCGCTTGCGAAGAGAGCGGACGCTGCCTGCAAGGCTCTGACAGGATTTGAGACAGGAGCGTTCTTTGTCACCTCCGGCGGGAATGTCGGGACCGGGCTCGGAGATACCATCCTTGAATATCTTAAGATGTTCTTTCATCTGGATCTCATCAAATTCGACAGCATGGTCGAGACTTTTGCTGGTCACGAGGAAGAATGCATGGACCTTCTCGATGTCGTCGGCACTATAGATGCCGCCATGGCAGCGGCGTCCTTCAGACAGCTCCTTCCGCGCTGGTGTCACGGAACGATTAATGATGTTCCGGTCATTTCCGGAAAAGAAATGTATCATCCACTCCTTCGGGATCCGGTACCGAACAGTTTCACCTGCGAAGGCGGAAATCTGATTACAGGCTCGAACGCGTCGGGCAAGTCGACTTTCCTGAAGAACATAGCTGTGAACCAGATCCTCATGCAGAGTCTGGACACAGTGCCGGCAGAGGCGTGGTCAGCTCCCTATATGAAAATCGTCACGTCTATGGCACTGACCGACAATCTGCTCGGAGGGGAGAGTTATTTTATTGTTGAGATACGCTCTTTAAAGCGCATCGTAGATATGGCTGCTGACAGCGACGTGCCTGTCCTCGGTATCGTCGATGAAGTCCTTCGCGGGACGAATACGGTCGAGAGAATAGCTGCCTCCTCAAAGATTCTTGAGATGCTGGCAAAAGGAAACGCGGTCATATTTGCAGCCACTCATGATATAGAGCTCAGCTATATTCTCGAATCACTCTACAGAAACCTCCATTTCGAGGAAGAAATCGACGGCGGCGATGTGCGCTTTAGCTACAGGCTGATGGAGGGCCGAGCCATGACGAGTAATGCGATCCGGCTTCTTAGCGTTATGGGCTACAATACTAATGTCGTAGATTCTGCCCGGAAAATGGCAGAGGACTTTACAAAGAGCGGAGAGTGGGACCGCATCTGAAAGGATATGAGCCATGAAAGTTACAATTTATACAGACGGATCCGCGAGAGGAAACCCCGACGGACCGGGCGGCTACGGTGCCGTAATAATATATATCGATCAAAAAGGCGGAAGACATGTGAAGGAGATCTCAGAGGGCTTTGAAAAGACAACCAACAACCGCATGGAGCTCATGGGAGTGATCGCCGGTCTCGAGGCATTGAACCGACCGTGCGAGATTGATCTCTATTCCGATTCCCAGTATGTGATCAAGGCCTTTAATGACCACTGGATCGACAGCTGGATCAAAAAAAGCTGGAAAAAATCCGACGGCAAGCCTGTCCTGAACATTGACCTGTGGCAGAGACTGCTGGCCGCGGCAAAGCCGCACAGGATAAGCTGGCACTGGGTCAAAGGCCACGCCGGACTAAGGGAAAACGAGCGCTGCGACGAGCTCGCCACGAACGCGGCCGACAACCTCCTGCCTTACACCGCTGTCACACTGTAATGCCACAGCTCAGACAGCCCGGCCGAATCGCTCTTCTTCGATGGCCGGGAACAGCTTTACAGCAAATAATATTTGCATACTTGTGAAATTTTATCCCTTGTACTATAATTTGAGAAGTTTGTTAAAATGGAGAGGAGACAGCCATGGAAAAATATGGTGTAAACGAACTTCGAAAGATGTTCCTTGAATTCATGGAATCCAAGGGTCACCTCGCGATGAAATCATTCTCGCTGGTACCCCACAATGATAATTCGATACTGCTGATCAACGCCGGTATGACACCGCTCAAGCCGTACTTTACAGGAGCTGAGGTTCCCCCGAGAAAAAGGGTCACGACCTGCCAGAAGTGCATCAGAACAGGCGATATCGACAATGTCGGCCATACAGCCCGCCACGGCACTTTCTTTGAGATGCTCGGCAATTTCTCATTCGGTGATTATTTCAAGACAGAAGCGATCCACTGGACATGGGAATTCCTGACAGACGTCGTAGGTCTTGATCCGAACAGGCTTTATCCGTCCGTCTATCTCGAGGACGACGAAGCTCTGGCTATCTGGAGAGATGAGATCGGCATTCCGGAGAACCGTATCTACAAGTTCGGCAAGGAAGACAATTTCTGGGAGCACGGTGCAGGTCCCTGCGGTCCGTGTTCAGAAGTCTATTATGACCGCGGCGAAAAGTACATGACAGATGAAAATGATACCGAGCCCGGAAGCGACGGCGACCGGTTCATGGAAATCTGGAACGACGTCTTCACACAGTTCGAGAACGACGGTCACGGCAACTACACAACTCTGAAACAGAAGAATATTGATACCGGTATGGGGCTCGAACGACTGGCAGTCGCTGTGCAGGACGTGGACTCCATGTTCGATATCGACACGATCCGCACGCTTCGCGAGAAGGTATGCGAGATCTCCAATAAAGAGTACCACAAGGATCCGGCTGTGGACGTCGACGTAAGAAAGATCACAGATCATATTCGCTCCGCGACATTCATGATCTCGGACGGCATCACACCTTCCAACGAAGGCCGCGGATATGTTCTCCGCAGGCTGATCCGCCGCGCCGCCATGGCCGGCAGACGTCTGGGCATCCCGGGAGCCTTCATGGCGGACCTGTCCTACACCGTCATTGAAACTTCCAAAGACGGATATCCGGAGCTGGAGGAGAAGAAAGTCTTTATCCACAGCGTGCTTGAGAGTGAGGAGGCAGCCTTCGGCAAGACCATCGATCAGGGCATCAAGATCCTTAATGACTATATCGAAGATATGAAAGCCAAAGGGGAGACAGTCCTGTCCGGTGACAAAGCATTTGAGCTCTATGATACCTACGGATTCCCGTCAGACCTTACCAGAGATATTCTGAAAGATATGGGTCTCACATCCGACGAGGAAGGCTTCGCCAAGGCTATGCAGGAGCAGAAAGAGCGCGCGAGAGCAGCCCGGAAGACGACCAACTACAGCGGTAAGGAACTCACGATCTACGATAAGCTGGATCCGACAATCTCTTCCGAGTTCACAGGTTATGACCGCACAGAAGATGATTCCAGAGTCATTATTCTCACGACGGAAATCACGGATGATAATCCTGGCGAATCTGTCATGTCCCTCGCCGAAGGCGACAAGGGCACGGTCATCACTGAAAAATCTCCGTTCTACGCAACAAAGGGCGGACAGATCGGTGATACGGGTATCATAAGGACAGCAGAAGGTGAATTCACCGTTGAAGATACACAGCCGATAAACGGCGGCAAGATCGCGCACATCGGCAAAGTGACATCCGGCGTAGTCAAGGTCGGTGACGAAGCCCACCTTATCGTCAACAAGAGCGGACGCCTCGATACAGAGAAGAACCATTCAGGCACACACCTTCTTCAGAAGGCCTTAAAGCTGGTCCTCGGCGATCATGTCGAGCAGAAGGGATCCTATGTATCCCCGAGCCGCCTGCGTTTCGACTTCGTCCACTTTAAGCCGATGACAAAGGAAGAGATCGAGCAGGTCGAGAACATCGTCAACGAGCAGATCCGTAAGGAGCTTGCGGTCCGCACAGACATCATGGGTATCGAGGAGGCGAAGAAGACCGGCGCTATGGCTCTCTTCGGTGAGAAGTACGGCGAAGAAGTTCGCGTTGTCTCCATGGGCGATTTCTCCATCGAGCTCTGCGGCGGCACGCATGTAAAGAACACAGGCGAGATCCAGGCGTTCAAGATCGTAGGCGAGAGCGGCGTCGCAGCAGGCGTCAGACGTATCGAAGCGCTCACAGGCGCAAATGTATTTGAGTACTACCGCGGCATCGAGAACACACTCAATGAGGCGGCAAGACTCCTCAAAACTTCCCCGAAGGATGTCACTTCCCACGTGAAGAAACTTCAGGAGGAGATCAAAGCTTTAAGCTCCGAGATCGAATCCATGAAGGCTAAGGCAGCCCAGGAATCACTCGGTGACGCAGCATCCGACGCCGCCGATGTGAACGGTGTCAGTGTGGTCGTTAAAGCTCTGAAAGACGTTGACATGAACGGTCTTCGCGATCTCGGTGATTCTCTCAAGGAGAAGCTCCCGACATCCGTCATCGTCCTTGCCTCCGATAACGGCGGCAAAGTCAGCCTCATGGTCACGGCGACCGAATCCGCGATCAAGATGGGCGCTCATGCCGGAAATGTAGTCAGAGAAGCCGCGAAACTTGTCGGAGGTGGCGGCGGCGGACGTCCGAACATGGCTCAGGCCGGCGGCAAGAATCCGGCAGGAATTAAGGACGCTCTGGCCAAAGCTGTCGAAGTTCTGAAAAATCAGATTAAGTGACAGCACCTTCAGGATAAGCTGTGCCGATGTTCCCTGCGGGGGTGAGAGACACGAAATTGTTTGAATTTCGCTAAAAAATTCATTGACTCGCAGGGCGCGGCGATAGTATAATAGTCACTGTCCGTATCGAAATATGAGTTGAGATATAGACAAATAAACCCCAAAAGGTTCAGGGGGAGGTGAAATCAGGTCCATGGCAGGCATTATCGTAAAAGAGAATGAATCGCTTGACAGCGCACTTAGAAGATTTAAGCGCAGCTGTGCGAAGGCAGGCATCCAGCAGGAGATCCGCAAGCGCGAGCATTATGAGAAACCGTCTGTTCGTCGTAAGAAGAAATCCGAAGCTGCCCGCAAGAGAAAGTACAATTGATATAGTTAAAACTTATGACCTCCGACGCAAGCCGGAGGTCTTTTGCTAGGAGTGAGGTCTTGGAATTTACAGTCACCAGATATGAAATTACATCGAGCAGGGTCAAAGATCCGTTCACATGCGCGCTCATCACGGATCTGCATAATAAAGTATACGGAACGAACAACAGCGTTCTCATTGATCGTATCAGAAGCGAGTCTCCGGACCTCATTCTGTGCGCCGGCGATCTCATTGTCGGCACCCGGAAAAATTCTTACCGCACGGCTCTGTCCCTTGTGTCGGCGCTGACGAAAATCGCTCCTTGTTACTGTTCGAACGGAAATCACGAGACAGAGTTTCGCAGATACGAAAAACCGACATACGCCGCCTATGTGAAGAGGCTGAAGCGTACAGGCATACATCTGCTGAACAATAAATCTGAGGATATCACCATAGGTGGCACAAAAATACACATTTCGGGACTCGAGGTCTCTCTGGAAAAGTATATTAAGTTCCGGAAACCGCACTGCGATGTATCCTATATCACAGAGAAGATCGGAACTGTTCCCCGGGACGGTTCATACACGATCCTTCTGGCTCACAACCCGGAGTTCTATGATGTCTACGGCGAATGGGGCGCTGACCTCACCGTCTCGGGGCATTATCACGGCGGGGTAGTGAGGTCACCGTTTTCCGGCAGAGCGCTCCTCAGCCCTTACGGTTATCCTTTTCCAAAGTTCGGCGTAGGTATGAAGGAGCTTGCCCATGAACGCTGCATTATCGCGTCGGCCGGTCTCGGCGACCACTCAATTCCGATCCGCATTTTCAATCCCCGGGAACTGGTGGTCATAAGGATCAGTCCGAATTCCGCAAATCCGTAATGCTATACGGAGCATACCGCATTTTCATCTCTCGAATGAGACTAATATAATAGAAAGCAGGAAACAATCATGAGTAAAAACATAGTTCTTGCGGGACTTCAATATGACAACAATCTGGGGGATCAGGCAATCTATATGTGCGCCTATAAGATGCTTCAGAAGCTTCTCATCAGTCACGGAATCTGCGATATGGAAATCCGCAAAGTCGACCTGACGGGAAGGTACGCCATCGATAAGAATACAATCAACAGGCCGTTCCGTTACCTGAAAAAGCTTTATACAAAGATCGGATACAGGTCAGGTCTTGCAGCCCTTCCTAAAAAGGAGGCCAGATATGTCTGTAATCGTCTGGCACGCAGGTATATTGATTCCGATACGGCAGCAGTCATATTTGCAGGAGGGGGAATTGTAAAGTACAAGTATCAGGAATTCCACATCTATATCGATGAGTTCACAAAAAGAGCCGATAAACTGGGAGTTCCGGTCATGATGAACGCAGTCGGTGTGGAAGGGTATGACGAGAACGACCCCGAGTGCATGCTCCTTAAGCGCGCTCTGAACCGTGACTGTGTAAAATATATTTCTACACGTGACGATATCGACACTCTTTCCGGTAAATACTGCGAGAACAATCAGGTGACCGAGCTTGTCGCGGATCCGGTATGTTCCCTGTCGTTCCTTAAGCCTTTGAGGAAAAAGCCGCACACGGGTCGTATCATTGGCCTTGGCACCGTCAGATCCGGTCTTTTTGTGGACAACGATATTGACTTTACCCGCGAAGATATGCTTAAATTCTGGTCGCTGCTTGTCCGCGAAATCCAAAAACGCGGCATGCAGTGCAGGGTCTTCTGTAACGGGACAACCGCTGATATGCAATTTTTGAATGACCTGGCCAAATACATGGGGCTCTCCGATACGGAAAAGAAAGAGCTCATGTATGAAAGACCCACATCGGTGGGGCAGCTTGCCCGCTATATAAACGGATTCGACGCGGTGATCACCGGAAGGCTGCACGCCAGTATCATCGCTTATTCCTACGCGGTTCCGAGTGTAGGTCTCGTATGGAACGAAAAACAGCGCATGTTCGGCAGGATCATCGGCCATCCCGAACGGTTTATCGAAACCTGCAATTTCGACCCGGAAATCGTCATTGATGCCGTGGAGGCAGCCATTAAGACCGGTTATGATGAGGAGAAACGCAGACTTTTCTCATCGACGACATCCGCTTTCATGGACAGATTCATCCGCGACTATCTCTCTCATAAGGAAGCGGAAGACCCGACTGCATGACAATGTCCCGCACGGACAGACAGTAATGCACGAAAAGGATCCATCGCCCATGGCGCTGTATCAAATACGATAACGAAGGAGGACATATGGCATTACAGGTTTCCCTGACAGCTTTTGACGGGCCGCTTGATCTTCTTCTCCATCTGATCGAAAAAAACAAAGTCAATATCTTCGACATCCCCATCGTGGAGATCACCGAGCAGTATCTTGCTTATGTAAAGCAGATGGAGACCGAGGACCTCGGCACGATGAGTGAATTTATGGTCATGGCCTCAGAGCTCATTTCAATCAAATGCAGGATGCTTCTTCCGCCGGAAACGGACGAAGAGGGGGAGGAGATCGATCCGAGAGCGGAACTTGTCGCACAGCTCCTCGAGTATAAGACCTACAAATATATGTCGTACGAGCTGCGGGACCGCATGGATGACGCCGCAAAATCGCTCTATAAGCCTGACACGACACCGAAGGAGGTCCTCAGTTACCGCCCGGAGGTCAATCTGGATGAGCTCGTCGCCGACATCACACTGGCAAAACTGCATGAGATCTTCGACTCGGTGCTGCGCAGGCAGACAGAAAAGATCGACCCGGTGCGCAGCCAGTTCGGCACGATCAAAAAAGAAGAAGTCCGCCTCGCGGATAAGCTGGTCTGGGTGGCTGACACAGCGAAAAAGAAAAAGCGCATGTCCTTCAGGAATCTTCTGGCAGGGCAGCGCTCGAAAGTCCAGGTGATCGTCACATTTCTGGCAATGCTCGAGCTCATGAAGTACGGCATTGTCGAGGTCACACAGGAGGAAACTGCCGGGGACATCATGATCGAGTATGTTCCGGGTGCCGATATATCCGCGGTTAATCTTGAAAATGATTTCGGCGAAGCCGGAGGCGAATCTTTGGAGTAAAGAATGGAGACACAATGGAATTTGACAGATTGAAGGCGACAGTTGAAGCGATCCTGTTCACGACCGGACAGGCCGAATCTATTAAAGATATGGCGCGGGCTCTGGAAGTTTCCGAAGAGGAAATAAAAGACGCAGCGGAGTTCCTCAGAGTAATGTATGATGAAGAAGGGCGGGGAATCCGGATCATCCGGCTCGAAGACGCATACCAGATGTGCACCAACCCTGATTTTTACGATGCCCTCATCGCGCTCGAACTTGCGCCGAAAAAACCGAGACTCACCGAAGTCATGCTCGAAACTCTCTCTGTCATAGCCTATAAACAGCCGGTGACAAAGTCTGAAGTGGAGCGTATACGCGGAGTCAATTCCGATCATGCGATCAACCGTCTGATTGAATACAGGCTGGTAAAGGAGCTGGGGAGGGCAAAACTGCCCGGAAGACCGATCCTCTTCGGGACAACGGAAGAGTTCCTTCGAAGATTCGGCGTATCTTCATCTGAAGATCTTCCGGAGATAAATCCCGTCAAGCTGGAAGATTTCAGGGCGGAAGCCGAAAGTGAAGCGGGTGTGACGGTAGATGTATGACCCGCGCTGGGAGCAAATCACACAAAATATTGTATAAAAAGAGAGAAAATGTTCATTTTGTAGAAAACAGCTCTCTTTTTTTGTGCAGTTTTGTCGGCTTAGCTGTTGATAAAAGTCACAATTTGCGTTATGATTTAGCAGATAATATAAAGTTACATAAACTATGGAGGAGTAACAATGAGTGATACGCAGACTGCAGCAAGCATGAGAATTAATTCAATGCTTGACGCTAACAGCTTCGTTGAGATCGGCGGCATGGTAACAGCTCGCGCCACTGATTTCAACCTCTCTGCCAAAGCAGCTCCCAATGACGGTGTGATCACCGGCTACGGAACTGTCGAAGGCAGCCTTGTGTATGTATATAGCCAGGATGTATCTGTGCTCGGCGGTACCATCGGTGAAATGCATGCTAAGAAAATCGTCAACCTTTATACACTGGCAAGAAGGACCGGAGCTCCTGTCATTGGTATCCTTGATTCCAACGGTATCCGTCTCGAAGAGTCAACAGACGCGCTCTACGCACTGGGACAGATCTATCGCACCATGGTCCTCGCAAGCGGTGTGATCCCGCAGATCACAGCTGTATTCGGCAGCTGCGGCGGCGGACTGTCCTTTATCCCGGCTCTTTCCGATTTCGCGTTCATGACGGATTCTGCCAAGCTCTTCGTCAACGTACCGGATGCGGTCATCGGTGAGAGCGTCGACACACTCTCGAACCAGTCAGCAGAGTATCAGGCAGAGAGCAACAACGTCGCTGTCATCGGAACCGAAGAAGAAGTGTACGCAAAAGTTCGCCAGCTTATCTCCCTGCTCCCGGTCAACAATGCCGATGAGGGCGATATCATTCCGTGCGCTGATGACCCGAACCGCTCCGTGGCAGGCATCGAGACTCTGACCGGCAATGCTGCAGACATTCTGGGACAGATCGCCGACGGCGGCATCTTCTTCGAGACCGGCAAAACTTCCGGCCACAATATGGTGACCGGTTTCCTGAGACTGAACGGTCTCACAGTCGGAGCGGTCGCGAACCGCGGCGATAAAGACACACTCTGCCCGATGGACGCAGGCAAGGCAGCGAAGTTCATCAATTTCTGCGACGCATTCAACATCCCGGTCCTTACTCTCGTCAATGTACAGGGACTGGCAAGAAAAGAGAGGGCAGAGCGCATGCTTCCGAAGGCAGCAGCCCGCCTTACATACGCATACGCCAACGCAACTGTCCCGAAGGTCACGCTGGTAACAGGCAAGGCTTACGGAAGTGCTTATGTTGTTATGGGCTCCAAGCCTCTGGCAGATTATGTATATGCATGGCCGAACGCCGAGATCGGCTCTATGGATTCCAAGCTTGCAGGCAAAGTCCTTGCGGCAGACGGTGACGCAGCTGCTCAGAGAAAGGCAGCAGCCGATTATCAGGCACTTCAGTCAAATGTTGCCTCCGCAGCAGCTCGCGGCTATGTCGATACAGTTATTGATGCCGCCGATACAAGAAAGTATCTGATCGGCGCGTTCGAAATGCTCTACACAAAGAGGGAAAGCCGTCCGGATAAGAAACACGGCACGATCTAAGAAAGGCGGAACAGATGAAGAAATTCAGAAAACTGACAATCGCCCTCCTCGCAATTTGTGTGTTCGCGATTTCCGTCACCGCATGCGGTCCGCAGAAGACAGCCACACAGGTCGAAGCGGAAGCGGTCGCGGCTATCAGAGAGCAGAATATTGCAAGCATCCAGGATTACACCGAGAGAGAATTTGCGGCAATCCTCACGCAGGTCTCCTATGAGAACTATGCTGCCTACAAAGAACAGGGGCAGGTACTCATCAGCAGAACGTTCGACAATGATTTCGGTGCACGCTGGAAAGCCTTCGTTGACGCCCACGGACAGTGTACACAGGCTTTTGTTGATCTCACAATGAGGCACCATGATGAATACACGAGCCGTATCATCATGACAGGCGAGGACGGCGCTCAGATGGCAATGACCATCACCTACGATGAAACATCCACACCGGTCAAGACGACGATCGCTGATTACTCTGATGACACGAACCAGACACTCGGCCAGAGACTCCAGGTGGCGGGAGCAAATACAATCATCGGTATCGCTACTGTATTTGCAGTCCTCATCCTGCTGTCCCTGATCATTTACTGCTTCAAGTTCGTGAACATGGCAGTCGCGCCGCCGGCTAAAAAGGAAGCGGCACCTGCCTCACCCAAGGCACAGGAACCTGCTCCCGCAAAGACAGCAAAGGCTGCACCGCAGGCAGCTTATGCCCAGGATCCGATGAGCGATCCTGCCCTCATCGCTGTTATCGCGGCAGCAATCGCAGCGGCAGAGGACAGACCGGTCGAAGGATTCGTTGTACGTTCGATAAAGAGAGTCAAGACTAATAAGTGGCGTTAAGCGCCGGTAATAATCCAGGAGGGATATAAAATGAAAAATTACGTGATTACAGTTAATGGCGTAGCATACAACGTCACAGTCGAAGAGACAGCAGCCGGTGCAGCTCCTCAGGCAGCTCCGGCACCTGTGGCAGCTCCCGCTCCGGCAGCAGCTCCCGCCCCGGCGGCAGCTCCCGCTCCGGCAGCAGGTGCAGCAGGCGGCATCGAAGTCACTGCTCAGGTTCCGGGCAAGGTCTTCAAGGTCGTGAAAAATGTCGGTGAATCTGTGGACGCCGGCGAGACAGTTATCATCCTTGAGTCTATGAAGATGGAGATTCCGGTCGTTGCGCCGGAGGCAGGCACAGTCGCAAGCATCAATAAGAACGCCGGCGACGCAGTAGAGAGCGGCGACCTTCTTGCTACCCTGAACTGATAATTGGAGGGTTTAAATGGATATTTTAGGAACACTGTCAAATCTGGTAGCCCAGACAGCCTTCTTCAATCTGACTGTAGGCAACTACATCATGATCCTGGTTGCTCTGTTCTTCCTGTATCTGGCAATCGCAAAAGGATATGAGCCGCTTCTGCTCGTACCTATCGCGTTCGGTATGCTTCTTGTTAATATCTATCCGGATATTATCGCGCATCCGTCCGATATGTCGAATGGCACCGGCGGTCTTCTGTATTATTTCTACCAGCTGGATGAGTGGTCCATCCTTCCGTCCCTTATCTTCATGGGTGTCGGCGCGATGACCGACTTCGGTCCGCTGATCGCGAACCCGGTGTCCTTCCT